>JBIQLF010000031.1:0-29517 GCA_044464585.1 Thermomicrobia bacterium
CAGATACTGATCCGCTGCGAAGCAGCGTGTGGTCGCGTCATCCTGCAACTGGACCTGCACCCAGTTGTAGCCACCCGCTGGCTGGGCTGATTCGACGACGAACACCTGTTGATTCTTTTCGAGAATGGTGAGCACCGCGCCCGAGGACGCGACCTCCCGGCAGTTGAGCCGCGTCGTTGCCGCGACCAGATCACCTGTCTGGAAGTCCTTGACTGGAGTCGACGAGGCGGCGGCGGGCTGAACTGGAATATCGGTTGCCGAGGGTTCCTGGGTCGCGGATGCGGGTGGTTCTTCGGTCGGCGGTGGGACCGGCGTATCGGTTGCTGGCGGAACTGGGGTATCGGTCGGGGGTGGAACCGGTGTATCGGTCGCGGCCGGTTCGTCGGTGGGCAGTTCGACGGGTTCGTCTCCGTCGCCATCGCTGACCGCTGACCCGTCGGGTTGAGCGAACGCGGAGTACGTTGGCTCCACGATCGGAAGCACAAAAACCGCAAGCAGCGACACTATGAGCAGAAAAGATGCAAACCGTTTCAAAGCGGACCCTTCCCGTCGACCCCAATCGACGAAATCCCAAGACTTATCCCAGTTTCCCCCGTCCCATTCTACACATCGTTCGAGGAGTGTGGAAGGTTTCTCTGCCCTGAAAAACAGGGCTGTTCGACCTTCGAACAGGCGAAATCCGGAAAATCCGACCAGCCGGGCGCCGCCCCGGCTCACGCGCCGCCACATAACGACAAACGACCGTGCCGCGCGCGACCGGTTCCTGGCGGCCGCCAACTGGTTCCCGACTCGGTTTGCTCGGAGCTTTTCGAATGGCCGGAACTCCCGGATCGACCCTACCCGGTGTTCTTGAGCGCGCCGGCAATGCCATTGATGCTGAGCAGCACCGGGCGCAGGAATTCCTCCACCGATCCGTTGTCACGGAATCGTTCGAGCAGTTCGACCTGGATGAACGAAAGCGGATCGACATACGGATTTCGCCGTGCGATCGATCGTTGCAGAACGGGATCGCGGTCGAGTAGTGCCTGCTGCCCGGTCACATCGAGCAGCAGGCGGACGGTCCGGTCGAATTCACCGGTAATCGCGGTCCAGATTCGCTCGCGCAGCTCGACCGGTTCGACCAGCTCGATATATTGCGCGGCCACGCGCATATCGGCTTTGGCCAGCGCCATTTCGGCATTGGAGAGGACCGCCGCGAAATAGGGCCAGTTGGTTTCCATTTCCCGAAGGTAGTCGAGCCCATGGTGCGCTACCCCAGTCTCCAACGCAGAGCCGAGCCCGTACCAACCGGGCAGGAGCACACGAGCTTGGGTCCAGGAAAAAACCCACGGGATCGCGCGCAAATCCTCGATGCGATGTGAGGTGGTGCGCCGGGCCGGACGCGATCCGAGCTTGAGCTCGCTGATCTCGCGGATTGGGGTCATCTGCTCGAAGAACGAGACGAACCCCTCATCGCCATAGACGAGCGCCTGGTAGACCTCGGTCGAGCGCGCGGTCATCTCCGCCATCGCGCGCTCGTACCCGTCCAGCTGCTGTCCGGTGGGGGCGTTCAGCAACCCGACCATGGAAACGAGCACCGCGCCCGTGACCAATTCCAGTTCCCGGTGCGCGATTTCCCGCAGGCCGTAGCGCCCGGCCACCACCTCGCCCTGTTCGGTCATCTTGATACGCCCACCAACCGTTCCGGCTGGTTGCGCCAGAATGGCGACATTGGATGGACCGCCGCCGCGCCCGACCGAACCGCCCCGTCCGTGGAAGAAGGTGAAATCGATCCCGAACTCGTTGAAGAGGTCTTTCATCTTTATTTGCGCCTCGTAGAGCGACCACGACGACGCGAGATAGCCGAGCTCCTTGTTCGAGTCGGAATACCCGACCATGATCTCCTGGGCGTTCCCTTGGGCGGCGAGCGCGTTTCGATAGACTGGCTCCGCCAGCAGGGCGCGCATGACATCGGCGGAAGCAGCCAGCGAAGCGTCCTGTTCGAAGAGCGGGGCGATCGGCAGGCGAGCGTCCTTTCCGCCCGGACTTGCCAGCCCGGCTTCCTTCATCAGCAAGAGCACTTCCAGCACGTCGGATGCCGATTCGCCAAACGAGATGACATAGGTGCCAATGGCTCCCTGATGCGCGCCGTCCATCACGTCCTTGACGGTGCGGAAGGTTTGGATCACCTCGGCGGCTTCCGGGCTGTAGTGCCGCAGATCGAGCGGAACGATCGGGCGGGGGCTCTCGATCTCCCGTGCCAGGATCCGGATTCGCTCCTCCTCCGAAAGGCCGGCATAGTGCTCGGCGATACCAGTCAACCGGAACGATTCGTCGATCGTCTTTTCGTGGCGGCGGGAATGATCGCGGATATCGAGCCGGGCATAATGGAATCCGAACACTTCCACCTGCCGGATCAGATCGTGCAAGTCGCCGCCGATGATCAGCGCTTCACCGCGATCGATCAGGGTCCGTTCGATCAGGCGGAGATCGTCCAGCAGCTCATCGGGATGGGAATAGGCTCCCGGGAGTTCCAGCCGGGTGGCGCGGACTCGCTCGCGCATGAGGGTGAGCAACTGCCGGAATGGCTCATCGATATTCTCGGCCATCAGCCGGGCGGCCACCTCGGGAAATCGCTCGCGGTTCTGGGCGAGCCGGAGGTCCAGCTCGGGGAATGCCCCGGCGATCATCGTCGAAACCGAAATCCGGCCAGCCACCTGCCCGAACCGCTCATCCAGCGATGTGAGACACGAATCGCGCATCATGACCAGCGCCTCGCGGGTGGCTTCGGGGGTCACGAAGGGGTTGCCATCGCGGTCTCCTCCGACCCATGATCCGAAGGTGAGAAACGACGGCACCGGAATGAAGTCGTCCGGATAGATATCGGCGAGCGCTTCCTCCAGATCGCGATAGATTTCCGGCACCACGTGATACAGATTGGTGCGGAAATGGATCAGGCTGGCCTGGATTTCGTCACTGACTTTCATCCGGACCGCGCGTACTTCGCTGCTGCTCCAGAGTTCCGCGACGGTCGCGGCCAGCCGGAGACGGATCCGCTCGATTTCACGGGGCAGAAGCGAGCGCTCGTCCAGATCGCGCAGGGTGCGGAAGATGCGCGCCTGTTTTTCCAGGATCGTGCGACGCCGGGCCTCGGTCGGATGCGCGGTCATGACCAGCCGCACCTGTGCCCGCTGCAGCAGCGTCGCGACGTCGCTGCCGGACATGCCTCGTTGCTGCAAGAGCTCGATCGCCTCACGGATCGAACCGCGCCGGGCCGCGGGATACGTTTCTGCTTCGCGCCGGCGAATGCGGCGTACCCGCTCGTTGTCCTCGGAGAGGTTGATCAATTGGAAATAACTGGTGAAGGCGCGAATCAAGAGGACGGCTTCGTCGATGCTCAACCCCGAGATCAATGCGGAGAGCTCGGTTCCCGCGCCGGGATCGCCAGCGCGGTGCGCCTTGGCCAGACCGCGCACGGTCTCTTCCAATTCGAAGGCGCCTGAGCCAGCCTGCGCGGTGATGACCTCACCGAGCAAGTCGCCAAGAAAGAAGATATCGTCGGAAATCGTCCGACTGGGAGACATAGGCGTTACGTTTCACGAAAAGCGCGAAGATACCGCCAAGGATCATACTCCCAGCGCGGCGTTCGTGAGGTTGGCTACGGGACGCATGTGCTCGATTCGCTGAGCATCTCCTGGAATCGCGGCTCCGTGTCTAGATATCGCCCGTGCCAGCGTCTCGCTGAAGCTCGTGGCCGAATCGAACGGCGAAGGGGAACGTTCGATCCTCGCGTCCGTCGATCGTGGTGCGCAGATAATGGTTGCCTTCGGCCGGGAACTCGATCGTCAGATTGACCGCCAGTTGCGCGAGCTGTGAATTGCTAGCGGAGAGCTTTCCCTTGTGCCCGAGCTCGACCAGGGCCTGCACTTCGGCGAGCGGATCGGTCGACGTACTGGAGAACAGGGAGAGGGTGACATCGTGCGGAACATTGATCTCATCCCAATTCACGCGAAACGCGGCTGCGATCCCGCAATTGTGAATCCGTGCGGGGTGATTGATTGTCAGGTGCTCCCATCCCCCTCCCATCATGTAGAGTTTACCGCTCGTATATTCCACGTAGTCAGCCAGAATGATCCACTCAGTCCACATCTGATTGTGCTCCCGTCGCGATTGTAGGTGCACTACAAACATACTACAGTTGTAGTGCATGCAGGAAGCCAATGTTCCGATGCCAACGGCGCGCGTCAGCGAATTTCTGTTCGATGATGATAACGAAGAGAAAATGTGGGTTCACGGGGTAACCATCGAGGCGGCAATGCAGGTGCTCGACCACCCGTTCGCGGCGGTGGCGAATCGAAAGTACCGCCGAGCGAAGTATCTGGTAATCGGGATCGCCCCCCAGGGCGTGTCTTGCTATCCCGATCGAAGAGACAACCGACGCCGAGCTATGGCGGCCGATCACCGCATGGTTTTGCAAGAAATCTGAATGGGTACTTTGCCCATGATCGATCCTGGGAGAGGAAGCCCGATGAATAAGAACGAACTCGACGAATTGCAGAACCCGGAGAACTGGGCGATGGAGCATGCTGTCCGTCATGAGCCGTCGAAACCACCGCGAGCAGTCGTTTCGGTGAGATTCAGCGGAGACGATCTCGCGACAATAGCCCGAGCCGCGCGAGAGAATGGGATGAAAACATCGGAGTTCATTCGCAATGCGGCCTTGGCCGAGGCGTCACGGAAACGGCGCCGAGCGTTCGACGCGTTTGCAGGCGGAGCGAGCGAAGGAGTTTCCACAATCCTGACAACCAACTGGCGGCGAGGCGGGCGGGCTCGCCTGATTCTTCGTGCTCCGCTTCGCGAGAGCTAATCGAACGGCGCAGTGCAGTACGCTGTCTGGACGAGTACGTCGCCTGGATTCCCTCGTCCAAATGCTGAGCGCGCAGGAATCGTTCTGTGTTGCTCGATCGAGGAGACACAATGACCGAGATAACGAATCGAACCTTTCGCATCGCGGTCATCCCCGGGGACGGTATCGGTAACGAGGTCGTACCGGTTGGGTTGCAGGTGCTGGAAGCGCTTCAGGCTGGCAGCGAGGGCCGGTTCGCTTTCGAATTCGAGTGGTTTCCCTGGGGCAGCCAGTACTACCTCGAACATGGAGTCATGATGGCGCCGGATGGATTGGATCGCCTGCGGGATTTCGATGCCATCTATTTCGGCGCGGTCGGCTGGCCGGAGGTGCCCGACCATATTGCCCTCTGGGGATTGCGCCTGGCGATCTGCCAGGGATTCGACCAGTACGCCTGTGTCCGCCCGGTTCGCCTGCTCCCCGGGATCGCAAGCCCGCTGCGCACCGGCTCACCGGAGACGATCGATTTCATCGTGGTGCGAGAGAATTCGGAGGGTGAATACGCCGGAGTCGGGGGACGCAATTTCGCCGCACGGGGAGCTAGCCGGGAGATAGCGGTCCAATCCGCGCTCTTTACCGCATTCGGCTGTGAGCGCATCATCCGCTACGCCTTCGAATTGGCCCGCAAGCGGCCACGCAAAAAAGTCACCAGTGTCACGAAGAGCAATGCCCAGCAATATGCCATGACCCTCTGGGATGACACATTCGACCGGGTCGCGCGCGACTATCCGGATATCGCGACGGAATCGATTCTGGTCGATGCCATGGCCGCGAAGATGGTATTGCGACCGGAAACGTTCGATGTCGTGGTGGGGTCGAATCTCTTTGGCGACATTCTGTCCGATCTCGGCGGGGCGATCGCCGGCAGTCTCGGGATCGCGGCCAGCACCAATATCGATCCGGAACGGCGCTATCCCTCCATGTTCGAGCCGGTGCATGGATCGGCCCCGGATATTGCCGGCAAGGGCATCGCCAATCCGATCGCGGCGGTTTGGAGTGCCGCCTTGATGCTGGAGCATCTCGGGCTGGACGATGAGGCGGTCCGGGTCATGCGTGCGATTGCCTGGACCACGGAGCACGGTCCGCGCACCCCCGATCTCGGTGGGCACGCGACCACGTCCGGTGTCGGAAACGCGATCGTTGCGGCAATCGAGCGAGACCGCGCATGATCCAGGCGGCGCTCAATGGCGCGCGGCGTTGCGACGAGCATCCGGGGATCCCCTGCTCGGCAGACGCGCTCGCGCGCGATGCCGTTGCCTGTGTCGCCGCGGGAGCCGCCGAACTCCACCTGCATCCGCGCGATGCGCAGGGCCGCGAAACGATCGACCCGTTGATCATCTATAGCACCATTCGCCGGATCAAGGCCGGCGCCGATGTGCCCGTTGGTGTTTCGACCGGCGCCTGGATCGAGCCCGACCTCGGCAAGCGGCTGGCGTCGATCCGGGCGTGGTACGGTCCCGATTATGCCTCGGTGAATTGCTCGGAAACCGGAGCGATCGATGTCATGTATGCGCTCATCGGCGCAGGGATCGGGATCGAAGTGGGCATCGGTACAGTCGATGAGGTCGATCGATTCGGCCAGTCGCTGCTGGTATTCTCGAATGCCGTGGTGCGGATATTGGTCGAACCGCTGGGGTCAGAATTGGCAAATGAGGCTGAAGCGAAGGTGCGGTTCGATGCGATCCACCAGCGGCTCGATGGGATCGGCCTGATGGTCCCGCGCTTGCAGCATACCGATGGTCCCCTGGCCTGGTTCGGGGTGCGCGATGCCCGGCGTCGCGGGTGCGATACCCGCATCGGATTCGAGGATACGCTCACCGGCCCCCGCCGGGCCGCCGTCGACCGCAATGCCGACCTCGTCGCGGCGGCCATGCGTATCCCGGACCGGCGACGATGAGCCAGCTGCAATTCGAAACGACTGCTGCCGAGGAGACGCGGGCGCTGGGTGAGCGCATTGCAGCAGTGTTGCGCCCCGGCGATGTCGTATTGCTGCATGGCGATCTGGGAGCGGGCAAAACGACGATGGTGCAGGGGATCGGCCGTGCGCTTGGTGTGCGGGAACAGGCGCAGAGCCCGACCTTTTCGCTGGTCGTGGACACTCCGCTGCCAGGCGGCGCGGTCCTGCGGCATATCGATCTGTATCGGCTCGACGATCCGGACGAGCTCGATACGCTCGGATTCGAAGAGCTGACCGAGGACGACCGCGCCATCACGCTGATCGAATGGCCGGAACGGGCGCTGGGTGCGCTGCCAGACGCGTATCTCCTGATCGAATTGCGGGTACGCGGAACCGACCGCCGGTCGATCACGCTCCGCCCGGTCGGTCTCGCCGAGCGGTGCGACCTCCTCATTTCCTGACAGCCCCCGGCGCTTGGGACCATTGGTTCAAGGAGCGTGTCCCCTGGCTGGCGAGCTGGAGGAAATTGCGGGTGAGGGGATTGGGATCACGGGTGCGCCAGGCGATCTGGAGCTCGACCCGGGGAGCATTTCCCGCGATCTCCGCAAATCGGACATCGGGCCGGGCGAGCATCTTCATGGATTCCGGTACGATCGTGTATCCCAACCCGGCGGCGGTCAGCCCCAACAATGTCTGCATCTGAATTCCTTCCTGTCCAAACCGCGGTGAGAGTCCGCGCCGGGAAAAAGCGTCCACGATCGCGTCATAGAGTGTTTGCCCGACCTGACGCGGAATCGTGAGCAGCGGTTCGCTTTGCAGTCGTTCGAGCTGCACGGTTGCTGTCTCGCCAAATCGCTCGGCGGGCCAGCTTGCCGGCAACGCCACGATCAACCGTTCCGTCAGAATCGGCTTTCCACGAATACCTCCCAGATCGCCCGGTAGCTGGCCCAGCACTAGTCCAATGTCGATCTCTTCAGCTTCGAGCTGGCGGAGCTGAACATCGCTGGTCCCTTCGCGCAAGCGCAGATCGACTTCGGGATACCGTTCACCAAACGCGTGGACGATTGCCGGCAACGGACCGTACATCGCCGTCGAAACGAACCCAACCGTCAACCGTCCGATCTCGCCCAGACTGAGCTGGTGGGCTGCGCGGACGAAGCGTTGCGATCGCTCGATCAGGTCGCGCGCGTCATCCAGCAGGAGCGCGCCCGCGGGTGTCAGGCTGACCGATCGATGGGTCCGCTCAAAGAGTTGCAGCCCCAGCGAAACCTCCAGTTTCTGGATCGCCTGCGACAGCGGCGCCTGGTGCATATGCAGACGCTGCGCCGCGCGGCCGAAATGCAGCTCTTCGCCGACCGCGACGAATTGTTCGAGCTGGCGGAGATTGGGGAGGGGTGCGCGTTCGTTTTCCATACGAAGAGCATATCAATTCGGTCGTTCTTCGATATTTCCCATATGGCGCTGTGCTTCCTAGACTCGGTTTCAAAGCCGTTCAGTGGGAACGGAGCCACGCGTCAGGAGCAATCGACCCCATGGCAGCTAACTCGAACGGGACTCGATCCAGCAAACGATCGGGTGCGATCGTCTATGGACTCGATCGGGCCGCGAACCGGGCGATGTATTTCGCGCTCGGATATGAGGACGTGGATTTCGACAAACCGTTCATTGGGATCGCGAACGGGCATTCCACCATCACACCCTGCAATGCCGGATTGCAATCACTTACTGATGCGGCGGTGGACGCCGTCGAAGCAGGAGGCGGCAAAGCGCAAACCTTCGGTACCCCGACCATTTCGGATGGTATGTCGATGGGCACCGAGGGCATGAAATACTCGCTGGTGTCCCGGGAGGTCATTGCCGACTGCATCGAAACCGTCGCCGGTGGGCAATGGCTCGATGGACTGGTGGTCATCGGCGGGTGCGACAAGAACCTGCCCGGTGGGATGCTGGGGATGATCCGCGCGAATGTGCCATCCATCTTTGTCTATGGCGGTACCGCCCGGCCCGGCGTCCGGCACGGCGAGCAATTGTCGATCGTCTCCGCCTTCGAAGCAGTAGGAGCATGCGCGGCCGGCCGCGTGACCGTCGAGGAGGTCAAGGAGGTCGAGCGAGCCGCCATTCCGGGTATCGGTTCCTGCGCCGGGATGTATTCGGCCAACACCATGGCGGGAGCATTCGAAGCGCTCGGGTTGTCGTTGCTTGGGTCGTCGACGATGACCAATGTCGATGGCGGCAAACAGGAAAGCGCTGCAGAATCGGCGCGGACTGTCTTGCGAGCGATCGACAAGCAACTGACCCCGAAAACGATCATCACCCGGCGCTCATTGGAAAACGCGACCGCGCTGGTGATGGCCGTCGGTGGCTCGACCAATGCGGTTTTACACCTGCTGGCGATCGCTCGGGTGGCCGAGGTCGAATGGACTCTCGATGATTTCGAGCGGGTGCGTCGCAGGATTCCAGTGCTGTGCGATCTGAAACCATCCGGGCGATTCATGGCGACCGATTTGCACGCCGGGGGCGGAGTTCCACTGGTATTGAATCTCCTGTTGCATGCCGGGCTGATCGACGGCGATTGCCTGACGATCACCGGACGCACGCTCGGCGAAGAGCTGCACGCATTTCCCAACACGCTGTCGCCTGATTCAGAGGTCGTGCGGCCGCTCGATCGCCCGCTCTACGCCGAAGGACATCTCTCGATTCTGCACGGCAATCTCGCACCCCAGGGCGCTGTGGCGAAAACGACCGGATTGCGCGTACGGCGCATGCAGGGTCCGGCTCGGGTGTTCGATACCGAGCAAGCGGCGATGGATGCGATCCTGGCTGGTGAAGTGCGGGAGGGCGAGATTCTGGTGTTGCGCTATCTCGGACCCAAAGGTGCCCCGGGGATGCCGGAGATGCTGGCTCCGACCTCGGCTATCGTCGGGCGCGGATTGGGCGAATCGGTCGGATTGATTACCGATGGACGGTTTTCCGGGGGAACCTGGGGGATGGTCGTTGGGCATGTGACGCCGGAAGCGTTCGAGGGCGGTCCGATCGCGCTACTGCGCGATGGCGATTCGATCACGATCGACGCGGACAACCAATCGCTCGACGTGGCGCTCTCGGAATCGGAGCTGGCCGAACGACGACGCGCCTGGGTGAAACCGGAGCCGCGCTACCGAACCGGTGTGCTGAGCAAGTACGCGCTGTTGACGACATCGGCCAGCGAAGGCGCGGTCACCGGATAGGAAGCGAATCCCGCGGCGGCGCCGGTGCCGCCGCGGGTGTACCGATCGAACAAGAAGCTATTGCAGGTCCGCGAGGGCTTCTAGGACGGGTTGCGCTTCCTCGGTCAGGGTCTTGGCGACATCGTCGAAGACCGGCTGGACCTCTTCCAGCTTGACGGTGATTCGCTCCAGGCCCTTGCCGATGATCTGGTCGCCATTGGGAATGAACACGCGCGCGGCATCCTGCGGCCGTGTCTTCGCCAGTTGATCGACCGCGGTCTTGGAATTCGGGTTCTCCGCGAAGAAATCCGACATATTGGCGACGGCCGATTTGCGCACCGGCATATAGCCCGTATGCTCCGACCACCAGGCTGTCTGCTCGGGCTCGGTTGCCCATTTGACGAACTGGAAGGCGGCCTGCTGCTGCTCGGGCGACTTGTCCGCCATGATGGCCAGCCCGGCGCCGCCGGTGCAGCACCCGAACGACAGTTCTTCCGGCAGGAAGGCGGTGCCATATTCGAAGGTCGCGTCCCGCTTGAGGGTGCCGAGGTCGCCAGTGGAAGCCATCATCGAGGCGGTGAAGCCATTGGCGAAGTCGGTCGTGACATCGTCGGGCGTGGAAGCCCATCCATCGGCCACCGAGCTGCGATAGAAGTTGCCGGCGTTGACCGCGCCTTCCTCGTTGATCTTGATATTGAACTCGGCATCCGAATATTCGCCGTCGAACTGCCAGACGACTGGCTGGAACAACCAGGCGATATACGACGCGCTGTTCGGATGCGCGAACGCGGAACGGGTCATCGTATCGCCGTCCTTGGTGACGAGCTCCTGCGCCACATTCACCAGCTCGTCCCATTTCTTCGGCCCGTCGGGCAACCCGACGCCCGTGAAAAGCTCCTTGTTGAAATAGAACAGCGGGGTAGACCGAGCCATCGGAATCCAGTAGCTCTGATCCTGGCGCACGCCCTCGTTGAAGAGCGAATCGACATAGTCGCTCGTGTCGACACCGTTGGAAGAGATCAGATCGTTGAGCGGGGCCAGCGCGCGGTTCAGGTAGAACTTGAACCACCAGACATCGGAGAGGAGCGAAACATCGGGCGTCTGCTTGGCGGCCAGTGCCGCGGTCAGCTTCTGCGCGGTTTCCTCATAGGTGCCCTGATATTGGTATTCGAGCTGCACGTCGGTTTGGGCCGCATTGAAGTTGTCGCAGAGCTCCTTTTCGGCTTCGCCCAATTGGTCCGCAAACGAGCCCCAATAGACGATCTTGGCTGGACCGCCCTGGATCACGGCGGGAGCCGCGAAGGTGCGCGAGGCCTTGCTGGCAACGGTCAATCCGGCAGCAGCAGCGGCTGCGCCTTTGAGCATGGTTCGCCGATTCAATGTACTCATCTTCTCCTCGAGTTCCTTTCGTTGCGCGTATCGATTGCTCGACCCCGCCGAACTACTCTGCAGCGCGTCCTCCGCGGGCCCCATGGGTGGCGCGCGCCTGCATTCAAGGTTGTTGGGGGCGCCTAGCTCTTGGTGGCGCCTGACGTGATCCCCTCGATGATATGCCGTTGCGCCCAGACATAGACGATCAGGAGGGGCGCGATGACGAAGAAGGTGCCGGCCATCAGCGGTCCCCAGCGGACGACCGATTCCGGGTTATAGAGATACGAGATGCCGACCGAAAGCGTGCGCATCCGGTCCTGGTTGGTGACGATCAACGGCCAGAGATAGTCGTTCCAGCGGCCTTCCATGGAGATCAGACCGAAGGTCACCAGCACGGGCTTCGACATCGGAATCACGATCTGCCAAAGCTGTTGCAGATGGTTGGCGCCATCGACCTTGGCAGCGTCCAGCACATCCCTCGGCAATGACAGAAACGACTGGCGCATCAGAAAGGTGCCCACCGCCGTGCCCGCGCCCGGCAGGATGATGCCCTGGTAGGTGTTAATCCAGTTCTGGCCGAGAAAGCTCGACATCGTCAGATAGTTCGGAATGATCGTCACCTGTTCGGGAATCATGAGCGCGGCCAGAAGCAGAATGAAAATCAGGTTCTTGCCCGGAAAACGCAGGAATGCGAGTGCATACGCCGTCAGGCAGGCATTGATCAGCTTGGCCGCGGTGCCGGCGATCGTCGTAACGATCGTGTTGACATAGAACCGTCCGAACGGCGCGGAATTCCACGCATCCCGGTAGTTGTGCCATTGCGGCTCCCGGGGGAGCCATTGCGGCGGGAACTTCATGATCTCCGAGTTCATCTTCAGCGAACCGGAAAGCATCCAGAAGATCGGCGTCAGAATGATGATGACGACGACCGCCATGGCCACATAGGAGAAAACCCGGACCGGATCGATCTTGACCCGGCTCCTGCCTGGGTGCTCGTATTGGATGCTAGCCATAATGCACCTTGCGTTCGCTGTACCGGAGTTGGGCGAGGGTGATTGCCAGCATGACGACGAAGAGGACCATGCTGGCGGCCCCAGCGCGGCCCGCGTTGAACGCCACGAATCCCTGCTGGTAGATGTAGTAGACGAGAATGTTGGTCGCATCGACCGGACCGCCGCGGGTCATGACATTGATGATGTCGAATGCCTGGAACGAGCTGAGGATCGAGGTCACCACGATGAAGAACATGATCGGGGAGAGCATCGGCAGGGTGACATTGCGGAATTTGCTCAGCCGTCCCGCGCCGTCGATGGTGGCCGCTTCATAGAGATCGCGCGGGATGCCCTGCAACCCGGCCAGGAAGATGACCGTGGCCCAGCCGACGTTCTTCCAGATGTAGACGATGATCACGGCTGGAAGCGCCCATCGCGTGCTCCCGAGCCATTGCGGCGACTGCACGCCGAAGACCTTCAGGAACGCGGCCAGAATGCCATAGCGCGGGTCGAAGATATACACCCAGACGATACCGATCGCCGCGCCGCTGAGCAGCACGGGCAGGAAAACCGATGCGCGCGCGAAATTGCGAAAACGCAGCTTCTGGTTCAGCAGCAGCGCAATCGCCAGCCCGAGGACGAGCGAGCCGCCCACCGCCCCGATGGCGAACCAAAACGAATTGACCAGAACCTGACGAAATGTGTCATCGTTCCAGAGATAGCGGTAGTTGGCCGCTCCCACCCACTTCTTGTGCGGCGAGATCATGTCCCATCGGACCCCGCTCAGATAGGCGGTCTGGATCATCGGCCAATACACGAAGATCCCGAAGAGAATGAAGTTGGGTCCGACGAAGAGCAGGAAGAGGAGCCATTCGGAAAATGGCGGCCGCCTGCGGCGGGTGCGTTCCAGGACCGCGGGCTGGGCCGTTTCCCGAGAGCTATCGAGTGAGAGCGAGCGTGATCCGTGCAACGTTGCCTCGATGCTTGTGCCAGAATCGACGGGTGGCCGGGTCGCGGATGCGCCAAGCGGCATGTCTTCGCCTTGTCGTACCACCGTTGAGCTTTCGAACGCCTTGATTACTAAGGCTAATACATCAAAATTGCGAGCATGGCAACCTACGAGACATCCAGCACCCTGATCGATGCACCATCATGGATTGTCGCGATCGACACATCCAGCGATCGCGCGGGAGTCGCGCTTTTCGATGGCGCCCACGCCAATGTTCTCGCCTGGAATGCCCGGCGCAATCACACGGTTGCAACCCTGGAACAGCTCGATCATCTGCTGCGCCTGACCTCGATCGACCTGCTGGCGCTGGATGCGGTTGCCGTTGCCACGGGACCAGGTTCGTTTTCCGCGTTGCGGGTGGGGTTGAGTATCGCCAAGGGACTGGCTTTTTCGCTGAAGATCCCAGTGTTGGGCATTCCCACGACCGACGCGATTGCCGCCCAGCTTGCCTGGACCGGCCGGCCGGTGATTGCGGTCATGACCGCTGGCCGCGGGCGCGTCGTCTGGAGCCGGTACGAGCGCGGACAACTCGATCACGGACCGCACAACACGACTGCCGGTGAGCTGAGCGCGCAGGCGGGGGGAGCGTTGGTGGCGGGTGAGGTCGATATGCTCGGGGATATCGAGACCGTCGATCTGCCGGCCGGGGGGCGTGTCGAACAACTCGGGCGGTTGGCATGGAACCGGCTCATTGCCGGCGAGCAGGACGACGCGGCGCTCCTGGAACCGATCTACGTCCACGGGCGGCGCGCGGAAGCGGTTCCGGTATGAACGCGCGTCACTTCACCATCGAACCGATGCACATGGACGATGTGCCGGAGGTCGGCAGGGTCGAACGGCGGTGTTTCAGCAATCCGTGGCCGGCTTCGGCCTACCGGCGGGAATTGCGCAATCTCGCGCAGAACTATTACATCGTCTTGCGCGGGTCCGATGGCGACACCTTGCGGACCCGTGGCAAATTCGTCGAGGACTATGCCGACAACTGGCGTGGATTGCGCGCGCTCGGATTGCTTTCCTTCCGGAGCAAAACACCGGTGGCCGCCGATTCGCGTCCGATTGCCGGGTTCGCCGGAATGTGGCAACTCTTCGACGAGGCCCATGTGACGACCATCGGAATCGATCTGCCCTATCGCGGCCGTGGACTCGGAGAGGCATTGCTGCTGGCATTGTTCGATGAGGCGATTCGACGGGGCACCAATGTCGTGACCCTGGAAGTGCGCGTATCGAATGCCTCGGCCATGAGACTCTACGAGAAATACGGCTTCACCATTCACGGCGTGCGGCCGGGCTATTACTCCGACAACGGGGAGGATGCCTATCTGATGTGGTCGCAATCGCTGCGGGACGAGCGCTATCTCGAAATGCTCGATCGACTTCGCCAGGCGCTGCGGGACCGCCTCGCGGGAGAGCTCGATATCGCGCGGGACGCTCCGATCTGGGCATCGCGTCGTATCGACGGCCGGCACGCATCATGATCGTGCTCGGTATCGAAACCTCCTGCGACGAGACATCGGCCGCAATCGTGCGCGATGGCCGGGCGGTCGCGTCCAATATCGTCGCATCGCAAATCGAGCTGCACCGGGCGCACGGTGGGGTCGTGCCCGAGCTGGCGGCGCGCGCCCAGCTGACGGCAATCATTCCGGTTGTCGAAGAAGCATTGCGCCAGGCCGCGATCGAGCTCGAACACGTGGATGCGATCGCGGTCACACGCGGACCGGGATTGGCGGGTTCGTTGCTGGTTGGAACCAACTTCGCCAAGACACTGGCGTACACCCGGTCGATTCCGCTGGTCGGGGTCAATCATCTGGAAGCGCATCTCTATGCCAACTGGCTGGTTTCGCCGGGCGACGAGACCGGCCCGGAACCGGCGTTCCCGATGCTGGCGCTGCTGGTTTCGGGCGGGCATACCGAATTGATCCTGATGACCGGACACGGTCGATACCGGCTGCTGGGCCGCACGCTCGACGATGCCGCCGGGGAGGCCTTCGACAAGGGCGCGCGCCTGCTGGGGTTGGGATATCCCGGCGGTCCGGCCATCCAGAAGGCAGCGGTGGGCGGCCGGACCGATGCGTTCGCGTTGCCGCGCGCGTGGCTGGACGAACGCCGCGATTTCAGCTTTTCCGGATTGAAGACGGCGCTGCTGCGCGAGGTGGAACCATACCGGCTTCCGGACGACGAACCCGAACCCGAGGATGATGCGCCTTTCCGCAAACACCGGCCGCCCCGCTTCACCGAATCGATGCCCGTCGCCGATCTGGCCGCCTCGTTTCAGGAAGCGATCGTCGATGTGCTGGCGAGCAAGACCGCCGCGGCCGCCCGTGCGTTCGAACCACGGGAAGTCGTGCTGGCGGGTGGCGTAGCCGCCAACCGCGCCTTGCGGGAGCGGCTGGCCAGCGAGATCGCTTCGATCTCGGGCACAATGCTGCGCGTGCCGGCATTTTCGTTTTGCACGGACAATGCGGCGATGGTGGCGGCGGCTGGGTACTATGCCTTGCGCCGGGGCGCGCACGCGGGTTGGGAACTCGATGTGGCTTCCCGGTTACCAATTGGAGGAATGATCTCGTGACGAGTGGAGTGGTCCCCGAGGGCGCGCGCGAACTGGCGGTCGAGACCGCGAAAGCCGCGGGTTCGATCTTGCGCGAGCGGTTGTCGCTCGACCGCACCATCGATTACAAGGGGACGATCGATCTCGTGACCGATGCCGACCGCGCCTCGGAAGAGTTGATTGCCTCGGCCATCACCAGCCGGTTCCCGGAACATCGTTTCGTCGGTGAGGAATCGACCTTTCTTTCGGGCGACGTCCCGGCTGGCACCGAACGCTATTCCTGGATCGTCGATCCGCTCGATGGCACCACCAACTACGCGCATCGCTATCCCCATTTCGCCGTTTCGATCGGTCTGGAACATGCGGGCAAGATCATCCTGGGGGTCGTCTACGATCCGATGCTGGATGAGCTCTTCCTGGCCGAGCGTGGCAAGGGGGCAACCCTGAACGGCACGCCGATCGAGGTTTCGACGATCGATTCCCTGGAACGTTCGCTGCTCGGTACCGGTTTCGCCTACGAACCCGAAGCCCGCCGCGAGAATGCCCGTATCTGGAATGGGTTTCTTTCGCTCTGCCAGGGGGTGCGCAGAGATGGTTCGGCGGCGCTGAATCTGTGCTATGTCGCCTGCGGGCGCCTGGATGGATTTTGGGAACGCCCATTGAACGCCTGGGATATGGCCGCGGGTTCGCTGCTCATCGAGGAAGCAGGCGGTGTGGTGCGCGGCTTCGACGGCACCCCCTTTGGTCCGTACCGGAGAGAAATCATTGCGGCCAATCCAGCGCTCTTCGCTGAATTGGCATCCGAGGTCGATCGGTTGAGCAAAGCCGATGGATGATTTCTGGAGTGGTGGCTTCCGTATGGATTTCGACGAAGACGAACTCTATTCGGATCAATTGAAGGTGGCGCTGGCTGACGCGATCGTGATGAGCGTCTTTTTCACGCGGGTCGGCAGCGCCATGATTCTCGATTTCCGCGGCGCGGAGGGCGTCAACCCGGCTGTGATGGTCGATGGTATGGCGACGACCCCGCGGGAACGGCTGCTCTCATTTCGGCGCTTGCGGCCCCAATTACCCATCCCGGAAGAGATCACCCTGGCCCCCTGGCCCGAGCGCGTGCGCGAATTCGAGCGGGAGGGCGTGCTGGACCGGTTGCTGGCCCGGTGCGATGAAGTGGGTGGGGGCGAGCTGATCGCTTCGGCCCGGACCGCCTATTTGAAAATCCTCGCCGAGGAGCGGAAGATTCTGCGCGATATGGTCACCGGCGCCGGAATGGAAACGATCTGGGAGCGTCGTTGAGCCCGGAGTGCGGTTCTCCGGACTCCGGCCCCCGGACGACACGGGAAAGGCAGGTCCGAGCGATGAAGGCATATGTACTGATGACGACCGGTATCGGAGCCTCGCCAGACATCCAGGAGGAGCTGCGCCGCTGGGGTCCCGAGGGCGGAATCCAGCAGGTCGATGCCGTGGCCGGAAACTTCGATGTGGTGGCCGTGGTCGAGGCTGCCGGACCGAGGGAAATCGGCGATATCGTCATGGGTAAGATTCAGCATCTGGACGGCGTGCTGACCACGGTCACGCTCTTTTCCATCGGCTGATTTGCATTCACCTGCTAGACTGTCAGCCGCCGTACAGCACCGAAGGTCAGATCGAGGCGAGACATCGAGACAGCGTGAAGCTGGTCGCGCCGCCCGGTCCCCTGCAACGGAGAAAGGAGCAAGGCGGTGAAGCTCATTATTGCCGTCGTTCAGGATGAAGATATCGAGGCGCTGACGACCGAGCTGATCGACCAGAATATCCGTTTTACCAAAGTCAGCACGTCCGGTTCGTTTCTGCGCATGGGAAATACGAGCCTGTTCATCGGTCTCGAAGACGCCAAGGTGCCCGAGGTCCTGGGGATTTTGAAACGCACCTGTCACCGGCGCACCCAGATTGCGGTGCCCTATTCCCCGGCGCTCGAACCGGGGCTGCTCTATATGCCGGAGAACTTCGAAGTCGAAGTCGGCGGCGCGATCGTCTTCGTCGCCAATGTCTCCCGTTTCGAGCGCATCTATCCCGATACGGTGGCAGCCGGGGTGTGAGAATTGGGTCTTGGGTCTTGGGTCTTGAGTCCGGAGGCCGGGGGCGTTTCGGCCGGCATGGGGCATCTGAATCTGGCATGCTGGCCGTGAAATTTCCGCCATGGGATGCATTGTCTCGCGGGCAGGCGCCGGCATTGCCGACCGGATGAACCAGAAAGGAACGACAGGGTGACCGGGGATTCGAACAAGCGGCGGGTGGGCCGGGATGAGATCGTGGCATTGGCGAGTGAGTTGATCGCCATTCCATCGCCCACCGGAACCGAGGCGACCATCATGCAATGGGTGACCGATTGGTGTGACCGCCACGGTCTGCCCTATGCGGTGCTCGCCAAGGACCCGGCGCAGCCGAATGTCATCATCACCATCGGCAACGGCCAGGGGCCGGTGCTGGCGATGAATGGCCATCTCGATACCGTTCCCGTTTCCGATCCCGATGCATGGATTTCCGGACCCTACGAACCACGCGTCAGTGATGATGGGACGAAGCTCTTCGGACGGGGCGCGTCGGATATGAAGGCATCCACCGGCATCATGATGCTGATGTGCAAACTCTTCCAGGACGCCCCGCTGAAGGGCACATTGCAGGCGCATGTGGTTTCGGATGAGGAAACAGGCGGCGCCCAGGGCACCATTTTCCTGATGGACGAGATCGCCGCGGGCCGGCTCGTCAAACCGGATTATTGCCTGATCGGTGAAAAAAGCGATCTGAAGGTACGCAATGCCGAACGAGGGCTCTTCCAGATGGAGGTGGTGTTCCACGGCAGAGCCAGTCATACCGCGGCGGCTCGTGCGACCGGGATCAACGCACTGGCCAAAGCGGCCAAGGGCATCCTGGCGCTGGAAGGCGATATCGACAAATTCCACCCGGCGGTCGGCAAACCGGTGATCAGCGTCAATATGATCGAGGCGGGGGTGGCTCACAATGTGGTCCCCGGCGAAGCCAGAATTCATGTCGACCGGCGTCTGATTCCAGGCGAGACGCGGGAATCGGTGGTCGCTGAAGTGCGAGCCGCGCTCGATGCCGTGGCAGCGGACGATCCCGATTTCAAATACACCCTGATCGAAGATCCGCAGGGCGGGTTCATTCCGGCCAATATCACCGAGGACGATTCGCCTCTGGTGCAGGCGGTGCAGCGAGCCGTGCGAGATGAGATGGGCGTCGAGCCGGAGTTCTTCGTTGCCTGGGCTGGCGCCACCGATGGCCGCTTCTACCGGCAGGCGGGAGTCGATACGGTCGGATTCGGTCCTGGCGGGGAAAACGCCCATGGCGCCAACGAGGCTGGCTATATCGACGATCTCGTCGCCGAGGCCAATGTCTATGCGGCTACGATCGAGCAGTTGTTGCTCGGCTGATCGCCCGATCGAGCACCTGCCTCACCCAAGAAATCCGGGCCGATGAGCGAATCGCACCTAGTGGCCGGGCTGCCTGGTTTTCTGTTCACCGATATCGAGGGGAGCACCCGCCTCTGGGAGACCGTTCCGGAGGCGATGTCAGTTGCTCAGATCGAACACGACCGGATCGTCTCCGGCGCCATACGTCATCACGGAGGCGAGATCTACCGGGTGGCGGGCGACGGTATGCAGGCGGTGTTTCCGAGCGCAAACGATGCCGTGCGGGCCGCCCTGGAGAGCCAGCGGGCATTGGCGGCCCAAACCTGGCCGGTCGAGGAGGGGCTGCGCGTGCGGATGGCGATCGATTCCGTACGGGTGGGGCCAAGCGCAACCGGTGACTATCGCTCGCCCCAGCTCGCTTTCCTCGACTGGATGATGCGCGCGGCCCATGGAGAACAGATCCTCATGTCCGGGCGGGCAGTCGTGGCGAGCGGCACATTGCCAGCAGGCGCCGAGGCGATCGATCTGGGCGAATTCGGCATTCCGGGGATGCGAATCGCCGAACCGGTCTTTCAGCTCACGCACCCGGAATTGCGCGCGTCCTTTCCCACGTTGCGAACGGCGTCTTCGGGGCGCGGCAATGCCCGGCAACCGCAAAAGCGATTGATCGGACGCCGTGCCGAATTGGCGACGCTGCACCGCTTGGTCGATACGCCCGGTGTCCGGCTCGTTACCTTGACCGGACCGGGCGGGATCGGCAAAACCCGGTTGGCCGAGCAACTGGCGCTCGAGCGGCAGGCGGAATGGGGCCAGACCGTCTGGTTCGTCGATCTGGTCGATCTCTCCGATCCGGCGCTCGTGCTCGCGGAGATCGCATCGACCCTGGGCGTTATCGAAACGGGACGGTCATCGCCTGGCGAGGACGTGGCCGAATTCCTGGGAAACGGCACTCCGCTCCTCATCCTGGACAATTTCGAACACCTGATGCCCGCGGCGCGAACCGTGGCCGAACTTCTGCGGCGAGTGCCGGGTTTGCAGGTGATGACGACCAGCCGCGGACCCTTGCGGTTGCGTGGCGAACGGATCGTGCCCATCGAACCGCTGGAGGTGCCCCCCGGCGAAATCGACGCCTGGGATGTGCTGACCGCGTTCGATTCGGTTCAGCTTTTTGTCGATCGCGCTCACGATTTCCCGGTTTCGTTCGAAAACGACACGCGGAGCGCGCGGACATTGGCAGGAATCTGTCGCAAGCTGGAAGGCGTTCCGCTGGCAATCGAGTTGGCCGCGCCTCGCCTGCGGGTACTGACCCTGACCGAGCTCGATATTCAGCTTGGCCAGCGTCTTGGTTTATCGGCCGATTCCGCGGAAAGATCGGGACGGCACCGGGCACTGCGCGATTCGATTTCGTGGAGCTACGACCTGCTGCCAGCCGGACAGCAATGGTTCTTTCGCCAGCTCGGTGTTTTCCAGAGTGGGTTTCACTTCGAAATGCTGGACGGCATCTTTGGGACGGCCATCGATACCCTCGGATTGGTCGAAGCATTGCTGGAGTCGAATCTGATTCACCGGGGCCGGCGTGGAGACCCCGATCGTTTTCACCTGCTCGAATCGGTGCGCCAATTCGCGCTGGAACAACTCGAATCGCATGGTGAGCTCGAAGCGATGCAATCCCGGCATGCACGCTATTTCTTTGCGTTGTTGCTCGACCGCTGTTCCGATCAGCGCGCGGTCGATGCGTCGATCGTTGCGAGCTTCGCGGCGTCCATGGACGATCTTCGCCAGGCGATCAGCTGGTCGACGAAGAACGATCCGGGCGAGGCCCTGGTGGTGGCCGCGGTTGCCTGGCGGCTCTGGTATTTGCGAGGACAACTCTGGGAGGGAGAACGCTGGCTGGCGCAGGTGCTCGATGCAACCGGACATCTGCGAACACCGGAGCGGGTCCGGGCGCTCAATGGCCGCGCGATTCTGCTCGCCACCATGGCCCGGCCAGATGATGCCCTCCGGTCGGATCGGGCCGGGAGAATGCTGGCCGAACAGATTGGGGACGATCGGGGCATCGGCGATGCCTGCAATCATATGGTCGGGGTGACATTCCTGAACAACCAATTGGTCATGTCCGACGAGGTGCGCGAACTCGCTGAAACGGCAATGGCGGCCTATCGTCGTTGCAATGACGCCCACGGTATCGCCGAATCGAAACTCAACCGGTCGGCCATGGCCTATTTCGATCGCCGCCCCGCCGATGCGCTGCGCGAGACACTGGCGGTCCTGGACTATTGCCGGGCGCATGGCAAAGACGTGCTTGCCTCGAACACATTGCATGGAGCCGTCGAATGCGCCAACGTTCTCGGGCAGGCGGAATTGGCGCGGACGCTGTTGATCGAAGCGTTCGAAATCAATATTCGCTTGGGATACGATATTTTCGTAAGTGCGAACGCCTCCACATTGTCCGGTATGTTGCTGGCGGCGGGACGGCCGTTGGAATCCCTGCGGTTTGCTGAATTCGCCCGGCAGTATGCGGCCGAAATGGCGCCCGGTAGCGATATTGGCAATCCATTCGGCCGGGTCGAGCAGGAGCGAGCGGTCATCGAATCGATGCTGACCGCTGCCGAGATCGAACGCGCCGTGACCGCGGGACGGCGGATGCAAGCGCCCGAAGCGGTCGCCCGGGCGCTTGCGTTTCTGCGAGATGAATCCCTCGAAGGATGATCAGTCCCCGGCGCCGGTGATGTCCGCTTCACTATCTGGCGACAACCAGCGTTCGTACCATTTGCCGATTCTGGTCAGCAGATCGATCTGGTGCCGTCGTTCCTTGAACCCGTGCGGTTCCCGTGGATAGCGCACGAATTCGACCGGCACATCGAGCACCTTGAGCGCCCGGTACATTTCCGCGCCCTGGGTGATATGCACCCGGTCGTCTGCCTCGCCATGCACGATCAGCGTGGGGGTGGCGCAATTGGTGACATGCTTGATGGCCGACGATTCCCAATAGTCGTCCAGATGATGATATGGCTGCCCCGGGTAGTAATAGAGATTCGCGGATGGAATATCATCGGTGCCATGGTCGGAAATCATGTTCGACAATCCCGCGCCCATGACGGCGGCCTTGAACATTTGCGTGCGGGTGATCGTGTAGGCGGTCAGGTACCCGCCCCAACTCCAGCCGCCCACGCCGAGCCGTTCCGGATCGGCAATACCCCGATCGACCATCGCTTGCACCCCGGCGATGACATCGCGCATTTCACCGCCGCCGACATCATCGATCAACCGGCGCTGGAATTCCGAGCCGCGGCCGGTGCTGCCGCGTGGATTGGGCGTGAGCACCGCGAACCCGCGGGAAACGAGATATTGCGTCCAGTCGTGCCAGTCGAGAAAGCAGGTATCGAGCCATTGCCAGCTCGGTCCGCCGTGGATTTGCACCACCAGCGGCAGGGGGGCATCGCCGGTGCGTTCGGGGAGTGTCAGCAACCCGAAGATCTCGAGATCGTCCGATGTCCAGGAAACGACCTCGCTCCGCCGCAAGCGCCCGTGGAACTCCTCGCCAAAACTGGTGAGCTCGATCGGATCGCCGGCATCGCGGACGAGATAGATCTCCTCGGGTATGTCGCTATCGGACCAGTTCAGCGCGACGGCCTTGCCATCGGGCGTCGCCGAGGGGAGCGTCCCGAACCCACCATTCGTCGTCAATGACTCGGGCAGCAGCGATGCGCGTTCTCCAGTGCGGACATCGAAACGATAGAGATTCGTATGGACGCCTTCGACCACGGCGATGGCCACCGCGCCCTCCACGGCATCGAGGGGGGCGATGCCCTCGACGTTGCCGGGAAATTCCTCCAGCAGATTGTTCGCCGTGCCCGAATCGAGATCGATCAGAAAAACGGATTCGGCCGGATGCTCGCGGAACCCATTCTTGCGCACCGCCAGCGCCGGACCGTTCGGACCGGTCACGAAGACTGGTGATGCGGGGGTCTGGTCGAGCTGGGCGACATGGAGCGGGTCGGCGCCGTCGCGGCCCACGACCCAGACATCGCCGCGCCGCATCGGCGCATCCTCGCCCGTCTCCTCGGCGGTCGTGTAGGCAAGGCGGGTGCTATCGGCGGCCCAGGCATATTCCCAGATCTCGCGTTTGCCGGAATCGACCGTGCGTTTCTTCCCCGTTTCGGCATCGAGGATGACGAGCCGGTTGTAGCGTGGTTCGCCATCGACCACGACCGCATCATCCCGTTTCTCGTTCCGCTTCTTGCGTTTCTTCGTGTCCGGCTGGCGGCGCAGCACGGACACCTCCGTGCCATCCGGCGACCAGCGGAGATGCTCCAGCGATCCATCGAGCTTGCCCAGCTGGGCCGCCTCGCCGCCATCGAGTGAGATGACGAAGATCGCGGTTTTCTCCGGATCGTTACGGGTGGAGAGAAATGCCAGTTTGGCGCCATCCGGAGAAAAGACCGGATTGGAATCGAGTCCCGTGCCAGCGGTGAGCTGCGTTGCCGGGCGGCCGTCTCGTGAGAGCCAGATCGAGCGTTTGGGGTACTCGCCCTTGTGCCCCCAGGGGCCGGCTTCGAAGGCAACCAGCCGTCCATCGCGGCTGATGACCGGCGCGCGCGGCGCAATCCGATCGACGATCTCCCTGGCGCTCAATGGTTTGTCTGACATTGGTTCTCCTGCGTTCCTGTCGTCGCCGGCGCATTGCCGGCAGTGAATAGTTGCCCGCACACGACCGGCGGACGTAGTCGATCGGATCGGCCGGCCGGTGCAATCATCGGTTCGATAACGACGACATCGATGTTCCCGCGGCGATGTTTTCCGGATCGACCGCGACATCGATGATGCTGATCCCTGGATTGTCGATGGCGGCGGCGACGGCATCGGCAGCCTGCGCATTCGTTTCCACCCGCAAACCGATCCCACCGAACGCCTCCGCGAATTTGACCAGATCGGGTGTCCAGATATTGGTGCCGCTGACCCGGCCCGGAAACTCCCGTTCCTGATGCGCGCGAATCGTGCCGTAGATGCCATTGTCGAAGACGACGCAGATCACGCGTAGATTGCGTTGCGCGGCGGTCGCCAGCTCGTTGGCCGTCATGAGAAAGCCGCCATCGCCCGAAAGCGATACCGATGGAACCGCGGAATCGTTGACGATGGCCGCCGCCACCGCCGAGGGAACGGCATATCCCATTGCGCCCGAGATCGGCCCCAGGAAGGTGCCTGGCCATCGGAACGAACCATAGCGTTGCGCCCAGGTGAAAAAGTTACCGGCGTCGCTGGTGAGTACCGAGCGATCGGGCAATTGCCGGCTCAGCTCGCGCATGACGACTGCCGGATCGACACCCTTGTCCGTGCTGACCGTGGGACCGTCGAGCAGCTTCGCCAGCTCGGCTTTCAACGCGGTCTGCTGAGCGGAACGGTCGCGCCAGGACGCGGCTCCGGCGGCCTGCAGCAATGCGTCGATGGCAACGCCCGCATCGGCCGCGATACCGATGGCGGCCGGCGAGGTCTTGCCCACCTCCTCCGGGTCGATATCGATATGGACCAATTTCGTTCCCCGCGCCGGGATCGTATAACCGAGGGTGGTGGTTTCGGTGAGACGGGTGCCGATTGCCAGTATCACGTCGGCCGCGGCCATCCGGTCCTTGATCGGTTTGGGCGTCCCGAACGAAAGCGAACCGAGCGACAGGGGATGGTCGGTCGGAAAGGCATCCAGTCGCCGGAATGCGGTCGCGACCGGAATGCCGGTTCGTTCCGCCAGCTCGATCAGGCGCGCGGTTGCCTGCGCGCGTAGCACCCCGCCTCCGGCAATGATGACCGGCGCGTTGGCCTCGGCCAGCAGCTCGATCGCGTCGTTCGCCACCTTGGGGCTCACCGCGGTCTCGACCGGCGCGGTGATGGGCAGATCGGGTTCGGGCACATCCTCATCCAGGATATCGCCCCGCAATACGATGCCGACCGGTCCCGGTCGCCCGCTGACACTCAGCCGGTAGGCTTCACTGACCAGCCGGGGAAGCTCGGAGGCGCTGGGCGGTTCGACCGACCATTTGGTGATTTCGCCCAGGAATGACGCCAGCTCCACCTCCTGCAATGCTTCTCGATGCCGGAAGGGGGTTTCCACCTGTCCGACCATTGCCAGCATCGGGGTCGAATCCTGATAGGCCGTGTGGATACCAATGGCCAGATTGGCCGTGCCGACCCCGCGGGTGCCCATGCAGATCGCGGGTTGCCCGGTCAGCTTGGCGGTGGCATCGGCCATGAACGCCGCGCCCCCCTCATGCCGGGTCGTCACCAGCTCGATTTCCGGGGTTTCGTAGAGCGCATCCAGCAACCCCAGAAAACTCTCACCCGGAACCCCGAAGGCATACCGGACCCCTCGGTCCCGCAGCAGCCGCGTCGATGCCAAACTCGATCGAATCACCGTTGACTCCTGTTTCGATGGTCCGGAGTCCGCGGTCCGGGGTCCGGAGAACAAACGCTCATTGTCGACTCCGGACTCGGGACTCCGGCCCCCGGACTCAGTTGACCGCCACTCCCGAACCGCAATAGGATGGCGCGACTGGTACGCCGATTGCGAGGCAGGAGAGCCCAATGCCGAAGTTTGCCGCCAATTTGACCATGCTGTATCTCGAATATCCGTTATTGGAGCGGATCGAACGGGCGGCGCGTGCCGGATTCCGGGGCGTCGAGATTCTTTATCCGTATGGCGAGGACCTCGATGCCATCAAAGCGGCCCTCGATCGGAATGGGGTCGAGTTGGTGCTCTTCAATGTGCCGGTGGGGGATGCCGCCGCGGGCGACCGGGGATTCGCCAACGATCCGCGCCGGGTCGAGGAGTACCATGCAGCGGTCGATCTGGCTCTTTCGGTCCAGCGCACACTCCCGGCGCCCCGCTTCAATACGCTGGTGGGGCGGCGGTTGCCGGATATTCCCATCAGCGAGCAATTCGAAACGGTCCGGGCGAATCTGGTCTACGCCGCCGACCGAACGCAGCAGCAGGGCGTGACTCAATTGCTCGAACCACTGAACGCGATCGACAACCCGGATTTTCTGGTGACCACCTCGACCCAGATGCTGGCGCTCATCGAGGAAATCGGGCATCCGAATCTGCGGTTGCAATACGACTTCTATCACCAGCAGCGCATGGAAGGGAATCTGACCGCCTTTTTCGCCGACCATATCGGGCAGATCGGGCATATTCAGATCGCGGACAGTCCCGACCGGCACGAACCCGGCACGGGTGAAATCCATTATCCCTTCGTGTTCGACCGGCTCGATGCCCTCGGTTACGATGGCTGGGTCAGTCTCGAATACAAACCATCGACCACGACCGAAGCCAGTCTCGGATGGCTGAAGCCGTATGGGTTCGATGTATAGCAGGCAGCAGGCAGCGGTCAGCTGGCAGCTGGCAGCAAGCAGCTCTCCGGAGCGTCACCTTGCCCCAGGATCGTCATCCTGCCAAAGGGTCGCGATCCTGCCCCAACATCGTCATCCTGAGCGAAGCGGAGGATCTCTCTCGTCGGAGGGACAATAGCCCGGTTCCAGGAATCGAATCAGCAACCAGAAAAGCAACACGAGCATCGAGAGACAATCGGAAGGACGAGCAACGTGGCGGAAACGATTGGATTCATTGGACTTGGGATCATGGGCAAGCCGATGGCGCGCAATCTGGCGAAAGCTGGCTATGCGGTCGTGATCCATACGCTCAACCGGCAAACGGTCGAGACCTTCACCGCCGAATCGGACAAGTTCGTCCCGGCATCGACCCCGGCGGAAGTCGCGCGCAAGGCGAAGATCGTCATCACCATGCTGCCCAATTCGCCGCAGGTGCGCGAGGTGGCGCTCGGGGAAAACGGTCTGATCGAGGCGATGGGCGAAGGATCGCTGCATATCGATATGAGCACCATCGCTCCGGCGGTGGCGATCGAGGTTTCGACCGCACTGGCCGGAGTCGGTGCGCATGCGCTCGATGCGCCGGTCAGCGGTGGCGAGGCGGGTGCCATCAATGCCGCCCTCAGCATTATGGTGGGCGGCGCCGAATCGGATGTCGAACGCGCGATGCCCCTGTTCGAAACGATGGGTAAAACCATCGTGCATGTCGGCGCTTCGGGCGCGGGGCAAACGGTCAAGGCCTGCAATCAAGTCATGGTCGCGATCAACTACGCCGCCATGAGCGAGGCGTTGGTGCTCGGCGCAAAATCCGGCGTCGATCCGGCCAAGATCGTGCAGGTGCTCGGCGGCGGTCTTGCCAACAGCCGGGTACTCGAACTGAAGGGACAAAATGCCATTCAGGGCACGTTCGCGCCCGGCTTTCGGGTCGACCTGCACCGCAAGGATCTCGATATCGCCATGAGCGCCGGCAAAACCACGGGCACGCCGCTGCCGGTCACGGCGCTGGTGCAGCAGTTCTTCGAGGCCCTTTCCGTCGCCGGCCGCGGCGGTCTCGACCATTCATCGCTGGTCACCATCTATGAAGATCTGGCGAACTTCAAGATCAGCGAAGCATAGAACGAGGCTTGGGTCTTGGGTCTTGAGTTCTGAGTCTTGAGAGACGACTGGCTCGTGAATCTCGCGTCTCAAGACCCAAATCTCAAGACCCAAATCTCAAGACCCAAATCTCAAGACCCAAGACTCAGGACCCACGTCTCAGGACCTCTTCTGCTTCCACTCCTCATATTCCGCCTTGGTCGCGTCGTTTGGGGGATAGGTGCCGGGGAGCGGGGCGCCGGATTGGATCTTGTGCAGGATGAAGGCTTCGAACGCTTCCTGCTCGGCGGCGGGTCCGGCGATTTCGGCGGCGAGATGGCGGGGGATGACGACCACGCCTTCTTCGTCCCCGACCAGGATGTCGCCCGGGAAGACCGGCACTCCGGCGCAGGCGACCGGCACATCGAAATCGACCGCATGGTGAACGGTTAGGCTGATGGTGGCCGAAGCGGCAGCGGTGAAGACCGGGAATGGCATGCGCGCGATTTCGGGCGAATCCCGGATCGCGCCGTCGCTGACGATGGCGGCCGCGCCCCGCTTCATGGCGCGGGTGGTCAGGATGCCGCCGCCGTTGGCCGCACGCAGATCGCCTCGGCAATCCATCACCAGCACCTGCCCCGGTTCCAGCAATTCGAAGATCTTGCGCTGCGGATGCTCCGGATCGCCGAACGAGCCGACGACATCGAGATCCTCCCGTGCGGGAATACTGCGCAAGGTCCGGGCCTCGCCCACGAACCGGGCATGCTCCGGGTTCAACGGATGGATGCCATTCAAAAACACATTGCGGAATCCACGCTGGAAGAGTTGAGTGGTCAATGTCGCGGTGCTGGCGCGGCTCAAATCGTCGCGTACCTTGGGGTCGAGCGGTTCCATCGACTGTGTCGCTCCTTGTCCGAGTGGCGTTTCTGTCAGAATGCCGCCATACGATTCGTCTACGCGAGAGGGTACGGGAAATGACGACCAATACGCTGAAGCAAAAATTGGCCGAGGGCAAATGGGTTAGCGGTCCGATCGTCGAGGAAGTGCGCACCGGCGGCATGGTCAAGATGCTGGCGCTGGCCGGGCATGATTTCCTCTGGTGGGATATGGAGCACAACTTCTTCGACTGGGACCAGATTCTGAATCTCGTCCAACTGACCCATCTCTATGGCATGACCCCGCTGGTGCGTGTGACCGACCTCTCCTATGCCAATGTCGCGCGTGCGCTCGATGCCGGCGCGCATGGGATCATCATTCCGCGAGTCGACAATGCCGAACAGGCGGAGCAGGCTGTCTCCTATGCCAAATACCCACCGCGCGGGCGCCGGGGCGGTGGCGGTTCGGCGCGCGATCATTACGAACCCAAGAGCTCGATCGATTCGATTACGGATGCCAACCGCGAAACGATGGTGGTGGTCCAGCTCGAACATCCCGACACCATCGACCAGCTCGATGCCATCTGCCAGGTCGATGGTGTCGATGTCATCTGCATCGGTCCGCACGATCTCTCGATCAACATGGGCATTCACGGGCAGTACGACAATCCCAAACTCCACGAGGCGATCGGCAAGGTCAACGAGATCTGCGCCAGGTACGGGAAACCGGTCGGCATGGTCAGCCGTGATGCCTCATCGTTCAAGTTGTGGAACAAGCTGGGTTGCCGGTTCCTCGTGTGCAACAGCGATCTGAGTATGGTCTTCCAGCAAGCATCGCGCGACCGCAAGACGCTGCAGGAACTGCTCGGCTAACCCCTC
>JBIQLF010000032.1:0-5733 GCA_044464585.1 Thermomicrobia bacterium
GCTGTCTCTGCCCATCCGAGCAAGAGCGCATCGGGAATCGTGATTGCTGCGCCGCCGGTCAATGACGTGCCCGTTACGATCGACGTACGACCTTCCCCCGCGGTGTCGAAGACATCGACGGCCAGCTGACACCCATCGGGCGAGATGCTGGCGAAGATATTCCCGGTCGAGGTTCCGATCGACGCTGCCGTTCCTGCGCGGGCATCGATCAACCACATCCGACCAAACCCGGGGCTGACCGCATTGACAAGCGCATAACGTCCGTTCGCGTCGCCAGCAAGACGGAGCGACCAGACTTCGTTCGAATTCTGGGTGAGGGGTGTTGCGCTATCCCCTGTGACGAGATCGAATGTGCGATATGGCGTATCCGGCGTTCCGGGTCCGGAGACATCTTCGCCAAAGAACACAAAACTGTCCTGCACTCTGCTCTGTACCAGTGGAGCAAGCCCGTCGAGCTCGACCACGTGCTGGGCCGTTCCGGACTCGGTGTCCACTCGATACCAATGCGTCGTGCGGCTCACTTCGTCGCCGACGAGCAGGAATCTGCCAGAAACATCGGAAATTGGGGCGATGGGCACGCCTTCCCAAGCGAAGATCGATCTGGGGGTTGGATCGTCTGGCGAGAATGCCATGAGGTTCCGGGCATCCATGGCGAGAAGCGGAGTCCCCATATGCGCGAGAAACAGGACAGCCTGATCGAACGATCCCAGTTCCGCATATGTGCTCGTCGCGGGATCGTAGGAGTGGATCGTCGCGGTTGCACCCGGTCGACCGGTTGCGAAGAAGATCGTCTGGCCATCGGCCGAAAAACCAGGAACCCGCAGAACCGGTTCCTGCGCGAGCGGTTGGGGAATGCCGGGCGCCGACGGAGATACGATATAGCCCATATTGCCTGTATAGACCAGAAGGGTCTTGCCATCGGGTGAGAACGCAGCCGATTCGATGAACCCCGCATCGGGGAACAATGTCGCGAGGTTTTGCGCGTCGCCGCTGGTCAAATCGACCATCCAGACGGAACCGCTGCCATTGGTCAGCAGCAAATAATCAGCCTCGGATGCGTTCTGGATATCGAAGCCCGTCGACGCAAGGCGCGGTTGCTCGTTCTCGGGAATCGCCAGGGAGGTAACGATTCCCGAGCTGGTATCGAGGAGCGAGTAAATGCCGCCGAGCGAGCGCAGGATCGTGACTCCGGAACGCGGCGACGGAGTTGCGCCAGCGGGTTGCGCGAATGGTGCTTCGAGATGTTTGCCCGTGCCATCGAAGAGTTGTACGACATCATCCGGCAGCGGATGCCCTGCCGGTTGCGGCGCCACCGCGATGCTGTAAGACCGGCATCCTGTCTCTTGCGCGACGGCCGGCGCAGAGGCTGACAAAGCGAGGATCAGCGCCGCCAGGAGCAGGACGCCGTTCCTCGCCAGATCAGCCCGGTCAGGCGAGCACCTTTTCCAGAACCCCGAGAAATTCATCGACGTGCTCCTCTTCCCAGATGAGCGGTGGCAGCAATCGGAAGACGACCGGACTGGCGGGAAGCGCCAGCACACCGTTTTCCTGTAGTGCGCGCAGCGTCGGGGTAATGCGTTCTTTCATTTCGACCCCGATCATAAATCCCCGGCCTCGCACCTGCCGGATCCTGGGACTGCCGATTCCCTCGATTCCGTCCATCAAGCGAGCGCCGAGGGTGGCCGAGCGGCTGTAGAGATCGCGGTCCTGCAATGCCTGGAGTGTCGTCACCACGGCCCGGCAGGCAAGCGGGTTGCTGCCAAAGGTGGTTCCATGCGCACCGCCAACCGTTTTTTCCGAAACCGCTTCGGTGACCATCGTGACGCCGATCGGGAAGCCATTGCCGATCGCCTTGGCGGTGCAGAGAATGTCCGGCGAAATCCCCGCATGGGTGATCGCGAAAGGAGCGCCGGTCCGGAATCCGGTCTGCACCTCGTCTGCAATCAATAGCGCTCCATTGGTTGTTGCAAGCTCCCGAACCGCCCGCAGATAGTCGTCATCTGCGGGAAAGATGCCGGCTTCTCCCTGTACCGGTTCGAGAATGATGGCCGCGGTTTCTTCGTTCACCTGTGCGGCAAGCGCCTCGTAGTCGTTGAATGCCACATGGGTGACCGGAATCGGCAGGGGTTCGAACGGTGCGCGGTATTTTTGGTCGAATGTCGCCGAGAGCGCCCCGAGGGTGCGGCCGTGATAGGCCCGGCGTAGCGCTACCACGTGGTGGCGCCCGGTCGCCATCATGGCGAATTTGAGTGCCGCCTCGATCGCCTCGGCGCCCGAATTGCTCATGAAATAGCGGGTCAACCCGTCCGGAGCGATCTGCCGGATGGCGGCCAGCGCCGCCGCGCGGACATCGTTGTAGAAACTCTGATGGCCGGTGGTGAGCGTCCTGAGCTGATCGGCCATTGCCTCGGCGAAGACCGGGTCGGCATGGCCGAGTGCGGCCACGCCGTAGTTGCTCATGGCGTCCAGATAGCGATTCCCCTCGCTATCGAACAGATACGATCCTTCGCCGCGCACCAGCGCAATATCGCGCTTGGCATACAGCGGCAATTGCAGATCGGTTTCCAACTCCCGAATCGAATCGATCGCGAGCATGGACGGTGGAAGGGTTTTCATTGGAGGCTCCTTCTTCGATGTCTTGGGTCTTGGGGCTTGAGTCTTGAGACTGAGACTCTGCAGATTTCTCTGGTCTCAAGACTCAAGTCTCAAGACCCGTTAGATCGTCGCGTGGCTGGTGTATTCGATGATGGTGCCCTCGCCGGCGAGGGCACGCCGGAGGGGACGCTCGACGCGGGCGTCGGCAAAGACGACTTTGCCGACGCCGCGTTCGATTGCCTTGATCGCCGATTCGACTTTGACTTTCATCCGGCCCTGCGCCGATTCCAACGCGGCCACGGGGTCGGTCGCATCGATCTGGTGAATCAGCGTCGATTCATCGTCCTTGTCGGCCAACAGTCCGGGCGTGTCCGAGAAGAAGTAGATCGCCTCGGCGCCGAGATCGATCGCCAATTCCAGCGAGAGCTTGTCGCCGTCGACATTGATCGGCGTGCCCTCCTCCAGCGCCAACGCGGGAGGCGTGAGCACGGGAAGATAGCCGGCATCGAGCAGCAGCCGGATCAGGGTGGTATCGACGTGCTGGATCGTGCCGGCATGATCATCGCGCAGCACCTTCGGTTTGCCGTCTTCGATCACGCGGATGGTCGCTTTGCGTTTGCCGGTGGCGATCCGGCCATCGATGCCGCTGAGTCCGACCGCGTTCACGCCCGCCTGCTGAAAGCGCGCGACGATATGCTTGTTGACCTTGCCGGCATAGGCCATCAACATCATGTCGATCGTTTCGGAATCGGTATAACGGCTAACCCGGCCCTTCTCGTTCGTGACCATACGGGGGGGACGACCCAGCTCCTTGCTCAACTGGCTGAACTCGGCGTTCCCGCCATGCACCAGCAAAGCCGGTTGCCCGAGCGCCGCGAAATCCTCCGCAAAATGCGCGTAGGACTCCGGGGTGATACCCGCGCCCCCGCCGATCTTGACGACGATCATCCGATTCCTTTCCTCGCTAGAGTTGCGGCGGTCCGGCCGCAATGCGCTCCCGCACGGCGGAAATGCCACCGGGAGTTTCCCACATCGATTCGATCCACCAGGTTGCTCCGTTTTCGGCCAGACCGCGCACATGGTCGAGCGCGGTCTCGTCGCCGATCGGGGTCGTTCCCTCGATCGCGATATCGAACGTTTCCAGATTCGCGCCGAGTGCTTCGAGCTGCTCTCGCAGGGCCGGCAGCTCAGCGGGACCGGGGATCGACCAGTTTCCGCTGGCATCGCGCTTGTTGGGCAATACGCCATCCCAGCGCGCGGCCCGGCGCATCGACGGCGTGCTGCCCATCAGACCCACGGTCCAGATCGGAATGCGTGGTTGCTGCACCGGTACGACCTCGCCGGTCGGTGCGTTCCAGTCGATTCGATAATTTGCCCCCTCATGCTGAAATGGCTTGCCGGTCCAGAATCGTTCCAGCAATTCCAGGGTCTCGTCCAGCAACGCGGCCCGCTTCTTGCGATCGGTTTCCTCGCCGACCTGGGTGAATCCCGTCTCGACCGCGCCCAAACCGGCGCAGAGCATCGCGCGGCCATTGGAGAGCAAATCGAGGGTCACCAGCTCGCTGGCTAGTTTCCACGGGCGTCGCCGGGACGGTGGGGTGAGCAAGGTGCCGAGCCGGATTCGCTCGGTTCGGGCCGCCATACCGCCGAGCACGACCCAGGGATCGATCCCGTAGACCGCTTCCCAGCCGAAGGCGGCATCCCAGCCCGCCCGTTCGATTGCGATCGCCAGCTCCACGAACTCCGGGGCGGTGGCATGAGGAATGACGAATCCGAATTTCATTGGTCATCTCGGTCGAACGGGTCCGGAATCCTGGGTTCGGAGCCTGGAGAAAACAGTACGTCTCCGCCCCCCGGGCACCGGGCTTCTAAATCGGGTGCAATCCTGCGAAATCGATACCGCACGTTTCCTCATAGCCCATACGGATATTGAAGGTCTGGACCGCCTGGCCGGAAGCGCCCTTCATAAGATTGTCGAGAGCCGCCATGACGACCAGCCGGTTCGAGTCGGGATCGCGTTCGAACCCGACATCGCAATAGTTCGATCCGGAGAGGATCTTCGGTTCCGGATAGCGATGGATGCCGGTCGATTCCTTGACCAGACGCATGAATGGCTCGTCTTTGTAGGCCGCCCGGTAGATCTTCCAGATGTCCTTGTCGGCCAGCGGCTCCTTCAGATAAACGTGCGAAGTCGCCAGAATCCCGCGCACCGCTTCGATTGCCGTCGCCGAAAAGGCAATCTCTGGCACATTGCCATCGAAGGTCAGCTCCTGGATGATTTCGGCGCTATGCCGGTGTCCCGTCGGTTTGAACGAGCGAATCACCCCAGAGCGTTCGGGATGATGGGAGGCGAGACCCGGCGTCGCCCCCGAACCCGATGAGCCGGTCTTGGCTTCGATGATGGTCGGCATGGAAAGATCGACCACCCCGGCCCGGAAGAGCGGATAGAGTCCGAGGATCGCGGTGGTCGCGGTGCAACCCGCGCTGGAGATCAAATTCGCCGTCCGGATTTCTTCCCGGTGTAGTTCCGGCATGCCGTAGACGAACTCGGAAAGCATTCCGGGCAGCTCATGCTCGTGCTGGTACCACTTCGGATATCCGTCCGGGGAGTTGAGCCGGAAGTCGGCGCTGAGGTCGATGACGACCGGTGCGATCCGCCGGAAATCTTCCATCTTCTTCATCGAGGCGCCGTGCGGCGTCGCGATGAACAGTACGTCGACCGGATCGAGCGCGTCCGCGCTGGTGAACTTGAGCTGGGTTCGCTTGCGCAGATTCGGATGCAGCGAGAAGACGAATTTCCCGGCATTCCGCTCGGATGTCACCTGGTGCACATCCGCCATTGGGTGACTCAACAGGAGCCGCAGAAGCTCACCGCCCGCATACCCCGATCCACCAACGATCGATGTTTTCACTGCCATATCGTCGAAACCTTCCTGTTCCTTTCTGTCCGTTTCATGTTTTTGCAGCTACCGCTCGCTGTCATTCCGGGCGGTACGAAGAATCTCTTTGCGGCGCATCCCGACACGAAGGGATCATGGATATCGATGCGCTCCTGTACTGTTTCGTTTCTCTCGATGCGCGCCGGCCGGGAACGGGAGATCCTTCGACTTCGCTCAGGATGACGGTGGGTGGGCGTGG
>JBIQLF010000032.1:5833-29508 GCA_044464585.1 Thermomicrobia bacterium
GGCCGGGAACGGGAGATCCTTCGACTTCGCTCAGGATGACGGTGGGTGGGCGTGGGCGATCGCTCGGGTACGCTTTCACTGCTGCCTGCTGCCTGCTGCCTGCTGCCTGCTGCCTGCCCTCACGCGACGACGACCTGTCGCACCCGGCCGTTCGATTCGGCGCGAGCGCGGCCGGCTTCCCCGACCTGAATGACATAATCTACGATCTTCGCTGGTATGTTCACGCCAGTGGTGTCGATGCTGTTCCGGAATTCCATCGTGTAGTTGACCTCGTTGACCAGAATGCCGCGCTCGCTCTCGAAAAGATCGATCGCGACCACTCCGCCACCAACGGCGGCCGCGGCGGCGCGCGAGATTGCGTCGATCTCCGGGGTTACCGGGCAGTTCGAGGCGGCTCCGCCGCGGGCCGTGTTGGTAATCCAGTGCGGCGAATCGCGATAGATCGCGCAGATCGTTTCTCCGCCGACCACGAACGAGCGAATATCCCGTCCCGGTTTGTCGACATATTCCTGAATATAGAACGCGCCGTGGTGGAACGATCCCAGGGTCACCTTGTGTTCCAGCAGCGCTTCGGCGGCGTCGCGATCGTTGACCTTGGCCAGCAATCGCCCCCACGAACCGACCGCCGGTTTCAGCACGACCGGATAGCCAAGCGTCTCGATCGCCTCCAGGGCCGATTCGGGTGTGAAGGCGATGATCGTCCGGGGGGAGGGAACGTTGTGTCGCATCAACGCGGCGGTGGTCAGCAGCTTGTCGCCGCACGTGTTCGCCACCTCGTAGGTGTTGACCGTGGGGATTCCCCAGTCGTTGTAGATGCGGAGCGCATAGAGTGCCCGCAGATGATTGACCGCGCGTTCGAGCACGACATCGCACGCGAGATTCGGTTGGGCGATATCGAGCGCGATGTCGCGATCGTCGATACGCTGGATCGTCACACCGCGCTTGTCCAGCTCGGTCAACAACAGCTTTTCTTCGACCCGCACCCGGGACATGAGAATGGCAACGTTCAATGGTGTACCCACGGTTCGACCTCCGTCGAAAACAATGCACGAAGCCCTCGTCCAAAGGACGGAGGGCTTCGCTCCGTGGTACCACCTTTGTTCGCCGCCCTCGTTTTGGCGGGCGGCCTCATCGATCCTGCATCGGACCGAGCTCGCTAACGGGAGCACCCGGCCGGTTCTACTGGGGAGTGCATACTCCGCTTCTTCCGGCGGCTCTGGGGTCTTGTCCGGTGGGGCGACTATCCGCGGGATTCACACCAACCACCCGCTCTCTGCTGCTTCGCACCCGATCGGAACTCCCCGTCGAAGCCATTGCTATGGAGATTAAGAAGGGATTGGATTCTTGTCAATCTCCCGCCGCGACCGTCGTTTGTAACCGCCTGGATTTCGCTTCGTGCGCGATGCGAATCGTCTCTTCGACGATCTCACCGGCGATGTCGACATCGGTGGTCGTCATCAATCCGTGGAATTCGCCGCCGGTGTTGACTTCGAGCACGGTATAGCCATCGAAGGTTTCGATCAGGTCGACCCCGGCCAGCCGTGCGCCGACCGCATGACAGGCATGCAGCACGATCTCTTCGATCTGCGGGGTGATCGGGCATTTGCTGGACGAGGCGCCGCGCGCGGTGTTGGTGATCCAATGATCGGCGGAGCGATAGCTGGCCGCCAGCACCCGGTCGCCCACGACGAAGACGCGGATATCGCGTCCCGGTTTTTCCTGATATTCCTGGACATAGAAGAGCGCATGATGATAGGAGCCGAGTGTCACTTTTTGCTCGATCAAGGCTCGCGCCTGCTGCGGTCCATTGACCTTGGCCAGCAGGCGACCCCACGAACCCGTGACCGGTTTGAATACCACCGGATATCCGAGGATTTCGCAGGCTTCCAGCGCCGATTCGACCGAGAACGCCAGCAAGGTTTTCGGCGTCGGTACCCCTGCTTGGCCAAGCGCGAGACTGCAAAGACCCTTGTCGTCACAGATCTGGGTCGCCGATGAACGGTTGAGCGTTGGGATTCCCCACGATTCGAATGCTTTCAAGGTATAGAGCGCGCGCGAATGCACCACACTCCGGTCGAGCAGGACATCGAAGGGGAACGCCGATCCCGCATCCCGCATGAGATTGGAAAGATCGAGCACCAATTGCCGGTCGAACAGCGGTTGGATGTCCATACCGCGTGCGCGGCCCGCTGCCAGGATGGCTTTTTCTTCCGTCCGCAGATGGGACACCAGCACGCCCAGCCGGACGCCCGTGCCATGGGCGGAGTGTTCGCTCTCGGAAACGATCGCGCTCATAGGTCGTTCAACACCGAGGTCAGAACCCGTACCGCCCGGAGGTAATCATCCAGCTCGATCCGCTCGTCCGGGGTATGGTCGAGCGCGGCGTCGCCCGGACCGTATGCCACGATCGGGCATTTCCAAACCGGACCGACGACCGTCATATCCGCGGTTCCCAGCTTGCGGGTAAAGCGAGGGTTGCCGCCTTCCGCCCGGATGGCCCGCAGGAATGGCGGGGTCATCGGGTTGCGCTTGTCCGTCGAATATCCTTCCTGCACCCCATGGATCTCCAGCTCGCCCTTGCCCAGGCGGGCGTACAGGAGATCGAGGATATGCTGGGATGGGACACTCGGCGGGAGCCGCAAGCCGATCGACATTTCCACCGTGTCATAGAGTCCATCGGACGATGTATTGAACGACCGCAGCGACCAGCCGACGGCGTTAAATCCCTCGGAATAGCCGTTGATCTGCTGGATTTCGGCCAACAGGGTATTCCAGAAGAGAATGCCCTGTTCCCCGATCGTTTCCCCAGGTCCCGCCGTATGGCGCCCCGCCTGGGTCAACCGATAGGTGAACGAAACCGTTCCCCGGTATCCGAGACAGACGGCATCCCACCCGCTTGGTTCACCGATGATGCAGAGATCGGGGGCCGGCCAGGTTGCAACCTCGTGCGCGCCCGGCGAACCGATCGATTCTTCCCCGACCGCGCCCACGACGACGATCGTGGCGTTGTCGCCCGCGGCCTGCTCGGCGGCCGCGACGAAGGTCGCCAGCGGTCCTTTGGCGTCACATGCGCCGCGGCCATGCAGCACGCCATCTTCGACTCGCACCGGAATGTCGCCCGGCACCGTGTCGATATGTCCGAGCAGCACGATCTTGGCCGGACCGTCGCCCTTGGTGCCCACCGCATTGCCGGCTCGGTCGACATGCGCCTCGAACCCGCGCGCGCTCATCTGGCCGACCAGATAGTTGACCGCGTTTTCTTCCTGACCGCTCAGACTGCGGATCGCCACCAGGCCATGCAGCAAATCGATCTGATTTGCTTGGCGCATGGTCAATTCGTCGAGATGCTCGTTTCGCTCGGGTGTTTCAGGCAGAGAGGACAATGTCGTTCCTCATTCCTGCATTCCCGATCAACGAGGGCATCTTCGCGCGCGCAATGAGATCCGGGACCGAGCCGGATGCCAGCTTGCGCTGGGCAAGCGCCAGCACGGCGCCGGCGACCGATTCTTTTCCGGTCGGAATCGAGTGGCGGAAATCTGGCGCGGGACGCACATCCCAAACGACGAGACCGTCAGGAGTATGTGCCAGCGTTACCCCGACGAACGTTGCTCCCAGCGCGTCCGCGGCCGCAACCGCGAGCTGCTCGCACCCACCGAATCCGTTCGGATGCTGGCAGACGCCTTCGTACGCGATCACAGCGCCATCGACGACGATCGACTTGACCAGATCGTCCTCATCATGGGTTCCGGCCTGTACCACCAATACCGATTCCGCCGAACCACCGAGGGTATCCCGGTGTTCCAGAATCGCCTCGGCGATCTCGCGGTCCTGCAGGGCAATACCGGAGAGTCCAACCTGCATCGGAAAGACCGTGGCCGGATAGCCGACATGCTCGATGGCTTCCAGACCGGCATGTTCGGAGAGCGCCAGCAATGCCGGCGGCAGCGGAAGTCCCGCGGCCGCCAGTGTGTGCATGACATCGAGCCGGGTGCCGGTCGCCGCGATACCGCTGTCGATCGTCATCGTTCCCCGCGCCCGGTAATTGCGCATCATGGCGCCGGCGATCGTCCGGTTCTGCATGCGGTCGACCACGATGCCAACATGTGCGTTCGTACCAAAGCACGAACCAATACCAAAGGCGCCGGTGGAAGCGAGGCTGCCTCGCGGCATAGGGAACGGTTCGGGTTCCGGGGAGACCTGTTCCGCCGGCACGCTCGCGCCCGCGAATGCGGCCAGCAGCTGTTTTTCCTCGACTCGAACCCGGGTGCAAAGCACCGCCACGTTACCCATTGCCTCGTCCAATCTTCCTGATCCCGTTGCGCAGCGTCCGGGGCCCGGGATTCGGAGTCGTTCTCCGAACCCCGGACTGAGCATCCCGGGCGCTCGTCGCTATTCGCCCCAGTCTTCGCCTTCCTCAGGCGCCTGGCCGACCGTCACGGGATCGACCGTCAATACTTCCAGCTCGACTCCGCAATCGGGGCAGACGATGATCTCGCCCGCCTCGACCGTTCCGGCATCGAACTCCGCTCCGCACTCGGGGCACTCGACCATTTGTTGTTCCGTTCCTTCCATATCGTTTTCGCATTCGCCCGCGGGACCGTCCCAGGGGCGTTGTCGACAGCATTCAGTGGGCCGCGCATATCAGCACAGCATTTGCAACAGCAGCGCCTTGTGCGCGTGCAGCCGATTTTCGGCTTGATCGAAGATGACTGATTGGGGGCCATCGGCAACCGCGGCTTCGACTTCCTCATCGCGGTGCATCGGCAGGTCGTGCATGAAGATCGCGTGCGGAGCCGCCAGGCTCATGAGATCGGTCGTGACTTTGTACGGCGCCAGCGCGACCGCGCGGGCGGCAGTTTCTTCCATGCCCATGGAAACATGCACATCGGTATAGACCGCGTCCGCTCCGCGCACGGCCGCACGCGGGTCGCGATGCATTTCGAGTGTGGCGTCGCTTGCAGCCGCCAGCCAGGTTGCCTGCGTGACGATTTCGGCCGGGGGCTCGTAGCCGGCGGGATTGGCCATCCGCACGCTGACTCCAGCCGCGGATGCAGCCAGCATGAGGGAGACCGCGACATTGTTGCCATCTCCGACATAGGCAATGTTCAACCCCTGCAACCGGCCGAAGTTTTCCTGCAGGGTCAACAGATCGGCCAGCGCCTGGGTGGGATGGAATTGGTCGGAAAGGCCGTTGATGACCGGAATCCCGGCATTGGCGGCGAGCTCCTGGATGTCGCTGTGGTATTTGACCCGGGCGACCAGCACATCGACATATCGCCCCAGCACCTTGGCGGTATCGGAGACGGTTTCGCCGCGCCGCAATTGCAAGTCGTTGACCCCGAGATAGATCGCGGTGCCGCCGAGCTGCGCCATGCCCGCTTCGAACGACACCCGGGTGCGGGTGCTGGGATGCTGGAAGATCATACCGAGCGTCTTGCCGGGCAGATAGGTATGCGCTTCGCCCTGGCGTTGCATGCGCTTGAGGCGCGAGGCGGTATCGAGCAGCCCGAAGACCTCTTCGCTGGTCAGGTCGGTGTCTTCCACCAGACTCCGGCCACGCAGGCGGGTGCTGACGGTGAAGGTGCGCAGTTTTTCGGGAGCGCCGCCGCCAAGCGATTTGGTTTGCAGATCCGAGAGGCGATCGACGATTTGCAGACTGGCGTGTGCGCGCGCCTTGTCAGGGGCGTGGGTTTCGATGGGATGGTGCAACGTAACAGGATTGGTGGAATCGGCCACTCTGGCTCCCTTCCGGCTCTCGAACGATCCGAGACGCGCCGTGTTCGCTTTTCGCGAACGGAAGGGGCGAGCAGCGTCGACGCTCGCGGTACCACCCTTCTTGCCGGATCGAGGGGATCCGGCATCTCTTGGCTTTTGCTGGCGTGAGCGCCACTCACCCGAGCCTACTTGGGCGATTGCCCTTTCTTCGGCCGGCCGTTCGGGGGCGCGTTCGATGCCGTTCCATCGGTCTCGGGCTTCCACCATCCCCGAGTCGCTAGTGGAAACGAACGATCTACTACTCCCCGTCAACACGGGCAGCGACGAGGCGTACCTCATCGCGTGAATACTCGCAATTACGAGCGAATTGTCTACGAAATACTGGCGACCCCGAGCGGCTTCGTCAACGCTCCGGCCGCCGGAGCGGAGAGCGGGGAGGACCCTCCACGCGGTGTTGTGTATTCATCGCGATGTCCTCCACGAACCGTGTTGCGCGCCATTCGGCGTACAACAGGGAAACAAAAAGGTCCCGAGCAACCATCGTGCTCCGACCAAGCACTCTTATACACCGGCCGTATGGAATTGCGCAAGCCCTTTTCCAGAATCGAGATTCGGGGACGGCGTATTTTGCGAGCGGAAACGCGCCCCTCCCGCCTTCCGGATAGCGTCCCCCGTTGGAGCGCCGCTGCGCTGCGATCGTCTGCGGCTATTCTTTTGCGCGCCAGTGATCGTGATTTCGAGCCAGATCGAGAGATTGCTCCGCCAGAAGCGCACCGATTCGAATCATTTGCCGCCGAACGGGGCGAAGTCTGCGATCCGATGGACCGAGACCGGGGAAGACAGATGAAATACGGACAGATCACCGGACTGGACAAACCGGTCGCCCGTATCGTGCAGGGAACCACCGAGCTCGATCCTGGCGATCCGAAGACGGCATTCGCTTTTCTCGATGCCGTGTTCGAGAACGGTGGAACCACCTTCGATACCGCCCAAAGCTATCTGGACGGCGATGCCGAGCGACTGCTCGGGTGCTGGATGGCCGAACGCGGTAATCGGGATGAGGTCGTCGTCATTACCAAGGGATGCCACCATTCCGACGATCGCCAGCGGGTCACCTCATTCGATCTGACCGCCGATCTGCACGACTCGCTCTCCCGATTGAAAACCGATCGAATCGATTTCTATTTTCTCCATCGGGACGATCCGGACGTCCCGGTGGAGGAATTGATCGGTGTGCTGAATGCCCATATCGACGCGGGCAAGATCGGCGCGATCGGCGCGTCCAATTGGTCGATCGAACGCATCCAGGCCGCCAATCAATATGCCCGGGAGCAGGGAATGCAGCCCTTCCTGGCGAGCAGCCCGAATTACAGTCTCGCCGATCAATGCGCGGAACCGTGGCCGAACACGATTTCCATCAGTGGTCCGGGCGCGTGCGATGCGCGTGCCTGGTACCAGACGACGCGCATGCCGGTATTCGCCTGGTCGAGCTTGGCGCATGGTTTTCTTTCCGGCCATTTCCGAAGCGATGCGAGGGTTGAGCCCGCTTGTGAACTCGAACGGGAGGTGTTGCGCTCGTATGGGTCGGACGCCAACTTCGAACGACTGCGCCGCGCAGAAACGCTGGCAGCGGAGAAGGGCGTCACGGTTCCCCAGCTCGCGCTGGCGTTCATTCTCGAACAACCGCTCGATGTCTATGCGGTAACGGCGAGCCGCACCCCAGCCGAATTCGCCGCGAATGTCGCCGCGCTGGATATCTCGCTCGCCCGCGCCGAGCTCGACTGGCTCGATCTGCTTGCGAACGACCGTTGACGTCGATCACGCGATCATTCCCGATGGCGCCAGTCGACTGTTGACAGCTCTTGCGGCGATCTGACACTATTCCGCCAGGTTTCGCAGGAGGTCACCTTTGACGGATTAGCTCCCACATCAGTCGTTTTGCCCATCCGTTCGTTGCGGTTTCGGGTCGATGCCTGATGGTGAGCTGTCTCTGTCATGGAGTCTGCCAGACCGAGTCCCCGTTTCCGCGATTCTCCTGCACTCCAGTCATTCCAGATCAGCTTCTCGTGCCTCGACGCGTTTCCGCCAAAGGAAACTCGTTTCGTGCTTGCGGTCGAACATCTTTCGTATGCCATCGATGGCGTCTCGATCCTCGAAGACATCACGTTTTCCATTCCTCCGGGTGACAAGGTCGGTCTGGTTGGGGCCAACGGCTCCGGCAAGTCGACGCTGTTGAAACTGATCGCGGGCGAATTGAGCCCCTCCGGCGGATCGTCCCGGCTCATCGGGGGCGGGGGCATCGGGTATCTGCCGCAGATCCCTCGATTCGCGGGCGATCCGACCGTGACCGAGGTGCTCGGCAGCGGGGCCGGGGAATGGTCACGTGCCCGCGATGCCATGGAGCGGGCGCTGGCCGCGCTTTCGCGCGTTGCCGAACCCGCGGACAGGTTGCTGGATGCCTATGCGTCCGCGCTCGATCGGTTCGAAGCCGCTGGGGGCTGGGCGATGGAAACCCGGATCGAATCGATCCGCCAGGGGCTCGGACTCCAGAACATCGGCGGCGATCGACCATTCCGCCTCCTGAGTGGCGGTCAAAAAACGCGGGTCATGCTCGGTTCGTTGCTGATCGGCGATCCGGTGCTGATCCTGCTGGACGAACCGACCAACTATCTCGATCTGCCGGCGCTGGAATGGCTCGAATCGTTCGTTCGGAATTCGCCGCTCTCGATGCTGGTCGTTTCCCACGATCGCCGTTTTCTCGATGCGACTGTCACCCGCATCCTGGAAATCGACGCGCGCACGCGGCAGTTGCGCTCGTTTCCCGGCAACTATTCCTTTTACGCCCAGGAACGGGCGCGAGAACGCCGCCAAAACGAAATGGCCTATCAGGACCAGCAAGATGCGATCGCGAAAACCGAGGACGCCATTCGCAAACTCGATCAGGCGGCATCGGGCATCGAACAGGAAACGATCCACTTTCACTATCGCAAAGTGGCCAAGGGGATTGCCCGGCGGGCAACCGTGCAAAAGAACCGGTTGCAGCGCGATCTCGACAGCGAGGACCATCTGGAGCGCCCGGAGGCAGAGAAGCCGATTTTTCTCGATCGTATCGTGGCCGCTGGCACCAGCGACCGGCGTACGTTGCTTTCCGCCGAAGCACTGGCCGTGGCTCCGGGTGCGGAGATCGTGTTGGAGCAGGTCGATCTGGTCGTTCGTGGCGGTGATCGAATTGCCATCGTGGGAGAGAATGGCAGCGGAAAGACGTCGTTGCTGCGCACGTTGCTGGGCGAGATCGAACCCGCGGGCGGCATGCTCTATCGCGCGCCGAATCTGCGGGTCGGGTATCTCGATCAGGAGCTGCTGCGCGACACCGCGTCGATGGACACGACCATGCTCGATATGATCCGTTCGATCGACGGCCGGGGTAGCACCGACGCGCGCAATCTGCTGGCGCAATTTCATTTCACCGGGGAAGACGTCTTCAAGCGGCAGCGCGATCTGAGCGCCGGAGAGCGCATCCGGCTCGAACTGGCCCGGATGGCCGCCAGCGGGGCGAATCTGCTGGTTCTCGACGAACCGACCAGTCATCTCGATCTACCCGCGATCGAGCAGCTCGAATCGGCCTTGCAGCGATATCCCGGCGCAATTCTGGCGGTTTCGCACGATCGGGCGTTCCTGGACCGCGTCGGGTTCGGGCAGATTCTGGAAACAACTGGCGGACGGGTCCGGGCGGCATAATCGATGCATGATGTCGAGCACAGCCGAGTCGTCCGTGACCGGGGCCGGGCTGACGACCCGTCGCTACGCTCTCGAAATCCCTCCGGGACTGAATCCCCGCGGTCGAATCGAGCTTCGTGAAGAATTTGGGATAGGTCGATTCCCGGCCAGCCTTGCGATCCAGCGGCGCTCGCGGCACTGTTACCGCGGCGCCAACCATTTCTCCGAACTCCGAACTCCGGACTGCGGACTTCGTACCGCCTTGACAGTCCGGCGATCTGTCGCTACATTCTTGGTCAACAACTGAATAGTAATCCTTATCAGGAGAGGTGGAGGGATACGGCCCTGTGAAGCCCGGCAGCCTGCCATGCGAAGAGCGCGGCAAGGTGCCAATTCCGGCGAGGTAACTCGCAAGATAAGGGAGTGCTGCTTTTGCGCAACCCTTGTCACCCCTCGACAGGGGTTTTTTGATGATCCGCTTGGGCTGGGAGCCAGAGAACGGGTACACGCGTGAAGCAGAAATTCGACGGATCTATTTATCTTCCCACCAAACCGCTCGATAGCCAGATGTGGAGCGATCGCGGCGCTCACCTGCATCTGTTGCCACCACCGGAAGCGCGTCCGATATCGGGCGATGGGCAGTTGCAGCATTTTTCGACTGGACCGCTTCGGCTCGAATTGGGCGGTTCGCTGCCGGGGGCAACGGTTGCCTACCGGACCTGGGGCAGGCTGAACGAGCGGGGCGATAACGCCGTCATCGTTCTGCATGCGCTGACCGGCGACAGTCAGGCCGGGGGCGATGGAGGGTGGTGGTCGCCTCTCATCGGACCCGGCAAGGCGATCGACACCGATCGCTCATTCGTTATTTGTTCCAATATCCTCGGCGGCTGCCAGGGAACGACCGGTCCGGCATCGATCGATCCGCTCACCGGGCGACCGTATGCCATGCGATTCCCCCTCATCACCATCGGCGATATGGTTGCGCTCCAGCGACGTCTGGTCGAGGCGCTGGGCATCACCGGCTTGATTGCCATTGGCGGGTCGATCGGTGGCGCACAGGCACTCGAATGGGCGACCCGGCACAGCGATCTCGTGCGCGCCTCGGTTCCGGTGGCGGTGACGGCGGCGCTGGGTCCGCAGGCGATCGCGCTCAACGAGGCGGGACGCCGCGCGATCATGGCCGATCCCGATTGGCGCGGTGGCGAATATGCCAGCGAAGAGGTTTTTCCGGTCGATGGGCTGGCGATTGCGCGCATGATCGCGATGACGCAATTCCATTCGACCGAGAGCATGGGCGGACGCTTCGGGCGCAAACCGGCTACCCGGCCGAGTCTGTATCCCTCCTTCGGGGGCACCTTCGATGTCGAGGGATACATCCATTATCACGGGGCGGCGCTGGTCCGGCGGTTCGATGCCAATAGCCATCTCTACCTGACCCGCGCCATGGATCTCTACGATCTGTATCGCGATGGCGGCGAACACTGGCTCGATCGGATCGACGCGCCGATGTTGCTGCTCGGTATCCGCAGCGACTGGCTCTATCCCGCTGCCGGGGTGCGCGCATTGCGCGACCAGATCGCTGGCCGGGGAAAATCGGTCGACTACTACGAGCTCGATTCACCCGACGGTCACGATGCGTTCCTCAAGGAATGGGCGATGCTGACCGAGTCGATTGGGCCATTCGTTTCCGCGTCGCTCGACGAGCTCGACGCGGTTCAGCCTCGGGCCGCACTCGAAGGCTGAGGTTTCATTTCACAGGGAAACGGTGCCGGGCGAGGGTCGCCCGGGCGGTAATGGGAGACAGGAATGAGCGAAACACAACCCGGATTCGAAACACAGGCGCTGCATGCCGGTCAGGTGGCCGATCCGACCACGAAGTCGCTGGCAGTGCCGATCTACATGACGACATCATTCGAATTCGATAGTCCCGAGCATGCCGCGAATCTCTTCGCGCTCAAGGAATTCGGGAATATCTATACCCGGATCATGAATCCGACTACGGATGTGTTCGAGAAACGGATCGCCGCGCTCGAAGGCGGCGCTATGGGGCTTGCGTTTGCCTCCGGCCAGGCGGCCGAGGTCGCCGCGATCCAGACGCTGGCCGGCGCCGGCGACCAGATCGTCTCGACCACGAGTCTCTATGGCGGCACATTCAATCTTTTCAACTACACATTGCCCCGGATGGGAATCGATGTGGCGTTTGCGGATTCGAGCGCCGAATCGATCAAGTCGCAGATCACCGACAAGACGAAGGCCATCTATTCGGAAACCCTCGGCAATCCCGATTTCCTGACCCTCGATATCGAAGCCGTTGCCAAGGTCGCGCATGATGCCGGGGTGCCGCTGATCATCGACAACACGATCCCGACCCCCTATCTGGTGCGGCCGCTCGATCACGGAGCCGATATCGTGGTGCATTCGGCCACCAAGTTCATCGGGGGGCATGGCGCGGCCATCGGCGGGGTGCTGGTGGATGGCGGCAAGTTCGATTGGGGCGCCTCGGGCCGATTCCCCGATTTCACCGAACCCGACCCGAGCTATCATGGAATCGTCTTCAATGAGGTATTCGGTCCGGCCAATTTCGGCGCCAACATCGCCTTTGCGATTCGCGCCCGCACCCAGCTTCTGCGCGACACTGGCGGTGCGTTGAGTCCGTTCAATGCCTGGCTGTTCGTCCAGGGACTGGAAAGCCTGGCCGTCCGGGTCGAGCGGCATAGCCAGAATGCCCAGGCCGTTGCAAGCTTCCTGAACGAGCATCCGAAAGTGTCCTGGGTCAACTATCCCGGTATGCCGACGCACCCGGCCTACAAGACGGCGAGCAAGTATTTTCGCCAGGGACTCTATGGAGCGATGCTCGGGTTCGGCGTGCGCGGCGGTCTGGAAGCAGGCAAGGCGCTGATCGAGCATGTGAAGCTCTTCTCCCATGTGGCGAACTTCGGCGATTCCAAGTCGCTGATCATCCACCCGGCGTCGACCACGCATTCGCAACTGACGGAAGAGGAGCAGATCAGCACCGGCACCACGCCCGATTTCATTCGGCTCTCGGTCGGTCTCGAAACCGTCTCCGACATCATCGCCGATCTGGATCAGGCGCTCGCGAAGATCTGATGCGAGTCTTGGGTTCTGGGTCTTGAGCCTTGAGTCCTGGGAATCGAAACCGAAAGCGCCGGGCTGGAGAGCCCGGCGCTTTACGCCTGTACCTGTTTCCGTTATTCCTCAAGACTCAGGGCTCAGGGCTCAAGACCCACCCCCTACGCCCGGGCTTTTTCTTTCACGGGTTCCAGCCATTCTTCGCGGAACCACTGGGCTTGCCAGGGAATGGCGGCCTTGTTGCCGGTGTCGCGAAAATCGACCAGATAGAGGGGAATCGTGTAGGGGCCGTTGGGATCGACCTCGACGACTTTGCCGACCGCGCCATCGAACTTCGCCTCGGGCAGGGTCGTGAAGGTCGGGTTGATACCCCAGACACCGCGCTTGTTATGACCGCGCGGCATGCGCACCCGCACGGTATCGCCAACGAACAGGCGAGATTCATTCACGGAGTCGGTCACCGGAGGCTCCTCGTTCGATCATCGGGCGCCGGCCCAAACGATGCCGGCATCGGTATGGCGAGATTATACCGATGCGCGCCGGTTGGGTGCGTCCTCAGGAGGTGGCGAGCCGGCGGCGCGGATCTCGCCCAACGCTGGCAAGCCGTTCGCGGAATCCGGGTCTCGGTTCCTCGGGTTCGGGTTGAATCACCGGCTGGGCAGTGAAGGCACGACCGAATGGCCGGGTTACGACCCGCTGTTCGAGCGCGCGGATCCGTGCCCGTTCCCGTTCGGTGGCCGCCAGCTCCATCCGGCGGGTGTAGAGATCGACGATGCCATGGTCGAAGTCGTCATTCGACCAATGGTCAGGATCAAGCAGGTCGGCAGAAGGTACCGGCGCCATGAAGTTCGACTCCGCCCGAGCAACGATTCGGATGAATTGCACGTTCATTGTACGTACGCCCGGGCTGATCTGCCACCCGGTATCCGGATTCGAGGTGGCCATTTCACGAACTTCAGGCGAGTGTCACGGCGAGCGAATACTGATCCATGCTGTTCCACATTCGCATAAAGTTGTTCCATGGAATCACTCGCTTGCGCCGGGAGGAATCGGGATCGGAGATGAGCACGCCCTCGTCGTTGTAGCCATAGGCGCAGACGACATGCGATTCCGTTGCCATCAACACCATCTCACCGCCGATGTCGTACATGAAGCTGGAGGTATATCCGAGGTCGATCCAGACCACCACCGGATGATGCGCGGCAAGCTCACCGATCAATTCGGCTTTGCCGCCCGTCAGCTCCCGGCCGATGAACCCAAACTGGGGTAGCGCGTTGACGAGCGGTTTTGGATAGATCCCATAATCCTCATATCCATCGGTAAACGTGCCGTCGATATTGCCGCGATAGCCCAGATGTGGATTTGGATTCCTTCCGATGACCGGAATGAGCCGGTCTTCGTCGATCTCCCGGCCCAGTCCCGCGGTCGCAATCTGACAGGATGCGTATTCGCAGCTGAGATTGTGCTTTTGCTGATGGGTTGGCACCCACATCGATGCCGAAGGTCCGCCGAAATCGAGATAGGGCGTATACGCATATCCGCGTTTGCCGTGGTATCCGACACTCACCCAATCGCCACTCGATGAGGCAATCTCCACGGTTTCCCCATAGAGCATCTGCCCGAGAATGGACGATGAGGTGCTGGCAGATGCGCGCAAATTGAGCACATCGACGCCGATGGTGGCGGTGGACGATGAGCTGCTGCTCACTGCCAGATATTGGGCGCTGGCCCAGCCCGTCGTCTGCTGATAGGTGACCTGAATCCATCCACCACCGGGATTCGAGACCACAGTGATCGTGGATCCACTCGGCATGACGCGCAATACCGCGTACGCCGTACTGGGACCCTCGCGCAAATTGAGTCCCTGCAGTACGGTGGCGGTCCCAGTTCCGGTCGGTTCCTGCGGCGCCGAGCCGGGAGTGACGATCAGATATTGTCCGCTGGCCCATCCGGTTGCCCCCTGGAAGGTGACCTGATACCAGCCACTGGAGGGACCGGTCACGACGGTTACCGTCGTTCCTTTCGGCATGACCGCAAGAACGGCATAGGATGTGTCCGGCCCGGTGCGGAGATTCAGATTGGCAGTCACTGAGGCAGTTCCGGTGGAGGCCCCGGGTTCTCCGGTCGAATCGAGGGTGACGGTGACATAGTCGCCCGAGACCCACCCATCGAGCCCATCTCGTCGAATCTGGTAGAACCCGTTCGACGGGCCGTCCAGCACGGTCAGGGTTTCGCCCTGGTAGGTTCGGCCGACGATGTCATAGGTGGTGCCTGGGCCACTGCGAATCCGGAGTACGTCGGTTGTCACGAATGCTGTGCCGGTAACGGCGCGGGCACGAATTGGAGTGATTGCGGCAAGCGTGATCGTACTGCCTGCGCTTTGTACCAGGGCGCGCCGCGAGATGCGAATTGGCATGTTCGATACCTCCGGGGCAAGACGTGTGCCGAGGTCCGCTGCGTGATGATTGTGTTGTCTGACAAAAGGAAGCGTAACCGATTGTCATTTCGCGTACCATGTGGCCTGACGGGAAGACGAATGACATGATCGGTGCGGCGCGGCAGCCGTCACGTTTTCTCCGGACCTTCCAGCGACGATGCCATATTTGGTCCGCCCTGCGCCGAGCGCTTTCGCGCGTGGGCGTGCGTGCTCGTTATTGAAGAAAGATGAGAGATAGCGTTCGATGATTCAGCAGATGGCCGATCTGGAAATGGGGCATATGGGGCATTACTGGCAACGAGCATCACGCTCGCGCGCGTTCGAGAGCTCCCCCTGGTCGGAAGCGACCGATCTCATCAAGGACCGCCCCGATGCGATCTATTTCGGCGATGGCGCTCCGAATCGGGAGGTGCAGCCGTTCGCTCGCCTGCAAGAGGCGGCGGTTCAAGCCTGGGCCGACGCTCCGGGCAATCTCTCCTATGGCGAACTGGCCGGATATGCACCACTGCGCGAGCTGATCTCCAGCCGGATGCGCATCCGTGGTATCGAGGCCGGGCCGGAGCAGATCATGATCACCAATGGAAGTCAGCAGGGGATCGATCTGATCGCGCGGCTGATGATCGATGCGGGCGATCCGATTCTGGTCGAAGGTCCGACCTATATCGGCGCGATGCAGACCTTCGATGCCTACGAGGTCGACTATGTCGTCGTTCCGATGGATGACGAGGGGATCGATGTCGAAGCGCTCGATGCCCGGCTCGATTCGATGGAGCGGAAACCCAAGTTGTTGTACACGATTCCCGCATTCCAGAATCCGACCGGAACATCCATGTCGATTGCCCGGCGGCACGCGTTGCTCGATCTGGCCGAGCGGCGGGGATTGCTGATCCTGGAAGACGATCCCTATGGGGAGCTGTGGTACGACCAGCCGCCGGTTCCGGCGCTGCGCGCCGATCATCCCGCGGTCGTCTATCTCGGATCGTTTTCGAAGACGATTGCCCCGGGTTTGCGAGTTGGCTGGATGGTGGCGCCGGCCGAGCTGCTGGAGCTGCTGCTCATGGCGAAAGAAGGGGCCGATATCCACGGTAACCGGATTGCGACGCGCACGATCTACCACGCCGCCGACGGGTTTCTCGATGCGCATGTGGCCCGGTTGCGCGCGTTCTATGCGCCCCGGCGCGATGCGCTGGTGGAGGGGCTGGCATCGTCCATGCCTGCCGAAGTGGAGTGGACGGTGCCAGGCGGCGGGTTTTTCATCTGGCTGCGCTTACCCGAACGGGTTTCGTCCAATCGGCTGCTCGTCACCGCCGCCCGGCACGATGTGGCGTTTTTGCCCGGATCGTGGTTCTATCCGCTGGGCGATGTGCAACACAACGAACTGCGCCTCAGCTTTTCCTCATTGCCGATCGAACGCCTGCGAGAGGGCGCGCGCCGTCTCGGCGCGGCAGCACACGACTACTTGCGCAATGAGGAGTGCTCTTGACGGGGGCTTGAGTCTTGGGGCTTGAGTCTTGAGAGATGAAACTCGATTCTCAAGACCCAAGACTCAGGACCCGTCAATAGGCGATCAAGCTTCGTACGTCCTGGCCGGCGAGCTTTTCACGGCCCTCGAGATCGCTGAGCTCGACCAGCACCGAGATGCCGACCAGCTCGGCGTCGAGCCGTTCGACCAGGTTCACCGCCGCGCGAATGGTGCCGCCCGTGGCCAGCAAGTCGTCGACGATGATCACGCGCTGCCCCGCCTTGATGGCGTCGCTGTGGATCTCGACGGTGCTGACTCCGTATTCCAGCTCGTATTCCTCTTGGAGCGTGGTGCCCGGCAACCGCCCGACCTTGCGCACCGGCACCAGTCCGGCGCCGAGGGCGTAGGCGATGGGCGAACCGAAGATGAAGCCGCGGCTCTCGATCGATACGACATGGTCGATCTGCTGGAAGGGCGCGGCCATCGCATCGACGGCGGCCCGGAATGCGGCGCCATTGGCCAAGAGGGGGGTGATATCGCGAAAGAGAATGCCAGGTTTGGGAAAGTCGGGAATCGAGCGGATGATTCCCGCCAATTCCTCGATCGTCATTTCGTCACCCTGGCTCATTGCACTCCCTCGATCCTGCTCGAATTCCGGCGCCCTTGCGCGGAGAGGGAGTGTACCGGTTTTTTGGGAGCTGCGAGCCGATCGCCCGGTCCGTATTCCGGGGTCCCGCCCTCGATTCCCAATCCCGTCGTCAACCAGCAACTTCGATTGGCGCGGTGAATTGGCTCATGTAGAGATCCGCATAGAAGCCTTCGAGCGCCATCAGCTCTTCGTGCGTGCCTTGTTCGATGACATTGCCGTCCTTCATGACCAGAATCAGATCGGCATTCCGGATGGTCGAGAGGCGATGGGCGATCACGAAGCTGGTTCGCCCCTGCATCAGCGAGGTCATCGCATTCTGGATCAGCGCTTCCGTGCGCGTATCGACCGAGCTGGTCGCTTCGTCGAAGATCAACATGGGGGCGCCGGCCAACATGGCCCGCGCAATCGTCAGCAGCTGCTTTTCCCCGGCGGAAATGTTGTCCGCATCTTCACTGAGCATCATCTCGTAGCCGCCTGGCAATGCGCGGATGAAGTGATCGGCGTGCGCGGCGGTCGCGGCGGCCCGCACCTCCGCGCCCGTGGCATGTTCCCGCCCATACGCGATGTTCTCTTCGATCGTGCCATTGAACAGCCAACTGTCCTGCAACACCATGCCGAACTGGCGACGCACATCGGCGCGGGTCATCGCCTCGGTCGAATTGCCATCGATGCGAATCACGCCCTCATCGGGATCGTAGAAGCGCATCAGCAGATTCACGATCGTCGTTTTGCCGGCTCCGGTCGGTCCGACAATGGCAACCCGCTGTCCCGGAGCGACATTGGTCGAGAAATCCTTGATGATCGTCTGGCCGGGCAGATAGCCGAAAACGACGTGGTCGAATGTCACCGAGCCTTCGGTGGCGTCCGGTACGATGGGATTCGCCGGATCCGGGGTTTCTTCGGGCTCGTCCAGAAACTCGAAGACCCGTTCCGCGGCGGCGGCTGTCGATTGCATCACATTGGCGATACTGGCGGCCTGGGTAATCGGCTGAGTGAATTGATTCAGATATTGCAGGAATGCCTGGATATCGCCGATGCGCAAGCGGCCCTGGATTGCCAGCCATCCGCCCAACACCGCCACCGCAACATAGCCGAGGTTGCCGACGAAGGTCATGATGGGGAACATCAGGCCCGAGAAGAATTGGGCTCGCCAGGCACTGCCGTAGAGCTTGTTATTGACCGAGCGAAAGGTTTCGACCGACTCACGCTCTTTTCCAAAGGCTTTGATGACCATGTGACCGGAGAACATCTCCTCGACATGGCCGTTGAGCTCGCCCAGGGATACTTGTTGCTGGATGAAATGCGGTTGCGACCGCCCGGCGATGAAGCGGATCAGGAGCAAGCTCAGCGGCACGATCAGCAGCGCAACCAGGGTCAGTTGCCAACTGATCGACAGCATCATGATGAGGATACCGATCAGCATCGTGACCGATGTGACGATCTGCATGAGTGATTGATTGAGCGTTTGACTAATCGTTTCGATATCGTTCGTTACCCGGCTCAGAACATCGCCATGGGTTCGCGCATCGAAATAGCTCAGCGGTAGCCGGTCGATCTTGTCGGAGAGGTCATCGCGCAAATCGAATGTCACACGTTGGGAAATCCCGGCCATGATCCAGGCTTGCAGATAGCTGAACGCGGCGCTGGCGAGATAGAGCGCGATCAACAACTGGATCTTGCGAAGGATTGCGGCGAAATCGATGCCATGCCGCTCCGAAAGGTCCAAACCGGCGATCGCGTCGCGCTGGGCCGCCGGGATCTGGTCCAGCACCTCGGGTGGCGCCTGGGCCAACAGATCGGCGCCGGTCGTGCCGGGCGGGATCGTGGTTCCCGGCGGGAGCTCGCTCATCACCTGATCGTAGAGACGACCCTGCGAATAGCCGCTGACGACGACGTTCGTGACATTCCCGAGGATGCGAGGACTGACGATCGCAAAGAGCGTGCTGGCGATGGCAAAGACCAGGACGAGGCCCATCTGGGTCCAGAATGGACGCAGATAGGTGACCAGCCGCTGGATGGTGCCCTTGAAATCCTTGGCTTTTTCGACCGGCGCTCCCGGGACAGGGCGGCGTCCTCGCCCCATCAGACTCGGTCCGGGAGCAGATGACGACTGAGACGGTCGTTGACTGCTCATGTCGCCTCCTTCCCGTTGCTGGATATCGGGCTGCTCACACCGATCTCGCGCGCCAGCTCTTCCTCGGAGAGCTGCGATGCGGCGATCTCTTCATAGACGGAGCAGGTCCGGAGCAGCTCCTCATGGGCGCCCTGGCAGACGATCCGCCCGGCATCCATGACGACGATCTTCTCCGCATGCCTGATCGTATTGACCCGCTGGGCCACGATGAGCACGGTGCTGTGCTGGGTTTCCCGTGCAAGGGCCGCTCGCAGGTTCGCATCGGTCCGGTAATCGAGCGCGGAAAAGCTGTCATCGAAGATGTAGATTTCGGGTTTGCGAATGACCGCCCGGGCGATCGAGAGCCGCTGGCGTTGACCGCCGGAAACATTCGTGCCGCCTTGGGCGATCGGTTGCTGGAAGCGGTCTTCGTACTGGTCGATGAATTCCATGGCTTGCGCGGTGGTCGCGGCGCGCACGAAATCCTCCGGCGAGGCGTCCTCCTTGCCAAAGGTGAGATTGCTCGCGATCGTGCCGGAGAAGAGGATCGCCTTTTGGGGGACGAACCCGATGCGGCTGCGCAGATCGGCAATCCGCTGTTCTCGCACGTCGACACCATCGACCAGCACGGCGCCTTCGGTGGCGTCGTAGAAGCGCTCGATCAATCCCAGCAGGGTCGACTTGCCGCTGCCGGTCGGTCCGACGATCGCGGTCGTTTGGCCAGGCTGCGCGGTAAAGGTGATGTTCTGCAGCGCGGGGGAATCGGCATTCGGGTAAACGAACGTGACATTTTCGAACTCGATGGCGCCACCCAGCCTGGGGGCCGTGACCGGCTGCTGGGGTTCCTCGATACTCGGTTTGGTGTCGAGCACTTCGATGACGCGCCGGGCGGATACCGCAGCCCGCGGAACCAGTACCGCGATCATGGAGAGCATCAGAAACGCAAAGATGACCTGCATGGCGTATTGCATGAACGCCATCATGTCGCCAATCTGCAAATCATTGCGATCGATCTTGTGCGCGCCAACCCAGACGACGGCGATCGAGGTGAAGTTCAGGAGGAGCATCATTGCCGGTTGCATGACACCCATGATCCGGTTGACCGAGATATTGACGGTCATCAGATCGTCGTTGGTTTCTTCGAACCGGTCCCGTTCCCACGATTCCCGGTTGAATGCCCGTATCACCCGCATCCCGGTCAAACGCTCGCGGGTGACCAGGTTGAGCCGGTCCACCAACGATTGCAAGCGGCCAAAGCGCGGCATGGCCATTTTCAGCAAGAGCGCGATAACCGTAAAGAGCACCGCGACGGCGACGGCCATGATCCAGGTCATCGACGGGGCAAGCTGATATGCCTTGAATACCGCGCCGATCCCCATCAATGGCGCCATCAGCGCCAGCCGCAACGACATGAAGAGGGCCATCTGGATTTGCTGCATGTCGTTGGTGCAGCGCGTGATCAAGGAGGCGGTCGAGAATCGGCTGAATTCGAGGACCGAGAACGACTCGACTTTTTCGAAGGTGTCCGTGCGGACATCCCGCGTAAATCCCGTTGCGATGCGGGAGGCGAGGAACGATGCGCTGATCGTGCTGAGACCGCCCAGCAGCGTCACGATGAGCATCGTCACCCCGGTCGAGATGACGACATCGTTGTCATTCCCGATGATGCCCTCATTCACGATCCTCGCCATATAGTCGGGGAGCGCGAGATTCGCCAGCACCTGGCCGATCAGGAAGAACAGCATCAAGACCAGCAACGGCAGATATGGTTTCAGGTATCGAGCGAGACGCCCCATGCGGTCAATCCTTGCTCATCGTCCGGGAGGCCGGCCGGAACACGGTGCCTTGCCGAACGCCACGTTCCCCGCGGGCGAACGAAGCCGGGCGCAGGATACTGCACGCATGATGGCATCATCCGAACGGTTGGTTGAACATTCGATTGGCCGATGGTTTCTGAACCGGATCATCGCATGCTCCCTTGCCGAGCGTTGTTCCCGATGGTACGGTCCGTGCGCCCCGGTATGCCTGCGGGCAGGGTGAGGCCCGCTTCTGTTCTCGTAGAGGTCGATCCATGGCATTTCCAATCAAACGACGCACCATCGTGCGCGCTATCGCGACGGTGCCCTTCGCGCTTCTTTCCGCGCGCTATTCGATCAAGCGCGGGCTGGCGGCCGACAATGTCGTTCCCGCGGATATCACACAGCTCACCGTGCTGGCAGCGGGACTCGATTCTCGGGAGTCCGATCAGCCGGAAAATGCCGATGTTTTCATCATCGCCCGGGTCGATGTGCCGAATGCGACCGTGCGAGCGGTAAGTGTGCCGCGCGATCTCTATGTCAGCATTCCGGGATTCGGCTATGACAAGATCACGCGCTCGTACGATTTCGGGTCGAAAGCGCACGAGAGCCAATTCAAATACGGCGCGCAGACGATGATCGACACGGTTGCCGAGAACTTCGGTATCACTGCGGACGCGGTCGTGGCGGCGACATTCACCGGTTTCGAGACGATCATCGACGCCGTCGGGGGAATCGATGTCGACAATCCCTACGATGTCTATGATGGCGAGTTTCCGACCATCGACTACAACTACAAGGAGGTGTTCTTTCCCCAGGGAACGATCCACCTCGATGGAGAGGACGCGCTCGATTTTTGCCGGACGCGCCATCAGGATGGCGATGGCGGACGGGTCATGCGCCAGCATCTCGTGCTGCTGTCGATGCTGAACAAGGTGACATCGGACGAGTTCCGCGACCAGCTGCCCGATTTCGTCGAGCAGCATCGCAAGAGTGTGCGCAACAATTTGGGGCAATCGCGGCGACTGGCGCTGGCGCTGGCCGCGCCGTCGTTCACGGCGCAGTCGATTTCGTTCACCGATCTGGACGATTTCGTCTGGGGTGACACCACCAGCGAAGGTATGTGGATCTATTCCGGGGATTGGGATCGGATTCCCGGTTATGTACAGGGATTTCTGAATGGCACCGAGTGACACCTCCTCGATCGATCGACCGCGCGATGCCGCGATTCGAGCCAGGCTGGCCGGGGAGAATCCGGTCGACTATCTGCAGCGGCGCGGCTACGTGCAGGACATTTCCAACGAAGCGGAGCTGCGCGCGCTGTTCGAACGGGAGACGGTCACCGCCTATATCGGATTCGATCCCACCGCGGAATCGTTGCACGTCGGCCATCAGATCGGCATCATGATGCTGGCGGTGCTGCAACGTTTCGGACACCGGCCGATCGCGCTCGGCGGCGGCGGCACGGCGCTGGTGGGAGATCCCTCGGGAAAGACATCGACCCGCAAGCTCCTGACCGAGGATTCGATCCGGTCGAATCTGAAATGCATCCTGCCGCAATTCGATCGCTTTCTGGATTTCCGGGGTGACCGCTTCGGGGACAATCCCGCGGCGCTCCTGATGAACAATGCCGATTGGCTGCTCCATCTCGAATACATCCCGTTTCTGCGCGATATCGGACGGCATTTTTCGGTCAATGAAATGCTGGCGGCAGAAACGTACAAAACCCGGGTCGATTCGGGCGCGGGACTCAACTTCGTCGAATTCAACTACCGGATCGTGCAGGCGTACGATTTCCTGCATCTCTTCCGGACGGTTGGCTGTCGCCTGCAGATGGGCGGATCCGACCAATGGGGCAATATCGTCGCCGGGGTCGATCTGATCCGGCGGGCGGAATCGGGCGACGCCTACGCTCTGGTGTGTCCGTTGCTGACGACCGCCAGTGGCCAGAAGATGGGAAAGAGCGAGGGGAATTCGGTCTGGCTGGATGCGAACCTGACCTCACCCTATGACTTCTACCAGTATTGGGTGAATGTGGACGATGCCGATGTCGAGCGGCTGCTGAAGCTGTACACCTTCGTGCCGGACGAAGAGATCGCACAGGCGACCGCGAGCACCGGCGAGGGATTGCGGGCCGCCAAGCAACTGCTCGCACGGGAAGTGACCGCGCTCGCGCACGGTGCGGCCGCGGCCGCCGATGCCGCCAGCGCCGCGGCCACGCTCTTCGCGGCCGACGTTTCGGTGGAGGACCGGCTGAACGATCCGAACGTCCCGTCGGTGAACCTCGATACCGAACCGGTTTCCATCGCCGAGCTTTTCGTCCGCGCGGGTATGACCAGCTCCCGGGGCGAAGCGCGCCGCCTCGCGCAGCAGGGCGGGCTTTCGCTGGACGGGATTCGCGTCGATGATGTCGATCAGCCCGCGCCCGGCGACCGGCCGGCGATCCTGCTCCAGGTTGGCAAAAAGCGCTTCAAGCGGGTCGATTTCGTCCAGCGCTGACGTGGTCGCCGGCCGGCATCCTGGTCATCCCGAAGGCGCGCGATGGCGGAGCGATCGGGTTGATACGGACCCATGTGGGGCTCGAACCCAGTGACGACCGCGGTTCGTCCGTGTCGATCATGCGAATGCCGCGCGGGCCGAAAGCGCGTCCATTGGAGGGTGCTCCCCTCCCGATTTACCATCCTCTCAGGACTCAG
>JBIQLF010000033.1:0-29225 GCA_044464585.1 Thermomicrobia bacterium
GGCGCGTTGCGGGGCGATGCGCATCAACTGATCGATATCGCCGGGTATCCGGTAGACGATTCGCTCTGGCAAGGCCGCGCATACATCGCTGATGTTTTCCGGGGTGGCTTCCGGGACACCGGCCAGATCGACCGGCCGCAGGGGACGATATTCGCGCGTGAGGATGTGGCTCACCCGGTCGTGCACCCGCGCCGAACGCATATCCCACAGATTGGTAAAGCGGTCGGTCGGCACATTGCCATAGAGGGTGCTGCGCATCACGCCGTATTTGTCGAGGGTCAGATTGACACAGGTGGCGCCGAGTTTTTCCTGGTTCAGGCGGGCATTGGCGCCGCGCATTGGATCGACGGTCCAGGTCATCTCGTCGAAGCCTTCGTTCAGCGCCAGGTAGCCTTGCAGCAGTTTCAGGTACCAGCCGAGATCGATACCGCCGCGATATTCGCTGCGTACGCCGAGCATATGGGAATACATCGGTCCATGCCGAGTGCCGATCCCAAAGGCGAATCCGAGCCAGCCATCGGCATCGAACCCCTTGTCGAGTCGATAGGCGGCCAGGAGCGAGGCCCCGGTGTCTTCCACGATCGAGAGGATATTGACCGGCACAGAATCCTCGGGGGAGAATCCCCAGACATCTTCCTGCAGCTGCACCATCAATTCGAGGGCATTGCTGACCACCCAGTCGCCATTGCCGGGCCAATGGCTGGGCGCCTGGTTGTGGGCCCAGTTGAGCGGAGCGAACGCCACGGTGCCGATGGGATCGAGCTCGGCCGTCCAGCCATTCTTGTATCGGGTCAGTCCGAACCGCTCTGGCGCGAACGCCGCCAACGATGCTTCACGTGTTTCCTTCATATCGAATATGCCGCTCCCGCGCCGCTCGTATTCGTCCCGTGCAAGTCTATCGGCCGCGCACGCCAGATCATGGTCGCCATGCACGCCGGAGAGTTTTGCGTTTTCACCGAATTTTCAGCATTCGATCATCGTTCGATCAGAGAGGGAGTCTATACCTTGTTCATGGCCAGCGCGGCCGCTCGCCATGACGCCAGGAACCGAAAGGCACTGCACGACATTCTTCCACATTTCTCTCCTTCCCTTCCTTCTTCCAAATAACCGGAGCGACCCCATGCGCTCCGGTTATTTTTTGCGCCCGGGCATTCAGCTTCGGAGGGTGAGAAGCGCCCGCGGCGCAGTCGATTTCGATTGCTGAATCGAATTGATGCTTCCAACTTCCATCGCGGAGTTCGAAGGTTGGCTCGATTTCGCGAATAGGTCGCCCAAAGAAGGAACGAGAGATGGATCCGATCCGGAATGGGCGACTGGAATTCGACACCACGTCCTCATTGCCGGCGGTGATGCGGGCCGCGTCGCGAATCGGGGAATCTTCAGATTTGGGGCGCTGAAACTCAGAGCAAATTCAGGCAGCTTTGCGATGCTGGTGAACACATTCGGGAACGAACCGAATGACTTCGACCGCGGCATGGCGCTTGCGGCAGCCGCGGGAACCGCAAACCAGTTCGAGGAGCACACCGTGAAACGCACAATCCTGACGATCGCCAGTCTGGCTCTCGTGGCCCTGCTGGGTATCACGATGATCGGCCGTTCGGCGGTCGATGCACAGAATTCCGCGACCCCAGCCGCGGGCAGCACGACCGAAACCAGCCAGCAGACGAAACGCGACGCCTATCTTGCGGCACTGGCCGAAAAGCTCGGGGTGACCGCCGAGGACTTGCAGACCGCGATCGACGAGACCAATCAGGAGCTCGGGACGGGCGGCATGATGAACGACCGGGGCGGGTCTCACCGGGGCGGCCGAGAGCACGGGCGCGGGTCCGGTATGCCGGGAGGCAATGGCCATGGGGGCGTCATGCTGCGCGGTGTCGAGCGCGCCGAGGCGGCCGCGTTCCTGGGGATCAGTGAAGACGATTTGACCACCGAGATGAAGAGCGGCAAGACCTTCCTGCAAATCGCCTCCGAGCATGGCAAAACCACCGATGATGTTCGCGCGTTTCTGATCCAGCAGGCAACCGCCGCCATCGACGCGTTCCTGCAAGATGCCGAGACCGGTCCAGCCACGGTCCCGGCAGCCACACCAACCGCGACCGCATAGCGGAGCGATCCATCTTCCTTCCCGCCAACGGGGTGGTCCTCGGACCACCCCGTTGGCGTTGGTTTGGAGGAGGAGCAGGCAGCAGGCGGCTCATAGCAGGCGGCAGGCAGCAGGCAGCACGCAGCACGCAGCACGCAGCACGGGGCGGATGACTCCCGAGGGACTTGACACCGTCGAACTCCGATTGGACCATTCCCCGCCTGCCGCCTGCCGCCTGCCGCCTGCCGCCTGCTACGTCCCAATCGAATCGCGGGCGCGTTCCAGATGCGAGACCGTTTCCTGCACGGCGTTGTCGATCAGCTCGAGACCTTCGCGAAGCGCCTGTTCGATATGGTTGAACTGCTCCATCGCGTAGACATCGATCTCGCCCATTTCGCGCTTGCGCCGTTCTTCCGCCGCGCGCAGGATTTCCTCGCTTCGTTGCTTGGCCTCGTTGAAAACCCCTTCGTTCGAGACGAGATACTCGGCCCGGCCGCGAGCGCTTTCGATGATGTGTGAGGCTTCCTGTTGCGCTTCGGCGATGATCTTTTCGCGGTCCCGAACGACGCGCTGCGCCTGCCGGACCTCGCTGGGGATCGCAAGCCGCAGTTGTTCGACCAGTTCGATGAATCCCTCTTCCTCCACCATCACTTTGTGGCTGAACGGGACCCGCTTGCTGATGCCGACCATCTCTTCCAACTGGTCGAGGAGGTAGAGCAATTCGACCGTTCCCTCGCTGGCGCGGCTTTCTGATTCTGCGGGGTACCCGCCCTGACCGTAATCGTCGTAGCTCATGAGGCGGCTCGTTCCGCGGCAACCTTGCCGAATCGCTGGCGCAGAATCGCTTCGACATTCGGGGGCACCAGCCCGGTGACATCGCCGCCGAGCGAGGCGACTTCCCGAATCATGCTGGAGCTGACGAACGAGTTGCGCGATGAGGTCATCAGACAAACCACCTCGATTTCCGGCGCGAGATGGTGATTCATGTGGGCGAGTTTGAATTCGTATTCGAAATCGGACACCGCTCGCAGTCCCCGCACGATGACGTCGGCCCGCTGATCGCGAGCGAAATCGACCGTCAGACCGGAAAAGCTCTCGACCGAAACATTCTCCAGATGAGCAACCGCGGCTCGTGCCATACCAACCCGGTCATCATGGGTGAAAAGCGCGCCGGGCTTGTCGCTCCCGAGATAGATTCCGAGGGTCAGATGTTCGAAGAGCCTCGATGCCCGTTTGGCCACGTCCAAATGCCCGATGGTGATCGGATCGAAGCTCCCCGGATAGACCGCTCGTTTACCAGTCATCGACACGATTCCGCAATCAGTCTGTTGCCGTGGCCGGCCGAACGTCGATTGGCGAGGTCTCCGATCCGTCGACCTCGAAGATGGAAAAGCAACTATCGCCGTGGCAGCGTCGTTTGAGAAGCTGGAGTCGCCCGATCTGTTCCGGGAGATCGATACGCGGCCAGTGCCCCAATACGACGATCGTTCCGGATTGTACCAGCGCGCTTTCCCCCAATTGTCCGAGCGTATCCGCGATCGATGGATCGGCGTAGGGCGGATCGAGAACGATGAGATCGTAGGGCGATGTCTGTCGATGCAGATAGCTCTGGACCGATTGCCGGTGCACGGTTCCCCGGTCCGAGAGCACAGTGCGTTCGAGATTCTCGCGGATGACCGCCGCGGCCGGCGCGCCCATTTCGACGAAATCGGCATGGAGGGCGCCGCGGGAAAGCGCCTCGATTCCGATCGCACCGGTGCCGGCATAGAGATCGAGCACACGCTCGGAAGTGACGCCGAGTGAGCCGAGCGCCGAAAAGACCGCTTGGCGGATTTTGTCCGACATCGGTCGCGTGGCGGTGCTCGGCGGTCCTTTCAGTGTGCGCCCTTTGGCCGACCCGGTGGTTACCCGCATGGCGTGTCGCTCACGACAACATCAGATCGGGCGCCAGATCGCGCCAGAATGCCGCGGCATGGTCGCGTAGCGGACGCCACATGTCCGAGCTCATGGATGGGTCCTCGGCCAGAATCGTTTCGGCTTCCCTCCGGGCGGCATCGAGCGTGCGCGTATCGAACCAGCGAATCGTGGACGCCATTTCTGGCAGACCGCTCTGGCGCGTTCCGAGGAAATCTCCCGGTCCGCGCAATTCGAGGTCCTTTTGCGCCAGCACGAACCCATCGTTCGAATCGACCATGATCTGCAAGCGTTGCTCCGCTTCCGGCGTTGCGTCGTCGGCGAGAAGCAGGCAGTATGACTGATATGGGCCGCGACCAATGCGTCCACGGAATTGATGGAGTTGCGCCAATCCGAAGCGATCGGCGCCTTCGATCAGCATGATCGACGCGTTGGGGATATCGATCCCGACTTCGATGACCGACGTCGAAACCAGAATGTCCGATTCCCTGGTCCGAAACTCCTCCATGATCCGGTCTTTTTCCTTGCCGCTCATACGGCCGTGCAGCACCTGAACCTTGAATTCCGGAAACACTTCGCGCTGCAGGAATTCGGCTTCGGTGACCGCAGCCTTGGCGTCCAGCGCTTCCGACTCTTCGACCAGCGGGCAGATCACGAACGCCTGGCGGCCGTCGTTGACTTCCTTGCGCACGAGCTCCCAAGATTGTTGCCGATCCATCGCGCTGAAGCGCTTGGTTTCGATCGGGATACGCCCGGGCGGTAATTCGTCGATGATCGAAACATCGAGATCCCCGTTGAGCACCATGTTCAAGGTGCGCGGAATAGGGGTCGCGGTCATCGAAAGCACATGTGGTTGGAGCTCCCCCGATCGGGCGGGAAGCACGCTGCGCTGGCGGACACCAAAACGATGCTGTTCGTCGATGACGACCAGACCGAGCGCATCGAAGGTAACCCAGTCTTCGAAGAGCGCATGCGTCCCGACCAGCAGATCGATCGTCCCAGCCTGGAGCTCTTCCATGAGCCGCGTTCGCTCCTTCTTCCTGGTTGTGCCGGTGAGCAAACGCACGACGGGTTGCTCGGTTTCTGGCAAACCCGCGAAAAGCGTCTGGAAATTCTGCAAATGCTGTTCGGCCAGGATTTCGGTCGGAGCGACGATGGCAACCTGGAATCCATTGCGGATCGCCACCCTTGCCGCGGCCGCTGCGATCACCGTTTTGCCGCTGCCGACATCGCCCTGCAATAAGCGGGTCATCGGTTTCGGCGTTTCCAGATCGGCCAGCACTTCGTCGAGTGCGCTGCGTTGGGACCGGGTCAGCTGGAATGGGAGCTGCGCGAAGAACGCGGGCAGCTCGGACGATTCGAGATCGAACGGGCTTGCTCTGCCCTGGCGGCGCTGCTCTCGTTGCTTGATCAGACCGAGCTGCAGCAAGAGCAGCTCATCGAACGAGAGACGCTGATGCGCCCGGGTCAGCATGCGGTAGTCGCTGGGATAGTGGGATTCCCGATAGGCCTGCGCCAGCGGCAGGAGATTCAACCGCCTGCGCATCGATTCGGGGAGATAATCCACGACCGTCGATTCCGTCATATCGAGTGCGGCTTTGCTCAGAACGCGCAACTGCTTTTGAGACACTCCCTGGGTCAGGTTGTAAACCGGTGTGAGCCGGCCGGTCGAGAGATTCGGCGCGCCGGTCTTTTCCCATTCCGGGCTGGTGGCGGCCGGCATGCCGTAGCCATGCTCCAGCTTGCCGCTGATCGTAATCTCGTCGCCCTTCCGGATTTGGTGGGCGAGATATTTGTTGAACCAGGTCACCTTGATCGAACCGGTCGAATCCTGCAGGCGGATCGTGTACCGGGCGGGCGGCCCATCGAAAACCGCCTCGTCATGCACGATTCCCCGGACCGTCACGTCGCCGGTGGTGTCGAAGCCGACCGCCTCCCGGATCGTCATCGTTTTGGAATAATCGATATGCCGCCGCGGGAGAAAGCGGAGAATATCGCCAACCGTTTCGAGACCCAGTTTTGCCAGTTTGCGGGCGATCTGGTCACCGACGCGAGGCAGAACGGTCACCGGGGCGGCGAGTGTAACCTGCCGGTTGGTCGCTGGCCGAGCGGCTTTTCGCGCCGGAGTGGTCCGGTTCGATGGCCGCGGGTCTGCCGGCGCCGCCGGGATTCCTGGCAGATTGCGGCCAAGCTCGGTGAGGTGTTTGCCAATCTCCGTGAGCTCTTGTCGCCGCGCTTCGGAATCGAGCGCCGCATACCCATCGAGCCGCAGATCGATGCGAGCCAGCTCGATGGACGTCGGGGTGTCGTTCGTCAGATTTTGCGCCTGGCGCAGGAGCATCCTGACCCGGTCGATCTTCCGGCCGCCAAAACCATCCCGCCATTCGTCGCGCAGCAGGACGATCGCGCGCTGCACTGCTTCGGCGGCGGTTCCAAGAATGATTTGCGGTGGCCGGGTTGTGGACATGAATGAAAGACTATGCGGCGAATGCTCGTTCGTTCAGCCGAACAAGTGTACGATGGGAATGCGAGCGTGGTTCGGGCACTCGAATCGGACGGCGTTCGACGAGTGTCGGATGTGCCTGCAGAGCGGGCCGGTCGTGGTATATACTTCCCGATTGCGGGCGCCCAAAGCGTCCGATTTCATGTCTGCCGCGGCCGGCTCACCGGCCAATTCGTTCTGAACGCAGAAGTGGAGCCATCGATGGCTGGTACATGTGACGTTTGCGGAAAGACGAAGAGTTTCGGCCATAATGTCAGCCACTCGAAGCGGCGGACCAACCGTGACTTTCGTCCCAATGTGCAGCGGAAACGCCTGGTGATCGGCGGTCAGCTGGTGCGCCTCAATGTCTGCACCCGGTGCATGCGCACCGCCCAGAAGACCGGCCGCTAAACGCCGCGAATCTCCGCACGAATCATTCTTTGAAAGGAGCAGCCGTGGCTGCTCCTTTCTTGTTTTTCTGTCAGATGATTGGGGCCGGGCTATGTGCGCCGAATCCGCTTCCAAACAGCTCCGGATCGCGCCGGTCTGGCTGCGCGGCGTCTCCGCATCCCGGAGTATCGACACACATTGGGTGAAAGCGCTGGCCCGCGAATCCGGCCTCGAGGTTTCGGCCATCAGCGGGCCGGAAGCGTTCCCGGGACTCGAAGCGCATGTCCACGACCGCATCGACCGGGGACATTACCGCGGGTTCGACTGGTACACCCACGAGCGCGCCACATTCTCTTCCGATCCTGGCAATCTGCATGACGGACTTCGGTCGATCGTGGCGATCGGTCTGCCGTATTACCGCGCATATCCCGATCTTCCGGACGATGGAGCGCTCCGGGGAAAGATTTCGCGCTACGCGTGGGGCGCCGACTATCATCGCGTGCTCAAACGCCGAATGAAGAACTTCCTGGCGAAGCTGGAAGACCGTGCGGGCCGGCCGATCGAGGCGCGCCTGTTGACGGACACTGCCCGAATCGTCGATCGAGCCGTCGCGGCACGGTCTGGACTCGGATGGTATGGCAAGCATTCCTGCATCATCGTGCCAGGGCACAGCTCCTGGGTCATGCTGGGCGAGCTGTTGCTCGATCTGGACCTGGAACCCGACGCGCCGCTCGATCGCAATTGCGGATCCTGCCGGGCCTGCCTCGATCGTTGCCCGACCGGAGCGATCGTCGCACCCTATGAGGTCGATAGCGGGCGGTGTATCTCATTCCAGACGATCGAGCAGCGGGGCGTCATGCCAGCCGAACTGCGGGCGCGATTCGGGAGCTGGGTCTTCGGATGTGACGAATGCCAGGAGGTCTGTCCCTATACGAGCGCTGCCCAGGAAACCTTCGATCGCGAACTGGAACCCGCATCCCTACGCAACATCGCCCCGGAGCTGGATTGGCTGGTGCGAATGACGGAAGATGAATTTCGCGCGGTCTTTCGCGGGACACCGGTCTTGCGCGCCAAACGGCGGGGGCTGGCGCGCAATGCGGCGGTTGCGCTCGGAAATGCCGCTGATGCCCGGGCGATTCCGTCGTTGATCGAAGCGGTCGTCTCCCACGATGAACCGCTCGTACGCGGGCATGCCGCCTGGGGACTCGGTCGTTACGATGACGAGACCGGCCGCAAGACACTCGAACGCGCGTGGCGGTCGGAACCCGATGACTATGTGCGCCAGGAGATCAGAGCCGCACTCGATGGAGAGAGCGCCTAAGGGCCGTTTCGACCTCGACTGGTGCAGGCAGCGCGGTCTGCGCCCCGAAGCCGCGCACCGAGAGTCCCGCGACGCAGGTGGCAAAGACCAACGCAGCCGGAAGATCGAGCCGCACGGCCAAGGCCACTGCGAATGCGCCTGCGAATGCGTCCCCAGCACCGGTGGTGTCGACCGCTTCGACGTCCAGCGCCGGCACATCGTGGACCTGCCGGGCATCGAATGCTCGTGCTCCATCCGCTCCTCTGGTAATGGCGACATGGCGCAGGTTGGAGACGCGCATGCGTTCCTGCATCGCCCCGATCGCGTCCTCCAGCGACGTGCATTGCGTAAGCGCCAGCAGCTCTTCCTGGGAGCCGACCAGCGCATCGCAGCGAACGATCGAATCGAGCTCATCACGACCGGGATACTCGACCACATAGGTCATCGGTGCCAGGATCTTCACATCTGGATAGGTATGGACCGGGAGATCGATGAGAAAACGGCGTAGTGCCGGATCGACCGAGTCGAGCAGCACCAGATGCCGCGTGAAGAGCCGGTCGATATCGATTCGGTGACCCATGCGCGGAATCGCCCCCTGCCGCCAGAACATGGTGCGATTCCGCGGTTCACGAGAGGAAATAACCGTCGTCTGGTCGGTCGGTTCGTCCGGCGAAATATGGATTCGCGAGGTATCGACACCGGCAGCCGCGAGCGCGTCGATGAACCGCGCCCCGAATGTGTCGTTTCCGACCGCGCTAATGAAGTCGACCCGCGCCCCCAGTCTGGCGGCGGCGACCGCGGCGTTGGCCGATGTGCCACCGGGAAGCTCGATCGATGCATCGACGATCGCGCATTCCCCTGGTCCCGGCAGGGTGTGCGTCGAGAGCATGGTGTCCCAACTGGAAATGCCAACGACCCCGATCGCCGGTTTCTTTGCGATACTTTGAACTATGCGTTCGAGCACCGATCGCTCCACGGCACGCCAGCGTGCGGCCCGCTCGTTCCGAATATGAGGGCATTCTACGCAGCCGGGCGCCTCGCGCGTACGCCCGCGCTGTATTTGGATCGCGAACCATCCGCTGATTCGTTCGAAGGAGACTGGAATTGATCGAAGTTGCGTTGATGGTCGAAGGTCAGGACGGTCTCGATTGGCCACGCTGGAAACGGCTCGCCGAGACCGCCGAAACACTCGGGTTAGCCGGTCTCTATCGGTCCGACCATTTCACGAATCCTGATGGACCATACAAAGACGCGCTGGAGATGTGGATTTCCTTCGCTTATCTCGCCTCCGAGACCGAACGGATCGATTTCGGTCCCCTCGTCTCTCCGGTCTCGTTTCGCAACCCGGTGGTTTCGGCCTGGAGTGCGGCGGCGGTCGACGATCTTTCCGGGGGCCGGTTCCAGATGGGATTGGGCGCCGGATGGCAGGAGCGAGAGCATCACAACTTCGGTTTCGACCTGCTCTCCCTGGGCGATCGATTCGCGCGTTTCGAGGAAGGCGTGCAGGTCGTCAAGCTCCTGCTGCAACGTGACGCACCGGTCGCGTTCCAGGGAACGTATTTCCAACTGCACGATGCGGTGTTGCTACCCCGGCCAGCTCGACCGGGCGGTCCGCCGATCGTCATCGGCGGGAATGGGGAAAAGCGCACCATGCCGATTGCCGCGAAATACGCCGATCGCTGGAATGCGGTCTTCGTCACCCCCGAGCGTTTTCATACGCTGAATGCGCACCTCGACCGGCTGCTCGCAAAGGAGGGGCGTACGCCCGATTCCGTAGGACGGACGCTCATGCAGCGGATCACGGTGGGGGCGACCGATGCCGATGTGAAGCGCAAGACCGACGGGGTGGACGTGGAGCACATGCGGTCGCGAGGTGCCGCTATCGGCACACCGAATGAGGTTGCCGAGCAATTGCATGCGTTCGAGCAGGCTGGGGTCCAGCGCATCATGGGGCAGATGCAGGATATGACCGACCTGGATGGGGTCGAGCTTCTGGCGACGAACGTACTGCCGCAGCTTCGATAGTGCGGTCGAACGCGCACGCTCGCTAGCGCCGGAGCTGGCGCATCGCCATCCGGCCCGGTTGGGCGGTGACCGAGCGGCTGGCGACGATACGGTTATCGACCAGGATGCCGCTGAGGAGAACTGCCAGCAACGCGAGCGCGGCCGTTATCCCGAAGAGGTGTTGGAAGTCCCAGCGCTCGACGATCCATGCTCCGACGAAGGCACCGAGCGTTGCGAGCATGAGAATCCCGTTCGTGATGGCGAAGGCATTATCGCGTTCGACCGCGGGCGCGATCTCGTCCAGATATTGGAAATTCCCGGTTGCCTGGAATGCCTGGCTCGCCCCCAGGGCCGCGAAGCAAGCGGCGAGCATCCACAAGAAGAAGCGGTCGCCCGAAATGCGGCCCGCGATGGTGTCCGAGTCCCGCAGATATGGGATCGTCAGGAGCAGAACCGGCGCGATCAATTTCAACCAGATGGCTGCCTGCAGGACCGATCGCCCGCCTCGGCGTCTCCCCAGCGCGCGCGCAAGCGGCAAACCGATCGCCAGTGCCACGCAGAATGCGATGACATAACTACCGAGGAACGAGCGTTCGAAACTGAAGTCCCGCAGCGCATAGACCACGATGAAGACATCGAGCATGGCCGTGGCAGCGAAGGCGATCCGGAAGAGCAGGTACCGCTGCATCGGTCCGTGACGGAGCGCGGTCAGAAGATGCGCGTGGCCGCCATGGCGTGCGGTGGAAAGACGGCGCGCCGGTTCCTTGACGAGCAGCGTGAAGAATGCGGCCGATGACAGGCATCCAGCAGCGGCAATGAACAAATAGGCGAATGCGCGTTGCGTGGCCGGTCCATCGTTCGTGAATACGCTGCGCACCACGATTCCCGCAAGCAGCGCCGCAACGATTCCCCAAAATGCCCGGCCCCGAAAGAGCTGCGCCCGGCTGGAGCTTTCGAACGATTTCCGCAGGACGCCTTCCAGGGGAACCGAGCCGAACCCCGAGGCGAAACCGAACACCCCCAGCACGATCAGGAACAGCCCAAGCCGATCCGGTTTGCCTGCGCCGGTGTGGTAGGCGAGATAGGCGAGCGCGGCCATCGCCGCGGCACGGAGCACGGCCCCGCCAACGGCCCAGGGAAGCAAACGGACGCGATCCCGGCAGATTCGCCCCGCGAACAGGGCCCCCAGATTCCAGAGTCCGAATGCGAGTGCGGGGATCAGGGCAATTCGATAGAGATCGTTGGTTTCCAGGGCCACATATGCGCCGATGATGACCACCGGAAGCGCCAGACCAGTGGCGAGCGACACGGAGATTGCCTGCAAGAGGGCGACGATCCACCGGCCGCCGAGGAGCGACTGGTCATCGGAAAAACGCCGGATTTCGGTGCCTGACACGGGCGGGCGTACCCCGATCGATGAGGAGCACGAGGGGCGACGGGCTCGCCCCTCGACCCGGAAGTATAGCCATCAGGCTTAAGCAACCCTGTACGGATCAGGAATTCGGCGCTTGCAAGCGGGCCAACGCATCATTCGCCAGCAGTGCAATGGAATCGGGGAGTTCGCCGAGTGTGACCCATTGGCCGCTGGTGAGACGCTCCGAATGCGATGCTCGCCAGACAACCGTGTGGCCGCCCGCCCACCCGGCCACCGTGGCTTCGGCTCCCAGTGCGGCCAGCACATCGCTCATCGAAGCGACCAATGTCTGCCCTGTTCGAACGCTGACCGCGGGAAGGCGGCTCTCGACCAAGAGCACCGATCCAAGCTCGGATGAAAAGACGAGCGCCTCCAGCGATCGATCCGGATCGCGTTCGACCATCAGTTCGGCTCGTAATTTCGCATAGGTTACCGAAAGCGCTTCGGGCATGACGGTCACATTGGCAATGATCGGCATGAAGTTGGCATCGCCGCTCCAGCGAGGCACCAGGTGCATATGCATGTGGTCGGCGATGCCCGCTCCCGCGACCGAACCGGTATTCATCCCGGTATTGAAACCCTGGCAGCGGAGCACGCGGCGAACAGCTCGCATCGCTGGACCGATCTCGAGCGCCAGCTCGCTCATCGCCCTCGGATCGCTCAAATCCTCCGGAGAGGCAACATGCTCGTAGGGCATGAGCATCAGATGTCCAGTCGAATAGGGATACAGATTCATCACGATGGCGATCGAGGCGCCGCGCCAGACGACGAGATTGTCGACATCGTCCTCGCTGGCCAGCTTGTCGCAAAAGACGCAGCCATGCGGATCGGCGCTCTTGCTGAGATAGCGCATGCGCCAGGGCGCCGAGAGATAGCGATGTGGTTCTGGTCCGCCGGAGGCAGTTGGTTCATCCATAGGGGCGATGGTAGCACCGCCTTGCGTTTTCGAGTGGCTGGTGAGGGGAGTGCTATGCTTCGCCAGATGCGACTTCGATTTCCGTCCTCATTCACCGGTCGCGACGAGCTCGCATGACGTACCTTCCTGCCAATGCACGCGCTCAGGCCATTCCTGCGGTTCGGCCTGTCAGGTCGAGCCATGCTTCGGCCGCCGGGCGCGGCGTCCTCGCGATCGTTGCCGATGTCATCGCGCTTTGGCTCGCATTCTGGCTTGCCTATCAGCTTCGCTATGGCTATGAAGTCGGTGGCCATATCTCTGTCTTCAACCAGCGTGCGTTCTCGGACTTCCATGGGCGGATAGCGCTCTTCACTGTCTTCTGCCTGGCGGTCTTCCTGATCCGGGGAGTCTACCGGTTGTCCAGCTGGACATCCCTGCTCGATGAAATGGGGCTGGTGGCCGGATCGGTCACCATGGCGATGGGTGGCTTCCTGTTGACGGCCTATTTGTCGCAGTTCTCCCCGTCGCGATTGCTCTTCGTCTATGTCTGGGCGCTGTCGCTGGCGATGCTCTGGTTCGTGCGGCTGGCCCGGAGGCGGACCAGGGAAGCGCTTTGGGCTCGTGATATCGGCGTGCGCCATGTGTTGATCGCGGGCAATGGCGCCACCGGCCGGCGGCTCATGCAAATGCTCCTGGCCACACCGGGTATGGGGTTGCGCGTGGCTGGCTATGTCGATGACGGTCCGAACCGCCCGGTGCTCGCCGCGGGAACCGCGCGCGGCGTGATGCGCGCGCGCCATCTCGGTTCGCTGGAGGATATTCCATCGATTCTCGAACGAAATGTCATCGATGAGGTCATCCTGGCGTTGCCTTCCGAGGGGCATGGCCGGGCGCTGGAAATTGCCGCCTGGTGCCGGACGGCGAGCGTGCCCTTCCGGGTGGTGCCGGATTTGCTGCAGCTTTCGCTCGACCGGGTGCAACTGGACGAAATCTCCGGGGTGCCGATTCTCAGTGTGCGCGAAGCGTCGATCCGTGGAGCCAATGCGGCAATCAAACGGGCGATGGATCTGGCCGGCGCCACGATGCTGGTCATCATGCTTTCGCTTCCCATGGTGGCGAGCGCGCTCGCGGTGCGCCGGGCGACCGGGGGGCAAATAGTGCAGCGACAAACGATGGCCGGCCGCAATGGCGTTCCCTTCATGCGCCTGCGCTTCATGGTGCCCGAACCGCCGCGAACCGGCCCCGGTTCGATGACCTGGTTCCAGAGATGCCATCTCGATAGCGCACCGCAATTATTCAATGTGCTCCGCGGCGAAATGAGTCTGATCGGGCCGCGCGCGCAGGCGCCATCCCAGGTCGAGCGCTATCGGGATTGGCAGCGACAACGGCTTCTGATTTCCCCCGGGCTTACTGGACTCTGGTTCTCGAATGGGAAGAACGATCTCACCTTCGATGAGATGGTGCGGCTCGATCTCTTCTACGCGGAGCATTGGTCGATCTGGCTCGACCTGAAGATTCTGTTGCGGTCGGTCGTTGCATCGATACGAGGGCGCCCAGGCACATGAGGGAACAGCATTCGACCGATCCACTGGCCGAGCATTCGATCAGCATGGGACAGATCATCTCGGTCGTGCGGCGGCGCTGGTGGATCGTCCTGCTGTTGCCGGTGGTGGCCGTGGTGACCACATATCTCTTCCAGCGAAGCGAACCATACCAATCGACGGTGCGGGCGACGGTATTGATTCCGGGGGACACCGAGATCCCGGGCAATTCGGAACGTCCTGAATTGATGGTGCTCGATGACTTGCCGCCCTTCGTGCGGTCCTATGCGTTCGCGAGCCAGGTGCATGCCGTCATGCCGGACACGACGCGCTCGATCGAGCAGGTTCGTTCCAGTCTCGATGCTTCGCGCTACAGCCGGGTACTCACCGTTTTCATAAGCAGCCAGGACGCGAGGGACGCCGAAGCGATCGCGGCCGCGGTGGAATCGGCTCTGCCACAAGCAATCAACGACTATTTGATGCCTGCTGATGGCCAACAGGCAACTGTGCGTATCATCGACCCACCCTCACCCCCTACCCGCGACCGGGATGGGCATCGGCTGCAGTTGCTGCTCACCGGGGCGCTCGGCATTCTGATCGGTTCGCTGATCGCGATTGCCATCGGTTCGCGCGATGTATTTCCGGTTCAGTCGGCAACCGAAGCGAAATAGCCCGCCAGATAGGGACGTGTGCGCAGCTCAGCGAGATCGCGCTCGATGAGCCGTATCGGGTCGATCGCCGCCGCGCTCATCGCTTCGCCCACCAACCAGATGGTTTCCTTCAGCTCGAATTCCGGAATGCCCTGGTGTTTCGCACGGAACGATGCCGCGTGCGAGCGCAGTTCGTCGATCACGGTTGGCGTGTCTTTGGGTTCCGGGTGATCGCTCAAACCAGCCGCAAGTTCGAGCTGCTCAGGACCGATGTTCATCAGCACACCGGAGACGGCGACCCAGTAGAGCACCTGCGAGCCTTCGAGGAGCAAATCCGATTCCAGATCGTTATGCCGGTGCTCTCCCGCGAGCACCCCGGCCAATTCTTCGAGCTCGTCGGCAATGCGAGTCAAGGGGGCTGCCGGTCGCGTGCGGAGGAGACGAGATGTTCCAGAGACCGCGGTCAGGTCGTGCGCATGAAGATACTCGTATGCGCCATACCAGATCGATTCGAGTGTCGGTTCAGAATCGCCATAGACATCGGCTGGATCGAACACCGGATCGCTCGTTTCCGCGAGGGTGCCGTCGGGCAGCACCTGACGGTAATAGCAGGTGCGATGCCCCGTATGGCAGACCGCTCCGTTTTGCAGCACCTGGATCAGCAGACTGTTGCGCTCGCAGTTGATCGAGATGCTGATCACTTCCTGCGTGTGTCCGGAGGTCTCCCCTTTCTTCCACAGCTGATTACGGCTGCGACTCCAGAAATGGACGAATCCGGTTTCCAGGGTGCGCTCGAAGGCGAGCCGGTTCATGAAACCGACCATCAGCACATCGCGCGAGTCGTCATCCTGGATGACGGCTGGTACGAGCGGATGAGTGTCGAAGTCGATCGGATCGTTCACAGCCGGACAGGGATGCCGCGTTGGGCCAGGTAGGTTTTGGCTTCGTGTATCCGAACATCGCCGAAGTGGAAGATCGAGGCAGCGAGTACGGCGTCGGCGCGGCCAGGAGCCAGGCCCTCGGCCAGATGCTCCAGGGCGCCGGCGCCACCCGAAGCGATCAGCGGAATTCCCACGGTCGAGCCAATCGCTTCGAGGAGATCGAGATCGTAGCCGTCGCGCGTGCCATCGCGGTCCATGCTCGTGACGAGCAGCTCGCCCGCACCGAGCCGGGCTGCTTCGACTGCCCAGGAAATGGCATCCCGATCGACTGGCTTGCGGCCACCGTGCGAATAGACGACCCATTTGCCGGTTTCGGGATCCCGGCGGGTGTCGATGGCGACCACGATGCACTGGCTACCGAACACATCGGCGCCCGCCGAAATAAGCGATGGATTCGCCAGCGCCGCGCTGTTGATCGATACCTTGTCGGCGCCCGCCCGGAGTAACTGCTTGATGTCGTCGACCGAGCGAATGCCGCCACCAACGGTCAATGGAATGAAGATCTGATCGGCGGTGCGCTCGATGACATCGATGATGGTGCCTCGGCTGTCCGAAGTGGCGGTGATGTCGAGAAAGACGAGCTCGTCCGCGCCTTCACGGTCGTAGAACCCAGCCAGCTCGACGGGATCGCCCGCATCGCGTAGATCGACGAATTCGATGCCCTTGACCACGCGGCCACCGGTCACGTCGAGACAAGGAATGATCCGGCGGGTAAGAGCGGTCTGGGTGGTCGAAGGGGCTGTCATTGGGTGGTTCGCCTATTCTGTCCGGCCAGCCGCGATCGCTTCCGCCAGATCGATACGTCCATCATAGAGCGCGCGACCGATGATCGCGCCGTCGACACCGAGCGCGGCAACCGCACGCACATCGTCGATCGAGGCGATACCTCCCGAGGCGATGACCCCGTGTTTCAGGACGAATCGCGCTTGTTCCAACATCTGCAAATTCGGCCCCTGCAGCTTCCCGTCCTTTCGGATGTCGGTCACGATGAACGTCGTCACACCCATCTGGCGAAGCGCCGCGGCAATATCCAGTGCCGACTGTTCACGCTGGGCAAGCCAGCCATCGGTGGCGAGCAAACCATCGCGCGCATCCAATCCAACCGCGACGCGTTCCCCCCAACGCTCGACCAGCGTTCGAACGATCATGGTGTGGTCCACCGCCGCTGTACCGAGAATGATCCGGTCGATACCCATTGCGAAATACCGCTCGGCCGATTCGACCGAGCGAATTCCGCCCCCGAGCTCGATTGGAATGTGAACGGCGGCTCGGATGGCTTCGATCGAAGGTGCATTCTCGGTCGAACCAGAACGCGCGCCATCCAGATCGACGATGTGCAGCCATTCGGCTCCGGCCGTTTGCCATCGCAGCGCCGCATCGACTGGATTGGCATCGAAAACCGTTTCCTGAGAGAAGTCCCCTTCGATCAACCGCACGGCCTTGCCCGCGCGTAGATCGATTGCGGGATAGATGATCATTCGCCGGCCGCCCATCGTTGCTTGGTCGACCGGTCGACCTCCCGGATCCACGATGCCAGGAAGTCGATTCCGGCTGGACCGCTTTTCTCCGGATGGAATTGGGTGCCCCAGACATTGCCGTGCTTGACGACGACCGGAAATGCTTCCCCATAAGTGGCAGTGGCGGTCACGTCCGACGGATCGGAGGCAGCAGCGGCGAAGGAATGCACGAAATAGAAATACCCGCCGCTCAACTCGTCATCGACTGATGTGGTCGCAACGCGATTCCAGCCGATATGCGGCAGCTTCTCGGCGCCCTCGATCTGCCGGACACTGCCTTTGAGAAAACCGAACCCTTCGACGTCGCCCTCCTGCTGATGTTCGAAGAGCAGCTGCATTCCGAGGCAGATCCCGAGAAACGGTTTACCGGATTCGACCGAATCGGTGATTGCGGCGGTCAACCCGCGCCGCTCGATCTCACCGAGCGCATGACCGGCATGACCCACCCCCGGCAAAACCACCGCGTCCGCCTTCTGGATGGTTTCCGGATCGCTGGTGACGACGGTATCGGCCCCATTGGTTTCGAGCGCTCGCCTGATGGAACGGAGATTGCCCGCGCCATAGTCGATGATGGCGATCATGCCAGCATCCCCTTGGTCGATGGCACGAAATCCGGCGACCGTGTGATCCGGCTCGCTTGACGCAGGGCGATTGCCGCGGCTTTGAAGATAGCCTCGGCCGCATGGTGGGCATTACGAGCGCGGATGAGATCGATATGGACAGTGAGCCCGCCATTGACCGCGACCGAGCGCCAGAATTCCTCGACCAGACTGGACGCGAAATCGACACCGATGACCGGCTCCGGCATGGTCGCGACGAATTCGAGATAGGGCCGGCCGGAAAAGTCGACGACGAACCGGGCCAGAGCATCGTCGAGGGGAGCGTAGGCAAAGCCATAGCGGTTGATTCCCGCTCGGTCGCCGATGGCGATCTTGAGCGCCTGGCCGAACGCGATTCCGACATCTTCGACCGAATGGTGCGGATCCATCGACGCGTCCCCGGTGCAGGAACCACTCACGTCGAACCCGCCGTGGCGGCAGAGCGCATCGAGCATGTGATCGAGAAAAGGCACGCCAGTTTTCATGTTGCTCGAACCGGCCCCGTCGAGATCGAGGGAGAGGGCGATATCGGTTTCGCCTGTCTTGCGCTCGATGGTTCCGCGGCGGATACGATTGGCTGTTGTGCTCATGCGGCCTCCAGAATCTCCCCGAGCTCCCGGAGAAACTGCTCGTTTTCCTCGGGAGTGCCGGTGGTCACACGGAGACAGGACCCGAGCCCAAGGGCTGGGTTACCGAAATGACGGACCAGAATGCCGCGATTGCGCAGCTCAGCGACGACCGGACCGGCATCGTCCACCGGCAGGGCGACCAAGAGGAAATTGGTCGCGGACGGATAGGGAGCCACGCCCGGAATCTCGCGCAGACTGGCGGCGAGCTCATCGCGCGCGGCCGTAAGCTGCGTGACCCGCTCCATCAAAAAGTCGAGATCGTTCAACGACGCGATCGCGGCTTCGCTCGAAAGCGCGGTCACGTTATGGCAGGGCTGGATGATGTTCTCGAAATGTGGCGCAATGGCCTTCGGTGTCAGAACATAACCCACCCGCATACCAGCCAGTCCGGCGAATTTGCTCATGGTCCGGAACACGAGCACATTGGGGAATGTGTCCACATACGAGGCGTAGCTGGTTCCGGAAAACTCCGAATAGGCTTCATCGATCACCACGAGACAAGGCGCCTCTCGCACGATTCGATCGATATCGCTTTTTCGCAGGTCGTTGCCGGTCGGATTATTCGGCGTACAGATGACGATGTATTTCGTCCGGGTGGTGACCGCTCCGAGAATCCCATCGACATCGAGCTGGAAGCCCTCGACCAGCGGAATGTCGATCGTGGCCGCTCCTCGCAAACCTGCATGAACGCGATAGACGCCGAACGTCGGTTCCGAGATGATGATCTCGTCGCCATGGTCGAGCGTCATATGCGCGAGCAGATTGAGCACATCGTCACATCCGGCGCCGCAGAAAACCTGTTCGGCCGCCACCCCGGTATAGGAGCCAATTGCGTCGCGGAGTGCCCACTGGTCGAAATCGGGATAGCGGTTGGTGGCAGCAAACGCCGAAATGGCCACCTGCGTCTTTGGCGAAGGGCCATAGGGCGATTCGTTCATATCGAGCCGCAGGAGATCATGTGTGCGCGCCGGATCGCGGTGAGATGGCGTGTAGGAACTCGTTGCCCGCACGGGTTCGCGCACGATGGAGGAGAGATCGAATTGCCGGAGTGCGGCCTGAGTTACCATTGCGACCTGTCTAGACTGGAAAGCCAATGCGCATGCGCCCGGCATGCACGCAAAGAGTACCCGAAATTCTGGACACCCTGGCCCACACTACCCTACAGGAGAAGCTTGTCCAGCGAGGTCACCAGAATTTCCGAAGCGCCCGCCGCGCGCAGCTTCTCGATGATCTCCCAGAACTCGTCTTCCTCGATCGCAGTGTGGACGGCAACCCAACCCTCCACGGCCAGCGGCACGATGGTCGGTGATTTGAGTCCGGGAATGACGCGCTTGATATCGTCGAGCTTGTCGACCGGGGCATTCATCATCACGTACTTGTACCGGCGCGCGGCCCGGACCGCATCGATGCGCATCAGCAGCCGGTCGATATTCGCGCGCTTGTCCGGGTCGGCGTACGATTCGGGGTTGGCGACCAGCACCGCCTGACTGTCGAGAATGGTATGGATTTGGCGCAGGTCGTTGAGGACCAGCGTCGAGCCGGTTGCGGTCAATTCGACAATGGCATCGGAAAGACCGAGCCCAGGAGCGACCTCGACCGAGCCGCTGAGGGTGATGATTTCGGGTTGCTCGCCCCGCCCGGCGAAGAATCGCCGCGCCGAATTCGGGTAAGACGACGCGATCTTCTTGTCTTTCAGGTCTTCGATCGTCTGGTAGGGGGAATCGCGCAGAACCGCCACCACCAGCGAGCAGAAGCCGAACCCGAGCTCGGTCAGCTCGACGACATCGACTTCTTCCTCGTAGATCAGGTTGCGGCCGACGATGCCCAGATCGACGGTGCCGAAGCCGACATAACCGGGAATGTCATCATCGCGCCCGAAAAGGATCGAAAGGGGAAAATTGCGTGTTTGGGTGAGAAGCCGCTGGCCGTAGGTCTCGAATTCGAGGCCGATACTTTGCAGAAGGCGAAGTGTGTCCTCGGTCAACCGTCCCTTGCGTTGGACGGCCAGCTTGAGACGTCCTTCTCCGTTGATCAAACTACCGGTCATCGATGAATTCCGTCTCCTTTACCATGTTCGAACAACCCGCGAGATTATCGGCCAGAACCGGTCTGGCTGTCGTTCGAGACGCACGATTCGAGAAACAAGCGTATGGCCAACACCAGGAACGCGACGCGATACGCGGTTGGAGACCGGTTCGCGGTCCGAATCGACCGCATCGTGCCAGGCGGCGCTGGGCTCGGGCGCGGGCCGAATGGCGCGGTGTTCGTAGAATATGCGGCGCCCGGCGACCTGCTGGAAATCGAGATCGTGTCGGTGCATGGGGGCGCCGCTCACGGGCGGATCGTGTCGGTGCGGGAAGCGTCCACCGGTCGGATCGATCCGCCGTGCCCCTGGTATGGTCGGTGCGGTGGATGCGATCTCCAACATCTGTCCTATCCTGCTCAGCTCGATGCGAAAGAGGCGATCGTGCGGGATGCGCTGGATCGTATCGGGGGAATCCGCTGGGGTGGTGAGATCGCCCGTTTCGGTGCACCGCGGCCATTCGGCGCACGAACCCGGGTGGAACTTCACCACGATCTCGCGACTGGATCGCTGGGTTTCTTCGAACGGCGTTCCCATCGCGTCGTCGATGTGCCGTCGTGTCTGGCGAGCAGCGATGCCATAAACCAGGCGATATCCGCGCTTCGTCGATCGACGAGCGCGCTCCCGGTTTCGGTGCACCTGCTGGCGGGCAATGGAGAGGTGCATGGATTCCCTGCGATCCCACCGATCGAGGACGGCGCATTCTGGCTGGATCTTGCCGGCACGGCGTATTCGGTCGATCCAGGAGGTTTCTTCCAATCGTCATTCGATCTCTTGTCGGAGCTGATCGCCTTCGTCACCGGCTCGGCAGGCGAAGAGCGAACGATTGCCTGGGATTTGTTTAGTGGGGTGGGGTTGTTTTCCCTGCCGCTTGCGCGTGTGTTCACGCGGGTCGCCGGGGTCGAGTCCGATGCGCGAGCGGTCCGGCATGCTCGCGAGGGGGCGGAGCGGAATGGCATTCGGAATGCGCGTTTCGTTGTGGACGATGCGGCTCGCTGGGTGAATTACCGGCAGCAAATCCGCGCGCGGCCGGATCTCGTCGTGGTCGACCCTCCGCGCACTGGTCTCGACCGGTCGCTCGCACGACTGCTGGCGGAAAAGCATCTGGCGCGGTTCACCTATGTTTCCTGTGAACCGGCGACGCTCGCGCGGGATTTGCGAATCCTGTCGGCGGGTAATCTGCGCATCGATCGAATCGCGATTTTCGATCTCTTTCCCCAGACCCACCATGTCGAAACGGTGGTGCGCATGGTCGATTGCGCGCAACCCGGTCGATGAGCGCGTCCGCTCCGGTATCCTATCGCCAGACACGTATTGCCGCTCGCGCACAACTCGCTACAGGATGGTTGCATGACCGTATCGGTCCGCCCTTCGGCTGGAATCTTGGTTGCCGGCGACTCGATCGCCGATTGGAGTATTGCCGAGCCGCCTGGCCGCTCCGATGAGCGGATCGATACGCGCTATGTTTGGGCGAGGTTCGATGGCCCTGGCGTGTCCAGCATGCCGGGAGGCGCTGCGGTCGATACGTTGTTGCTGAACGCGGTGAGCGCCGCTGCACCAGAATCCCTTCCGGTCGCTGGACCAGTCATTCCGGAAGAGATTCTTCGGGATCCGGCGTCGCCGGCGATCACGCGTTCGTTTGCCTCGTGGAAGCCGCATCCCAAACGGCTGGGTGAGAACGAGCTCGTCTGGCGAATCGACCGGTTCATCGGCCTGCACCCCGCCCGATCCTATCCGGTGAGCGCCGGCGCGCCACGAACCGATTTCGAGCCCGCCTGCATTTTGCTGGAAGACGGCAATCAGTTCTTTCGGCGCGATTCGGCCCATTGGCCGAGCGCGCTCGATTCGCCCAATACGCACATCGTCATCCGGCAAACGGGTTCGATCGGCACCGGCGATCTGTGGGCCCATCTGCTCGAAAACGCGGCTGATCGGACGACACTGTTCTGCACGGTCGGCGATTTGCGCAAGCAGGGCGCGCCGATTGGGCAACCGCTTTCATGGGAGCGAACAGCCCAGGATGTGGCCAGCGCGGTCCGTGCGAGAAGCGATTTGCGTTCGATCGAACGTGTCGTCGTTGGGTTGTCGGCTTCCGGTGCGGTCATCGTCGATCGAGATGGCCCAGACCTGCTCATCTATGATCCCCGTTCGCAGGAAGGTGACTGGGAAGCCCGCCGCCCGGGGCAGCAGTACGGTAGCGGAACCATGGTGGTCATCGCCCTGGCATGGGAATTCGGGCAAGCGGGAACCAGCGCCGATGCGCGAAGCGCCGTGATCAACGGTATCGAGACGGCCCGCGTATTGCACGACCAGGGTTTTGCAGCGGAAACCACCGAATCGGGGATCCGGATCGATTTTCCATACCAGCGTCTTGCTGAATCGATTGCGGCTGGCGCGGATTCGGACAGCGCGATTCGGTGTATCGAGATCTCAACCGACCCATCCTGGCGCGTATTCGATTCCGTGGGCGATTTCCGGGACGCCGCCGGCCAGATCGCCCGCTTCGGCGTCAACCATGTTGGCAAAGAGATTCCACTCGAATCCATGGGGCATTGGTCGTCCGTCGATCGGATCGAGATCGAGAGTATGCGCAGCGTGCGCAATATCATCTCGGAGTATCTGGCCAGCCCGCGGCGCACGCGCCCGTTGTGCCTGGCGGTTTTCGGTCCACCAGGATCGGGCAAATCGTTCGCGATCAAACAGATGGCCTCGGTGATCGCGCCGGGGCGCAATCCGCTCGGTTCGCTCGAATTCAATCTCTCACAATTCCGAGCCGCGGACGAATTGCCGGCTGCCTTTCAGCAAATCCGCGACCTGCGATTGAAGGAATATCTGCCGCTCGTCTTCTGGGATGAGTTCGATAGCTCGTTGAACGGGCAGGAGCTCGGTTGGCTCGTCAGTTTCCTCGCGCCGATGCAAGACGGCACATTCTCCGAAGATGGAGCGAATCGGCCAATCGGTCCGGCCATTTTCATTTTTGCCGGTGGCACCCATGCGACGATGGACTCGTTCAAGCAGCGGGCATTGGAGCGTCCCGGCGCCAAAGCAACCGATTTTCTCAGCCGATTGCGGGGCTTCGTCGATGTGCTGGGTCCGAATCCCGATTCGGCGGGTGATCGGACATATCACCTCAGACGAGCGATTCTGCTGCGATCGGTTCTGCAACGCAATGCGCCCCAGATTTTCGATGGTGACGCGTTGCGCATCGACGATGCGTTGCTGGCCGCGTTCCTGGATGTTCCGAAATACCTGCATGGGTCCCGTTCGCTGGAAGCGATCGTGGAAATGAGCGCGATTTCGCGCAAACTGGCCTTCGAGCGATCGGCGCTCCCAGCGGTCCATCAGCTCGATCTGCATGTCGATGCGGGGGCATTCATGGAGATCGTGCGGCGCAGTGCGACGACAGGAGCGAACGAATAAGTGCTGGCAAAGGTCAATAGCTGCGCCGTGGTCGGACTCGATGGCGTGCTCGTCGAGGTCGAGGTGTTCGTCGGGGGCGGGATTCCTGGCATCGTCGTCGTCGGTTTGCCGGATGCGGCGGTTCAGGAGAGCCGCGAGCGGGTTCGGGCCGCCATTCGCAATAGCGGCGGTCGCGTCCCCGGCGGTCATGTGACGGTCAATCTGGCCCCGGCCGATCTGAAAAAGGCGGGCCCGACCTACGATCTGCCGATTGCCGCTGGTATCCTGATCGCCTCTCGCCAGATCCAAGCCGATGTAGCGGATACGCTCATCGTCGGCGAACTGTCGCTGGACGGTATCGTCCGGCACACGCCCGGCATTCTGTCGATGGTGTCGCTGGCGGCGCAACGCGGATTGCGCCGGGCGATCGTTCCCGCGGATGACGCTCCGGAAGCCGCGTTGATCGAGGGCATCGAGATCATTGCCGTGCGCACCCTGGCCGATGTCGTCAACTATCTCAATGGCGAGCTGCCGATTGCGCCGTTCAGGGCAGAAGCATTCGACCGGAGGGCCGATACGCCTCCGGTGCCGGATTTTTCCGAGATTCGGGGCCAGGAACATGTCAAACGCGCGCTCGAAATCGCGGCCGCCGGAGCACATAACGTCTTGATGAGCGGCCCCCCAGGTTCTGGCAAGACCATGCTGGCGCGGGCAATGCCGTCGATTCTGCCGGCGATGACCATCGGCGAGGCGCTGGAAGTCACGAAGATCTATTCGGTGCGTGGGTTGCTCCCTCCGGATACGCCATTGATTCGGGACCGGCCCTTCCGCTCACCGCATCACGGAACGAGCAATGCCGGACTGATCGGCGGCGGTTCCTGGCCACGGCCGGGCGAGGTGAGTCTGGCGCATCGGGGAGTGCTTTTTCTGGACGAGCTGCCAGAGTTCATGAACTCGACCCTGGAGATGCTTCGACAACCGTTGGAAGACCGGCAGGTGACCGTGGCCCGGGCATCCGGCACGGTGACATTTCCCGCGAATTTCATGCTCATCGGCGCGATGAACCCATGTCCCTGCGGGTATTTCGGTGACCCGGTGCGCGCATGCCGGTGCGGTTCCGCCCATATCCAGCGATATCAGAAGAAGATCAGCGGTCCGTTGCTCGATCGGATCGATATCCATATCGAGGTGCCCAGGGTCGACTATGACAAGCTGGCCGCGAAACGATCGGGTGAGAGCTCAGCCGCGATTCAACAGCGGGTGACCGGCGCTCGCGCTCGGCAAGCAGAACGCCTCGAGGATTCGGATGCGTTGACCAATGCCGACATGGGCGCCGGGGATTTGGCGCGATTCGTCGAGCTCGATGGCATGGGCGAAGCGATGATGCGCAATGCGGTGACGCAATTGAGTCTGTCTCCACGCTCGTATCATCGTGTTCTGAAGCTGGCGCGCACCATAGCCGATCTGGCGGACAGCGATGCCGTGCTGGCTCAGCATGTAGCCGAAGCCCTGCAATATCGCCCGCGCCAGGCAGTGGCCTGATGCTCGCGCGGACGTTGTCGTGTGCGATCAGGAGAAGCGAGCGGCGACCGCTGCTTCGAGTGTCTGCATGGCCGCTGCCAAATCGGTGCGCCCGGACTCGGCGGCTCGGTCGAACCGATCCCTGTTGCTGCTCGTTTTCATGAGCCTGGCATTGGCTTCCATGTTCTCGAGCGAACCCTCGATCATCGCGCGAATCAGATAACCGCCGGTAAGCAAATCACCGAGGGCATGCCGGGAGCCATCGGCCGCGGCTTCTTCGAGTGTGGTGAGCGCTTCCAGACCGAGGATGACGAGCGTTTCGGGCACCGCGGCCGCTGCTACCAGGGTGTTTTCGATTGCGGCCCGGCGCGCGGCTTTTTCTTCGGTTGTCGAGCGCGGTAATTCCGTCGCGTCGCGATAGGCTCCGAACACGCGCTCATCGGCTTCCGACTGGCGGAGCATCGAGGCCTGCAGCGCAAGTAAAGTGCGTTGGATTTCTTCGATGCGCTCATTCGATCCGCGGGCAAGAGTCAACCCGCAAACCATCGCCCCGAGCGCGCACCCCAGCGCTCCGGTCAACCCGGCGGCACTACCGCCACCGGGAGTCGGAGTGCCACCGGAAAGCGCGGTCAGATAGGCGCGAATCGTTCGGTCGTCGATCGTTGCAGGGAGCGGTTGGGTCATCAATCGGAATCCAATCGTTGCGCGCCGGCGCGACGCTGGCGCACGGGCGAAAGTCGCTTCGGCGCTAGACTACCATCAGTTCGTCCGTCGATTTGTTCGAAAGGAACTGTGCCTCTCGTGCGCGCTCTCATCAGTGTCTATGACAAGACGGGAATCGTGGAATTTGCCCAGCAACTGGTTGGGCTCGGTTGGGAGCTCCTCTCGACCGGGGGGACCTTGCGAACCCTGCGTGACCATGATGTGCCGGTCGTAGCGGTCGCCGATGTGACCGGGTTTCCCGAAATCCTCGATGGGCGTGTCAAGACGCTGCATCCGTCGATTCACGGTGGGTTGCTGGCGCGGTTGGACGAACCAACGCATCTCCAGCAGTTGAATGAGCACAATATCGAGCCAATCGGCATGCTCGTTTCGAATCTTTATCCCTTCGAAGCGACGGTGCTCCAAACAGGCATTTCCGACGAGGAGGCGATCGAGCAGATCGATATTGGCGGTCCGGCCATGTTGCGGGCCGCTTCGAAAAACCACGCGCATGTCATCGTGGTCGTCGATCCCGCCGATCAGCAGCGGGTGCTGGATTCGCTTCGTAATGGAGGGGTTTCTCAGGACCTCCGCCGTGAGCTCGCGGCCAGGGCGTTTCAGCATACGGCCGAATACGATACTTTGGTGAGCACGTATCTGCGTCGCGGAGATGAATGTTTCCCGAACGAATTGACCGTGGCCGGACGAAAAGCGCTCGATCTTCGCTACGGAGAGAATCCTCACCAAGCGGCAGCCGCGTACCTGCGGCTGCGTCCCGGAATCGAGCCGCACGGAGTCCTGGCGGCGAAAAAGCATCAGGGTAAGGAAATCTCCTATAACAATCTGCTGGATGCCGATGCGGCCTGGAGCGCGATTCAGGGCTGGGACCGGCCGGCAGTATCGATCGTGAAGCACATGATTCCGTGCGGACTGGCGGTGCGGGACGATCCGGCAGCAGCATACGCGGCGGCGCTGGCCGGCGATCCGGTCTCAGCGTTCGGAGGCATCGTCGCATCGAATTGCGAGATCGACGGCAACGTGGCCGAGCTCTTGAAAGAGACGTTCTATGAGGTGATCCTCGCTCCCGGGTTTTCCGACTCAGCGATGGAGCTGCTGGCGTCGAAGAAGAATTTGCGGCTCCTGGAGATGGCCGAGGGCGATCTGACCGCCGATACGGCATTGCAACTACGTTCGATCGGAGGCGCGCTGCTCGTGCAACAACCGGATGTCGAACCGGACGACGAAGCTGGCTGGCATGTTGTCAGCGATCGGCAACCGACGGCGACCGAGATGCGCGATCTGCGTTTTGCCTGGCGGGCGGTGCGCCATGTCAAGTCGAACGCGATCGTGCTCGCGCAGGACGAGGCGATCACCGGTGTGGGCGCCGGGCAGCCGAATCGGGTCGAGAGTGTGCATATCGCGGTACGGAAGGCGGCGCAGCGGGCGGCGGGTTCTGTGCTGGCGAGTGATGCATATTTTCCGTTTGCCGATGGAGCAGAAGCAGCCATCGCTGCCGGGGTCACAGCCATCATCCAGCCGGGCGGATCGATTCGCGACAAGGAGGTCATTGCCGCGGCGAACGACGCCGGCGTGGCGATGGTCTTCACCGGGCTCCGGCATTTCCTGCATTGAGGCGACATAACGCCGATGCCCGCTACCGAGAGGCGAGCGGGCATCGTTCACATTCGAGAGCGCCCGGATGCGCAGGCCGTTACGAATCCGGCGATGTGAGCGGACGCGCTCCATCGATCCGTTCGATCCAGAGATTGGGATTGCGTAGTTCCCCGGGGGTAGGCAGCATTTCTGGACCCTCCCAGACGCGGACCGCGAAGGCGTGTCCGCGCCGGGCCGCAATCGCATCGATGAATTCCTCGCCGAGGCGGTATTGCTCCATTTTCATATCGAGTCCGGTCAGCTTGGCGAAGAGCACTTCGGCCTGACTGCGATTGGCTTGCCGGTGCTCGAATTTGCGGCTGATCGGTTCATAGTCGGCCAAGAGTTGGCGCCCGACCGCGTTCATGACGTGGTTCGAATAGCCTTCGATCACCGACATCATGGTCTGCATACGGTTGAAGAGATCGCGCTGCTGCTCGTTCATCAAATGCTCGATCCAGCTCGATCCGGATTCGCCGCTACGGACGCGCTCGGCGAAGATTTTGAGGTTCTTCAGTCCCTGACCCAGGAGGGCGGCATCCTCCTTGAGATACCCGAAATACTCTTCGAGCATTCCGTTGAAATAGGGGCGCACCCAGGGAAAGCCTTCGAATTCGAAGACGTGGGTCGTTTCATGGAGCGCCAACCACATGCGGAAGTCTTCGGCAGGTAATCCGAGCGAAGCTTCGATATGCCGAATATTGGGTTCGACATAATAGAGCTTGCCCGTGTCGATCTGCTCGCGGCCGAGGAGGGCAATATCGTATTGTCCGAGCACGCGGCGCGAGAGATAGCCGAGGAGAATGCCGACCTCGAAGCTGACGACACGGCGGTTGAGGTTGGCCATCATTTGGGCGCCGGCATTCTGCTGCGCTTCGTCGTGCGCGAGCGCTTCGAAAGGAGCCAGCATATCCCGGAACGCGTCGATATTGGCGTTGATCCAATCGACGCGATCGAATGCGTGGGTCGAAACCGCCGAGTGGGGAAGCTGGATACCGACATAGTCAGCGACCACCGGGATCGCCTTGTCGACCAACTGGGTGTAGTAGGTATCGAGACGCTGGCGTTCGACCGAGGTCAGGCTGGCCGCGCGATTCATCGTGATGGCGAGCGAGCGGGCGTGTTCCCAGTCGATCAAACCCTGATCTGGTGACGATTGGGCGGGGGCCCGGAGTTTGGAAACCGCCCAGGCGCCTACCGCGGCGCCGGCCACTACGCCCGAGGCAAGAACTTTCTTGCTGGGAAGCGCGGGGGCTCGGCCTAGGTGCGATGATGTATTCACGAAGTGTCCTTTGGATATCGGCGCGCGAAATGACCTGCGCGCCAGCATTGCACTGTACGATGCCCGAAGACGCACCGTCAAAGGGCGGTCGGGTATGTATTCGCTTTCAGCGAGCGCCGAATACAAAAAAGAAGGCTGCGGAAACGCAGCCTTCTTTGGCATCTCGATCTGTTGTGTTGTCCTGGGGCCCATCGGGGGGGCTCGCAGCGGCCTCGCCTCCCGTGGG
>JBIQLF010000034.1:0-7408 GCA_044464585.1 Thermomicrobia bacterium
GCGGCGTCCAAAGTGTTGTAGCCCCACCAACCGGATCACCTATTGCCGGACACTCGAAATCGTCGCGTTTGGAATCCAAATTTCCGGAACGATTGGCAGACCGTGCGCGACCCGAATAGACATTCCGGATGTTCGCCTGGCGGATATTGCGCGAATGCAAGTTCTCTGGCAGAACATGTGCGCCGTGGAGTCGCTCGTTTCGCACGTCCGGTCTCCCTGGGGTCCGGAGCGGAGCGGTCCTGAAAGAAAGTTAGATCGCCGCTCATCAGACCATCCGGGCACTTTTCGGGTAGTTGTCTGACCGATTTCGATCAGTAGGGGGACTTTTCGCCCCTAAGCGGACTTTTTCGCCCCTATTGACAATCCCTGTTTTCCCAGTACAATCCATCCACACTTAAAATAATTCACATGGTTGTTTGACCGGTTCACAGTGACTGTGGGCATGGGAGTACGAGGGTATGGATAGTTCAGCACGGTATCGTTCGGTCGATTGTTTGACCATCATCGAGCAGCGGCTGCCCGCACTGCACGGGGCTTCCCGGCGGGTGGCCGAGGCCATCGTTCGCGACCCCTGGTCGATTCTCGGCATGACGATCTACGACGTTGCGGCCGCCGCCGGTGTGTCGCTGCCATCGGTCACCCGTTTTTGCCGGGCGGTCGGGTATACGGGATTCCGCGAGCTGGTGCAGGGGATCGCCCAGTCGCTCGGTCGTCTCGAAGCCAAGGACTTCGAATCGGCCGAACATGGCTCCGACCAGCACAATCCAGTTCCGGATGTGGTGCAAGCGGTGGTGCGGCAGCAGATCGAGGCGCTGCAGATCACAGCCCGCACGATCGATCTCGAAGCGATCGAGCAGGCCACCGCTGTCATCTCGAACGCGCAACGCGTGTTCATCCTCGGACATGGCGCGGCCTATGTTCCCGCGCTGGGCATGGCCGTCAAATTGAACTGGGCGGGTGTTTGTGCGGTGGCGACCTCGCCGGATATGTTCACCAACCAGGTCATCGCGCTCGGTCATGGCGATGTGGTGGTGGGTTTGTCGCATCAGGGCCGAACGAGGGACACGATCGATATGTTGGCGCTTGCCCGGGAACTGGGCGCCACCACCGTTGGCGTGTCGACGGTGCCGCAATCGCCGCTGGCGGCGGTATCCGATATCTCGATTGCCGTGCTCACCCCGGAAGCGGCGCGCGCCGGCACATTCGTCATCGCATTCGACACATTGATGGTGATTGCCGATGTGATCGCCGCGTTGGTGTCGGACGATAAATGGGATGGCGCTCCACCGAACCGCACCGAGGTGGTGGAATGGATCGAAACCAAGCTCCGGGTCGGGCCGCTCCCACGAGAGAAAGCGCCGGTCCATCGCAATGGTCATACCAGCGTCGCGGAGGCAGAGCTCGTTGCCGGTTGACGGTTCATCGATGGATTCCCCTGACGAAATCGTCACGCTGCTCGATGCGTTCGGGCAGCGCGACGACGATGTCGTTCAACTCACGATCGACCTGATCGCGGCGCCAAGCCCGAATCCGCCCGGGGACGAAACCGCCCCGGTCGAGCTGATCGCGCGCACCTGCCAACGGCTGGGATTGCCCAAACCGGCGATCGCGGGTTTGGTTCCACATCGTCCGAATCTCATTCTCACGATCGATTCGGGTAAACCGGGCCCGCATCTTGGATTCTGCGGACATACCGACACCAAACCGGCCGGGGACGCCGCGGCCGAATGGCGCACCGATCCGTTCATCGGAACGATCGAAGGCGATCGGCTCTATGGACTCGGTTCGACCGATATGAAGGGCGCGCTTGCGGCGATGCTCTTTGCCGCCGAGTGGCTGCAACAGCATCGGGACCGCTGGGCCGGCAAGGTTACGTATTTCTTCAGCGCGGACGAGGAATATGGCAGTCGGTTTGGCGCCTATTTTCTGGCACGCGAGGGACTGGCAGACGATTGCGATGCCATCATCCTGGGCGAGCCGTCCGGAATCCATGCCGATTGGGATGCGATTCGCACGGTTTCCCGCGGTTCGTCCTGTTTCGAGGTGACCGTTTCCGGCACCCAGATGCATTCCTCGCTCTCCGACTCGTTGCCATCGGTCAACGCGGTCGAAGCGATGGCGCGGCTGATGGTGCGATTTCGCGAGGAGCTCACCCTGCGATATCCGGAGCACCCGCTGTGTCTTTCCGGGCCGACGATCAATATCGGGGTCCGAACGACCGGCGGAGTCGGATATGGCGTGGTTCCGGGCCGGGCGACATTCTATTCCGATGTGCGCACGATTCCGGGAATGAGCCGCGACGCATTTCGCGAGGATGTGCAGGCAGCGATCGACCGTAGCGCCCCCGTGCTGAACGGGGCGACCGTGGAAGTGGTCTGGCCGGACGGTATGGACTGGGCCCAAGCCAGCGAGATCGATATCGATCACCCGGCGGTCGAGGCGGCGCGGTCGGCTGCCAGAACCGTGCTGGGACGCGATGTTCCCATTGGCGCGTTCACCGGCGGCACCGATGCCATTGCCTTCCAGGGTATTTCCGGAATTCCTACCCTGGCCGCGCTCGGTCCCGGATTGCTGCCATTGGCGCATGCGCCAAACGAATGGGTCAGTCTCAGCAGCCTGCGCGCGGCCATGCGCATCTACGCGCTGACGGTGGTGGAGTATGCTCGGTCATCTGGTTGAAGTGGGTGGCGAGGGCGCATGGGAGTCGAACCCACCGGCGCCGGGATCACCGCCGCCCGCACAGTTTTGAAGACTGGGAGAACCACCGGGTTCCATCCGCCCCCATTCGCACGGTGTAGGATACGCGCACGCACGGGAGCGCTGCCGGTCGGCGGCGTTCCGCGCATCGTTCGTTTTCTTTCCATTTCAGCATGAGCGTCGAAGGATATGCATCGATTTCAACTCAACGGGCGATTCCCGTTCTATTACTGGTTTCTTTCTGGCATTCTGCTCGGCATCCTGATCGGATGGATGTTCAGCGGATTCATCAATCTCCTGTTTCGAATGGCGCTCTTCGCGGGCGTGGTTCTCGTGATCGGCCTCGCGATCTATCTTTGGGGGAGGATTTCGCGATCCAACGGTCCCCCGGCCCGCCAGAACGATATCCCCGAGGGGAATTGGCGAACCATCGACCCGTCCGGCCAGAACTAGGGGGCCGCTCCTGCTCGCCTGGATCGCGCTGATCGGGATTTTCTTCGGGGTCGGCGTGATCCTCGGCTTCATCGGAGCCGGCGGGGCCGGGATGTTGACCGGTATCCTGAGCGGCGTCTTCGGGCTGGAGATCGGCACGGCGATCGGCACCGCGCTGGCGGCTATGTGCGTCGTCACGATCTTCGGCGCCGTTTCTCATTATCGCGAACATCATGTTGCTCCCCGAGTCGGAACGATCGTCGGATTGACCGGGGTTGCGGGCGCTGTTGCCGGCGCCGAGCTGGCGCAGTTCGTTCCCGCGCCAATGCTGGAGCTCGGCGCGGGGCTGACACTCTGGTTTCTGGCCGTGCTCGTCTGGTTGCGCACGGGAATCGTGGCCCGGTCGACCAGTTCCGAAACGGAGCGGGCGCCGCTGACCGGGCGCCAGGAAGTTGCGCGCGGTGTCGTGCTCGGCGGCACGGGCGGGGTCGCCGCCGGATTCTTCGGTGTCGGGATGGCTCCCTATCTGCAGCTCGGGTTCCTGACCGGCTTGCGGCTGACCCTGGTGCAGACGATCGGCACGACGATGCTGACCCTCGTCTTTATCAGCGGATCGGCCGCGACCGTGCTGGCGCGACACGGGGACGTGTCGGTTCGCTATCTCATCGCGGCGGTGCTCGGGCTTTCGGGCGGGACCTATCTGGGCGCCAAATTCACGGCGCGGGCGCCGTATCGGGTGTTGCGGACAGCGGTCGTGCTGGTGCCGATCGTGGCGGGAGCGATGGTGCTCTTCCTGTAAAGCGCGTAAAGCGCGTGAACGCATTCGAACGCGCGGTGTCCATCCCGGAGTTCGGGCCGCGATCGGTCGCGCGGCCGAGCGGCGAGTACAATCGGGGCGGGCGCCTCGTGTTCTTGGCTGGCGCATGCGAACGTTTCGATCAGGAGTTCATATCTATGGCGGTTGCCTTTACCAAGGACGATGTCCGGGAAGGTCTCAAACAGGTCTACGACCCGGAAATCGGTATCAATGTTGTCGATCTCGGTCTCGTCTATGACGCCGACATTTCCGAAGGCGGGGACGTGCTGGTCACCATGACCCTGACATCGCTTGGGTGTCCGCTGGGGCCGGTGATCATGCAGGAAGTGACGGGCGCGCTCCGGGAGCTGCCGGGCATCGGGGATATCGACGTAAAACTGGTCTGGAGTCCTCCCTGGACCCCGGACATGATGAGCGAAGACGCGAAGGACGAGCTGGGGATGTGGTGAGCGATCGACCGCGATCGCCATTGGCGAATCGGGTCGAATCGTGCGAAAACCACAATCGCCATCTACAATGTTTCCCGCGCGAATGGTATGAGCGCATAGTCCCGGCTCCATCCATGGGGCGACGAGAGCCGGGATTCGTTCTTGCAGGTGGGCATGCAGGTTTGCCCGGTTTCGATACCGACGCACCCGGAGTCGACGCCGCCGTCCGGATACGCAGGGCGCCAATCACCGAATCGCTGGAGGCATTTCGGCGCCGGTGCGATTCGCTGGCACAGACCGGGGCGCGGCTGCCCAGGAATTTCCATCATCATCGGGTTCGAAGCGAGGGGTTTCGGGTTTCAGTACTACGTTCGTAACGTCGGACGGGCTTGGATACGTGCGCTACACTTGCTCCGGTAAGTGAACGTTAGCTCTGTCAAAGTCCGTTTGTTCGGTAGTGTTCGGGGAGGAAAACGGATGTCACAAAAATCAGGTCCCGGTTGGGTCCGGGGCACCGGCAGGCGAGACTGCCCGGTCGGGTATCCGATCAAGGGCAACGAGCCGTCGAATCTGTACTACGAGCCGGGCGATCCGGGGTACCCCCAGGTCATCCCTGAGATGTGCTTCGAGGATGCCGCGACCGCGCAGAAGGTCGGCTTCACCCACGTCGTTGTCAACAAGCCGGGCGAAGCCGCGGCGGCAGCCGCACCGGCTGCCGGTTTCGTGCGCCAAACTGGCGGTGGCCGGACCTGCCCCGACGGCTATCCGATCAAGGGCAACGAGCCCTCGAATGTGTTCTACCGGCCAGAGGATCAGGGTTATGCCCAGGTAGTCCCCGAGGTCTGTTTCAAGGACGTTGCCGAGGCCGAGAAAGCCGGATTCACTCGCGCGAAGACGGAAGCCACCAAGCGAACCGAACCGGTCGCGCCGGTGCGCCGTGAAGAGGCTGCTGGTGCGGCCGCCGGAGCCGCGGCAGGCGCTGCTGCCGGTGCAGCCGCGGGACGAGCCGCAAATGCGAAGACCGAACCGGTGAAAGCCGCCGAGCCCGCTCGCGTTGCCGCTCCGCCGCCACCGCCCCCGCCTCCCCCACCACCGCCCGCTCCGGTTGCGGAGTCGTCCGGAGGCGGCTGGATGAAGTGGCTGCTGCCGCTGCTGGCATTGGCTGTGCTGGCCGCGCTCATCTGGTACTTCACGCGTGGTGACGAGAAGAAGAACGAGACACCCACCCCCGAACCCACGGTTGCCGCGACGATCGCTCCAACCACCGCCGCGGGCGGCGCGGCTGCAACGGTCGAGACCGGGGCCGCCACCGTCGAGTCTGCTGCGAGCACCAGCGTGAGCGCTGCTGGGGGCACCGTCGAAGCGGCTGCCGCGAGCACTGAAGGCACCGTCGAGGCTGCGACCACTGGCGCCGCCGGTACGGTCGAAGCTGCTGTTTCGGGTGCCGCTGGCACCGTGGAGGCGGTAACGACCTCCGCCGCAGGCACCGTCGAGGCGGCCATCTCTGGCGCGGCTGGTACGGTGGAGGCCGCAACGACCGGCGCCGCGGGCACCGTCGAAGCCGCCACCACCGCTGGCGCCGGAACGGTCGAGGCCGTCGTCCCTGCATCGCCGGAAGCGTCTCCTGTTGCATCGCCGGTGGCGTCGCCGTCGGCTGGCGCTTCGGAGATCGTGCTCGATGCCAAGGACATTGCTTTCGACCCGACCGAGATCACGATCAATGCCGCCGATGAGCCGGTCACGATCAAGATGGAGAACACTGGCGCCGCGCTGCACAACTTCACGATCGACTCGCTGGACATCAGTGTCGACGTGCAGCCGGGTGAGACGGTCGATGTGGTGATCCCCTCTGGCACCGCGCCGGGCACCTATGACTTCGACTGCAACGTTCCGGGCCACAAGGAAGCCGGGATGGTCGGTACGCTGATCGTCAAATAGCAATCCGCGTGCAGGAATCGACAGGCCGCGAGCCAACGCTCGCGGCCTGTTGGTTTTTCTTTGGAAGAGCCACAGCCGGAAAACAGGCGCGTGCGGTCCCGGCCAGTGCGATTCAGGTGGCGTCCGCTTTGGCGGCCTCGACGATCAACCACGAACCCAGCGGACCGAGCGGTAAGCGCCGGTCGAGCGCGCGCGCCGTATAGCGAATCCGAATCAAATCGAGATCCGCGCTGACCTGATGAGGTGGCCGCTTGTCTTCGAGCAACCGGCCGATGAACCATCCCAATTCCGAGAGCCCGGTGCCGCGCCGGTCGACCGAACCGAGCTCGAAACCCGAATCGACGAGCAGATGCTCGAGATCGGTCCGGCGATAACGCCGCCGCCACCCCGATTCCGAGAGCTCCGGAAGAATCGTTTCGGACGCCGCCAGATCGTGCAAATATCGATTCCAGTTTGCGCCATCGAGCCAGGTCGTTGGACCATGATAGGGAGCCAGCACGGTCAGGCGCCCTCTCGGTTCCAGCACCCTGGCCACCTCGGCCAGCACCGCCCGTTCGTCACGGGCATATTCCAGCATGTCCGCCAGCAAGAGATGTTCGAATGCGCCGTCGTGGAATGGCAATCGCTTGGCCGCAACCGAAACGATACCGGCGCTCGTGGTGGCTTTCCACGCGACATCGTGGACCGCCACGCCATGGCGATTGAATTCGACCTGATCGGTCGTTCCGGGAGGGGTGCGCTCCCAGGCTTCCAGACGGAGTTGTTTTCGGTCGGTCACAATAGACGGTGCTCCGAATCCGTGCCGCAAGCCAGCGCGGGCGAGACGTTCGATCCAACCACAGGATTGCTCAGACATGGAACTCCATACCCTGCACCCGTTTCCAGATGGCGCGGCCGAGATGTTTCTGCGGCAATCGAGCGAAGATGCAACGTCTGATGATGGTAATACGGACACCGATCCCGCTTCACGGTTCTGGACTCGACCACTTCCGCAACACCCGAGGCCGAGCGATGTCACCTTCGGTTTTGCCGTGTGGCTGGCGGCCAGGCAACCGGTTTTTGCGCATCCGGGGTTGAGTCTATCGGCTTGGGAAGC
>JBIQLF010000034.1:7508-11604 GCA_044464585.1 Thermomicrobia bacterium
GCTCGACCCCAGAAGGAACCGGGGCTGATTGCCCGGTTGTTCAGTCGGCGACGCTGATCGGCGACCGAGGGGCGCCGTTTCGCCGTCGACCCGCCTTCGCCGGTCGAGTCTGGCTCGCTCGTGCGAATCCATGCTCGATGGCATGGCGCGGCGTCGTGACCTCCCAAAGCGATCCATCCCGAAGAAGGAGTAGACGTAACCTTGATATGGACCGTGTAGAGTTATTTCGCGTGGCGCATTAGCACTCAGGCAATGAGAGTGCTAAAATTGCCGCGGACGAATGACTATGGCAGCTTCGAATCGATCACGACCATCTCAAGAACGCTCACGGATCACGCCGCGCCAGCAGCAGGTGCTGCGGTTGATCGTGCGCGAGCATGTTTCCAACGGGCGGCCGGTGGGATCGAAGTTCCTGGCGGAACGGTATTCGATCGGCTATTCGGCTGCAACGATCCGGAACGAAATGGCGGAGCTCGAAGCCGCCGGATTCATCGACCAGTTGCATACCTCCGGCGGCCGAGTGCCGACCGATGCGGGGTATCGCTATTTCGTCGGTCATTTGATGGGGGATGTCGATCTGCCGGCGGGCGATCAGATCATGATCCGGCATCAGTTCCGGCAGGCCGAAACCAAGCTGGACGAATGGCCCGAGCTGGCCGCTTCGGTGCTAGCGGAGATCGCCGGGAATGTTTCGGTGGTCACCTCGCCCCGGCTGGACACCGCGCGCATTCGGCATCTGGAGCTCATCTCGCTGCAACCGCAACTGGCGCTGCTGATTCTCGTCACCCGGGAAAGCACTGTGCGCCAGGCGATGGTGCATTTGCCGGTTGCCGCTGAGCAGAGCGAGCTTCGGATTCTGGCCGGGCAGCTTTCCGCGGAATTGAGTGGCCGTTCGGCGGACGAAATCGAACATCACATCATCGGCGCGACGCCGCTGGCCGCGGCGGTGCTGGAACAGTCCATCAGCACGCTGCGCCAGATCGGGTCGCCCGATCAAATTTCCATTCGAAGCAAGGGCTTGCATAACATTGTTGGACAACCCGGCATCGAGGACGACGATGTCCATGCCGTGCTCGATCTGGTGCAGGGTGGCGCCTTCCTCAATGCCATTCTGCCGCAGATCGAATCGGTCGATCGCGTCCAAGTCTTCATTGGCCGGGACGAGCTTCCCGATCAGCTCCAGCGTTTTGGGGTCATCGTTGCCACGTATGGCGTCGATGACAACGTCAAGGGGTTGATCGGGGTGCTGGGCCCGACTCGCATGAGTTACTGGCGCACGATCTCGACGGTCCGGTACATGTCCCGTTTGATTAGCGATCTGGTGGCGGATCTTTATCCGCCCGCTGGATAAAGGATGGTGAGGTGAGACGATTTCCGTCGCATCCCGCGGATAGCGGGATCGAACCGGAGGAGGGGGGATCGGCCGCAGAAGCGGAACTCGAATCCGACCTTCTCGAACAGAGTCTGGACATTGCCGCGCTGGTGGCGGAACGAGATGGCTATCTCGATCAACTGCAGCGCATTGCCGCGGAATACGCGAATTTCCGCCGCCGAACCGAAAACGAACGGGTCCAGGAGCGCAAGAATGCGGCGCGCGATCTGCTGGCGCAACTGGTTCCCATCATCGACGATCTCGAACGGGCGTCGTTGAATGTCCCGCCCGAGTATGCCGAATCGGCCTGGGTGAACGGTGTTCTGCTGATCGAAAAGAAGCTGATGGCGGTATTGGAACGGTTCGACGTCCACAAGATCGACGCACTCGGACAACCGTTCGATCCCGCGGTCCACGAAGCGGTCACCCAGGATCCAGGCACGACCGACAACATGGTGGTCGAGGTGTATCAAAACGGGTACACCCTCGGAACCCAGCTGCTTCGCCCGGTCATGGTGAGAGTGGGGAATCTGCCCGAGGCCGGTTGACAACTCGATTGCATATGAAATCCGAACGACACGAACGAATTCGAAAGGAAACAGAGAGATTATGGGACGAATGATTGGAGTCGACCTCGGAACGACCAACTCCGTGGTTGCAACGATCGAAGGCGGTGAACCCGTTGTCATTCCGAACGCGGAAGGCGAACGCCTGACGCCATCGGTGGTGGCGGTGACGAGCAATGGAGAACGCCTCGTTGGCCGGTTCGCTCGCCGCCAGGCGGTGACCAACCCGGAGAATACGATCTTCTCGATCAAACGCTTCATCGGCCGCAAATACAAGGATCCTTCGGTGCAGGAGGATCTGAAGCACGTGCCCTACCAGGTGCGGGAAGCCTCCAACGGCGGTCTCGAGGTCAAGATGGGGGACCGGTGGTACAGCCCGCCGGAAATCTCGGCCATGATTCTGCAGAAGCTGCGGGCCGACGCCGAAGCCTATCTCGGTGAAACGGTCGATCGCGCGGTCATCACTGTGCCCGCCTATTTCGACGACTCGCAGCGGCAGGCGACCAAGGACGCCGGCAAGATCGCGGGATTGAATGTCGAGCGCATCATCAATGAACCGACCGCGTCGGCGCTGGCCTACGGGCTCGAGAGCAAAGCGGACGAGAAGATCGCCGTCTACGACCTGGGCGGCGGCACCTACGACATTTCGATCCTCGATCTCTCCGAGGGCGTTTTCCAGGTGCTCGCCACCAACGGCGATACCCATCTCGGTGGCGACGACTTCGACCAGAAGATCATCGACTGGCTGGCGGACGAGTTCAAGAAGAAAGAAGGCATCGATCTCCGCAAGGACCGGATGGCGCTCCAGCGTCTGAAGGAAGCCGCCGAGAAGGCCAAGATCGAGCTCTCCAGCACGCAGCAGACCGAGGTCAACCTGCCGTTCGTGACCGCTGACGCCAGCGGACCCAAACACCTCCAGGAAACGCTGACCCGGTCGAAGCTGGAGCAATTGGTCGGGAGCCTGATCGACCGCACCGTTCCGCCGATGGATGCGGCGCTCAAGGATGCCGATCTCGCCAAGAGCCAGATCGACGAGGCGATTCTGGTCGGCGGGCAGACGCGCATGCCGGCAGTGCAGCAGAAGGTCAAGGACTACTTCGGCAAGGAACCGCACAAGGGCATCAACCCGGACGAGGTCGTGGCGCTGGGCGCGGCGATCCAGGGCGGTGTGCTCGGCGGCGAAGTGAAGGACATCCTGCTGCTCGATGTGACGCCGCTGACGCTCTCCATCGAGACGCTTGGTGGGGTGGCTACCCCGCTGATCGAGCGCAATACCACGATCCCGACCCGCAAGAGTCAGGTCTTCACCACCGCGGCGGATAACCAGCCGCAGGTCGAAATCAACGTGCTCCAGGGTGAGCGCCCGATGGCGAATGACAACAAGAGCCTTGGCAAGTTCATTCTGGACGGCATCTTGCCGGCGCCGCGTGGTTTGCCGAAGATCGAAGTGACCTTCGATATCGACGCGAACGGTATCCTGAATGTCACGGCGCGCGATCAGGCGACCAACAAGGAACAGAAGATCACGATCGCCGGATCGTCTGGTTTGTCGGATACCGAGGTGGAGCGCATGGTGCGCGAAGCCGAGTCGCATGCCGACGAGGACCGGGCCCGGCGGGAAGCGATCAGCACTCGCAACGATGCCGAAAGCACCGTTTACCAGGCCGAGCAGGTGCTGCGCGAGCATGGCGAGGTGATTCCGAGCGATCTGAAGGCCGAACTCGATACCAAGATCGCCGAGCTCAAGGAGATTCTCGAAAAGGATCCCGAGAACACCAGCCGCATCCAGCCCGCCTCGGCGTCGCTGGTGGAGTCGCTGCAGAAGGTCGGGTCGGCCGTCTATGGTGCCCAGCAGGCTGCCAGCGGCAATGGCGCCCAGGAGGAGCCGGCTGGAGAAGGCGCGTCCCAGGAGGACGAGTCGACCGTCGAAGGCGAATTCCGCGAAGTCTGATCGTCGAATCGACGAGATGCACCAACGGGAGGGCATGCGCCCTCCCGTTTTTCGTTGCTTGCTGAAGAACCGGGCAATCGCCGGCGATCAGGAGAGATAGAGTTTCAGGGCGGCTGCCAGCAGGACGAGCAGTCCCAGCGCCGCGGCAATCAGAAGCCAGCCATTGATTTCCACATCGACCACCCCATCCTGGGGGGCGTCCGCTCC
>JBIQLF010000034.1:11704-28990 GCA_044464585.1 Thermomicrobia bacterium
CCCTGGAGTCCGCCCAGCCATTTTGGAAGATCGGCGGCGGATACGAGCTGTCCCGGATCGAGTCTGGTATCGAGCGACAGCCGATCGCTATACGGTGTGGCTGAAGCCGCGACGGCCACGACCGCGTCTGAAGACGCCACCGGAGGGGGGGCGATCGCCGGTTCGACCGTCGCAACCGCTGCGGGCGGAGTCGGAACCGGTCGTGACGCGGTCAGTTCGCTGCCGTCTCGCAACCACTCGGGCAACAGCAATTGCGGATCCGATGGATTTGTCGAGCTCATCGTCTCTTCCCAGTTCCAGACGGGCCAAAGAGGTCATCGCTATCGAGCCAGAGTGTTACCGGTCCGTCGTTTACCAACTCCACGTCCATATGCGCTCCGAAGATACCAGTTTCGGTGACGATGCCGCTCGCATTCAAGGCCGCGCAGAATGCGTCCAGCACGGGAATGGCTTGTTCCGGGCGAGCTGCTCCGACGAAGCTCGGCCGGCGCCCTTTTCTCGCGTCGGCCGCCAGGGTGAACTGCGAGACCACCAGCGCGCGTGGCTCGCCTGCTGGCAAATCGAGCAGGGAACGATTCATCTTGCCGTCGTCATCTTCGAAGATGCGCAGATTTGCGATTTTCGTCGCGAGCTGTCCGGCGATCGAAGCGGTGTCGGAAGGAACGACGCAGGCCAGAATCAGCAATCCCTGGTCGATCGAGCCTGCGATCGTGTCATCGACCCGAACCGACGCCCGGCTGACGCGCTGGAGAACCGCTTTCACGACCGGTCCAGCAACGACGGATCGAGAATCGTCGCAATGGCGAGCGCGGCAATGCCTTCTTCCCGTCCGATAGCGCCCAGGCGTTCGTTGGTCGTTGCCTTGATACTGGCGCGGTTTTCCGGAATACCGAGGTCGGCAGCGATGACATCGCGCATCGCGGTGATATGAGGGGCGATCCTTGGGCGCTCGGCGATCACGGTCACATCGATGTTGCCAATCGCGTATCCCGCCGCTCGCACGCGCTCGGCCGCGGTGCGCAGAATGATCCGGCTGTCGATACCGGCAATCGACGGATCGCTCGGAGGAAAGAGATGCCCGATATCGCCGAGCGCGGCCGCGCCCAGAAGTGCGTCGGCCAGCGCATGGAGCACGACATCGGCATCGGAATGCCCGGCCAGTCCCCGCTCGGATGGGATTTCGATGCCGCCCAGCATCAGGCGTCTGTTCTCCGCGAATCGATGAATGTCATAGCCGATGCCTGTGCGGATCATTCCATCCTCGCGCGCATGAGGGCTTCCACCACGGCCAGATCGTCCGGGTACGTGACCTTCAGGTTGGCCGGCGAACCGGGAACGATGACCACCGCCTGCCCCATCTGCTCGATCAACGACGCCTCATCGGTCACCGTCGAATCGATATGTCCAGACTGGGCAAATGCGTTCAGCAACAGTCGCTTGCCGAACGCTTGCGGCGTCTGGACGCTGACCAAATCCTGCCGCGGAATGGTTTCGAGCACATATTGCCCGGCTACCCGCTTGATCGTATCGGAAACGGGCACGGCAGTGATGGCCGCGCCATGATCGCGCGCGGCGGCGATGACCGCTTCGAAGAGGTTCGCATCGACCAGGGGACGGGCGGCATCGTGGATGGCTACGACATCGACCGAATCGCTGGTGGCATCGATTCCCGCCAGTGCCGAATCCTGCCGCCGCGCGCCACCGAGCACGAGGCGGACCGGTTTTTCGGTGTCGAGTTGCTCCAGGAGCCCGGTTGCGACGTCCAGCGAATGCGTTCCACAGACGAGCACCAGCTCATCGACCGCGGGCGCGGCTGCAGCCGCGGTCAACGACCACCACGCCATTGGTTTGCCCGCTATCCGAGCAAACGATTTCCCTGCATTTCCGAATCGCTGTCCGGTTCCGGCAGCAACGATGATGGCCGCGGCGGTCATTCGGCCAAGAACGCATTCGAGGCGCGTACCGATTCGGCGGCGGCGCGGAGCGCATCGACCGATTCGGCCGGAACCAGAACGCCGCCGAGATCGGAGGTTTTCACACCCGGGCCATGGAAATCGCTGCCGCCCGTGGCGATGAGACCGTAATCGGCCGCCAGCGCCGCAAGCTCGCGATGCACCTCGGCGGTGTATTCGCCGTAGTAGCACTCGACCCCTGTGAGTCCGGCGGGCGCCAATCGCGCGACGGCCCCCGCCGGGTCTTTGGTGCTCCACGGATGGGCCAGCACGGCAACACCCCCGGCGCGATTGATCGCCCGGATCGCGCCCTCGGGCGTGATCTTTTCGGAGAGCGCATACCCGGGTTTGCCACGGGTCAGATAGCGGCTGAATGCATCCGAAACGCTTTCGGCATATCCGGCATCGACCAACACCCGTGCCACATGCGGGCGACCGACGGTGCCCGTCCCAGCGCGCTCGAGAACATCCTGCACGGTGATTCGGATACCCGCCGCATCGAGATTCTGGACGATGCGCCCGATCCGTTCTCTGCGCGATTCGTTCATCCAGGCAAATTCTTCCTGGAGCGAGCGCGAATCGGGGTCGATGAAATATCCCAGGATGTGGGCCTGAAGTCCTTCGATCTCCGAACTGAGCTCGACCCCCGGAATGACGGTCACACCGATGTCGTTCCCGGTCGTCACGGCCGGCGCGACTCCCTGGGTCGAATCATGATCGGTCAGTCCAATAACGGAGACGCCGCGTCGACTGGCATGGACCACCAGCTCGCTCGGTGTGAGGAGACCGTCGGACGCGGTCGAGTGGCAGTGCAGGTCGACGCTGGAGTGCGCTGGATGGATCATGGCCACGGAATGAGAAGCAAATCCTAGCGGCGTTCGATCACGAGGCGGATAGCCGTTCGTTCCTCATTGTCGATCGTGACATCGATGAACGCCGGAACGCAGACGGCGTCGATGTCGGTTTCGAGGAGATATTCACGAGCGATGGCAATGGCCTTGACCGCCTGATTGGTGGCCCCAGCGCCAATCGCCTGAACTTCGGCTCGTCCGTTTTCCCGAACGACCCCGGCGATAGCGCCCGCAACCGCGCTGGGGCGGGACTTGGCCGAGACTTTCAGAACCTCGACCTCGGTCTCGGAGCCGCAGGGAGCCACTGGCTCGAAGTGTGGAGGGCGGTCGACCTCTCCAGCCGGTGCCATCCATTCCTCGACCGTCACGCGCTCGTAGGTTGCGGAGAAGACATGGCTGTTCTCGAAGGGAGAGCGGTCGACCTCGATCGATTCCGCGGCTACGGAGACCGAAGCGACCGGCGCGTCATCCGACTGATCGATGTCATCGTCGTCCGGTAGAAACCGACTTCCTTCTGGCTTGATTTTGATGTCGCGAAGGTCGAGCTTGCTGAAGAAGCGATCCATCCGAACGTACTCCACACGGCCTGCTGAATTGCATCGAGGCGGCCGGTCGAACGAAAGTCGAGCAGGAAGGCCCCTGCCCGGAACGAAGATTCAATGCTGGACGTACAAAGGCCGTTACAGTCGTCCCTGCTCGCCATCCGTGTTTCCGGACCCCATGTGGGCGAACGACCTGCAACGGCCCCGCTATTCCAGCTTTCGTGGGAAGGATAGCTGATCGGTAAGGAAATTTCCGCTCTTTCGGTCGAACCTGCCGGATCGAACATCTTCGGTCGCAAACAAAAACGGAGATGGTTCAGCGAACCATCTCCGCCTGGTTGCCCGATCCGGTCGTGCGTAGCCCGGTGGCTAGCGCGCGTAGTCGACCGATCGGGTTTCCCGGATCACCGTGACCTTGATCTGCCCTGGATACTCCAGTGTTTCCTCGATCTTCTTGACCACATCGTGCGCGAGCTGGGTTGCCGCCAGATCGTCGATGCGGTTCGGGGAAACGAGAATGCGAATCTCGCGACCGGCTTGAATGGCGAACGATTTCTCGACGCCATCGAACGAATTGGCCACCCCTTCCAGCGCTTCCAGCCGCTTGGTATAGGTTTCGACCATCTCCCGCCGGGCGCCTGGACGCGCGCCGGAAATGGCGTCTGCCGTGGCAACGATGAAGGCTTCGACCGTCAGCGGTTCTTCCTCGCCATGATGGGCGGCGATAGCATGGACGATCTTGGCCGACCGTCCGAGCCGCTTGGCGATGTCCGCGCCGATCAGCGCATGCGGTCCCTCGACCTCATGATCGACGGCTTTGCCGATGTCGTGCAGCAAACCCGCAGTCTTGCAGACATTCACATCAGCGCCCAGCTCACTGGCCAGCGCGCCAGCGATCACCGAGACCTCCAGCGAATGCGCCAGGACGTTTTGCCCGTAGCTGGTGCGGTATTTGAGACGACCGAGCAATTTGATCAGATCCGGGTGCAGTCCGACGACATTCGCCTCGTAGGCAACCGCGTCGCCTTCTTCCCGAATGGTCTGGTCGAGCTCGATTTGCGCCTTGTTGACCACTTCCTCGATCCGGGTCGGGTGGATGCGCCCATCTTGCAGCAAGCGGCTCAGCACCCGCCGCGCCAATTCGCGCCGCAGCGGATCGTAGGCGGAGATCATGATGACTTCCGGGGTATCGTCGACGATCAGATCGACGCCGGTTGCCTGTTCGAGCGCGCGGATATTGCGGCCCTCGCGCCCGATGATGCGGCCTTTCATATCGTCACTGGGTAGCGGCACGACCGAAACGGTCGATTCGGCGACATAGTCGGTGGCGATACGCTGGATGGCGGTGGCAAGAATCTTGCGGGAACGGCGATCGGCTTCCTCGTGGATCTCTTGCTCGATCTCATGTACCCGCCGGGCGGCCAGCGAGCGGGCTTCGGCTTCGACCTCGGCAACCAGCTCCGTTTTGGCCTCATCAGCGGTCAGCCCAGCGACGCGCTCCAACTCTTCGATGTGGCGATTACGTTCCCGATCCAGCTCGTCTTTCTGGCGGTTGCGCTCGTTTTCCCAGTTCTCTTTTGCTTTTTCGATCTGCTGTTCCTGGCGGCGCAGATTCTGCTCGCGTGCTTCGATCGACTGGGTTTTGCGGTCGATCGTTTCTTCTTTTTGCTCGATCCGTCGCTCGATGCGGTCGATCTCCTTGCGTCGCTGGCCGATCTCGCGGTCGAGATCGCTGCGCAGGCGCATGGCCTGATCCTTGGCTTCGATGGCGGCTGCTCGCTTCTGCTCTTCAGCTTCCGCAACGATCCGCTGGGCCTCGTCTTGCGACATGCGCATGCGAGACTTCGCCCCTCTGTCGAGATAGAGGTACGTTACGACGACGCTGATGATGGCGGCGAGCAGTGCTCCGACGACGAAGGCGACAGCGCCTTCCATGGTGACTGCTCCTCACATTGGTTCCCAAACGGGAATCGTTCAGCTCGATTGGGGGAGGGGGATAGTCGGAGATGAGCGCGCCCGAACGAATCGGTGCGCCTCGTTTGCAACTCCCACCCAGTCCCGGTGCGATGATACGGGCGCTCAAAATGGAGCGTCAAGCAGCATGACTGGTACGGGATGAGCGAGCGGCGCTGGCGAACTCATCCATGTATGGCCGCTGGTGTCTGCTGGCCGATGTCGCCTCGCTCGATTCGCTGTCGAAAGCGCAGGCTGTTGACCAGAGCCGGAATGGGCGAGACGATGATGAACATTCCCCAGACGGTTCCGAGTCCCACTTCGAAGAAATGCACTGCCAGCAGACCGAGCAACACCGCCGACCAGACGCCGAATGCCTCGGTCAGCAAGGGGGTCACGGTATCGCCGGTGCCGCGCAGCGCGCCGCCATAGACAAACCAGGTTCCCCAGAAGGGAAGACTGATCGAGAGGGCGCGCAATCCGTTCACGCCTTGCCGGAGCACTTCCGGATCGGAGGTGAAGAACCGCATGATCGGGGTGGCCAGCACGAAGAAGACGATCCCGGCCGCCACCAGCGCGACGACGGAACTCCGATTGCCGATGCGCGCGGCAAGTCCAGCATCGGCGACCCGGTTGGCGCCAATGCTTTGGCCGACCAGCGCCGTGACCGCGATTCCGAATCCGAAGGCCGGCATATAGCCAATATTCAATGCGGTAAACGCAATTTGCTGGGCCGCGAGCGCATCGGTGCCGATCTTGGCCACTACGAAGAGCATCGTCATGAAACCGGCCGAGGAGAGCACTTGCTCGAGTGAGGCTGGCAGACCGAGCCGCAAGAGCTGCTGTCCGATTCCGAGATGCGGGCGCCACGATCCGGTTCCGCGGAGCGAGATTCCCCGGCGTCCCGTCAGCAGCAAGCCCACCAGGATCGCGGCGGTCACCACCCTGGCGATGGCCGCGCCCCAGGCGCTTCCCTCCACCCCGAGTCTGGGCAATCCCAGATGACCGAAGATGAGCCCGTAGGCCAGAACCACATTGACGATATTGCCAACGACGGAGGCCGCGAGCGGCGTGCGGCTGTCCCCCACGCCTCGAAAGATCGCTCCCCCGACGAAGGTAAGCAACAGGAAGATGCTCATCGCCGCCGTGATGCGAAGATAATGACTCGCGTAATAGGCGACCCTGGGTTCGGCCCCGAAGAGCCCGATCACCGAGGGCGCCAGGGCGTACCCGGCAACCGAAACCGGAATCGCCAGCATGATGCCCCAGACGAGCGACTGGCGAGCAACCTCGCGCACCCGGTTGCTCAGCCCCGCGCCGAATGCCTGCGAAACGAGCACCGTCGCGCCGATCTCCAAGGCGATCAGAATCGAGATGATGAAATAGACGAACTCGACGGCGGTGCCCACGCCCGCGACTGCTTCGCTGCCCAGCCGGGCAACGAGCAGGGTGTCGACCGCGCCCACCAGGGTTTGCAGCAGATTTTCGCCGATGATCGGGATCGCCAGACCAAGCACCCGGCGACGGTCCATTGGACCTGCGTCGGGCGCCGCCAATTCGGCTTCGGGCGGCAACGGTTCATCCTCGATGGAATGGCTCACGGCCTCGATCCCGCGGGGCGGACGTCGTACAAGAATGGAAAAACGGGGCGCATTGTGGTGCACAGGAATGGGCGACTGGCGGCCATCCTACCACTGGTCCGGTGATGGTTGTGGCGACCGGATTGTGATAAAGTTCGCAATCAAGAAAGGATCGACGTCGCCAGTGCGGCAGGACCCTTCCCCGATCGATAGGAAACAGATGAGAGCAACCGGAGTCGCAGCAGGGCTAGGTTGCTCTATTGTTGCGACCGTCGTGGCATTCATCATTGGCGGGGTGCTGCTCGATCGGGAATTCGGAACCGAGCCCTGGTTGACATTGATCGGGATCGGAATCGCCATCATCGCGGCCGGATATCAGCTCTATGAGCTATCGATGCTCGGCCGGCCCGGTGCGAAACCGGGATTGGTGACCCGGAATATCGAGCGCATCGTGCCTGCTCGGTCCCACGTGGACGAGCCGGATCACAACGAAATCGACTCGACCGAGAGCGGTCGGCGGAATCGGGAGTAACATCGAACATGGAAGTCCATATCGAGCTGGCGGCCGAAGAGCTCTTCAAGATCGGACCCCTGTCGGTCACCAATTCGATGTTCATGATGTTCGTCGTCATGGCGATCCTCCTGCTCGTCTTTTGGTGGGTCGGTCGCAAGGCGACGCTCGTGCCGGGTCGTTTCCAGGGAGTGGTCGAGCTCTTGATGGAGTATCTCCTGAGTTTGACCGAGGGTTCGGGCGGTAAGGCGTTCGGCCGCAAGGTCTTTCCACTCGTTTCAGGGCTCTTCATCTTTATTCTGTTCGCCAACTACACCGGGCTGCTGCCAGGCGTCGGCACCATCGGGGTCGAGCGCGAGGTGACGGAACCGCACGCGGTGGTGTCGACGACGGTTGCTTCCGGGCAGAGCGATGGCGGTATGGCGCTCATCGCCAATCAGGATTCCGCCACGACCGAACCGGAGACGCACGAAAAGGCGCTGGTCCCGTTCCTGCGGCCGCCGACTGCCGATATCAACATGACGCTGGCGATGGCGATCGTCGCGTTCATCGCGGTGCAGGTCTATGGCATCAAATCGCATGGCGTGGGCGGCCGCATCAAGCATCTGGCCAATCCGCCCTTCCTCTTCCCGATCGAAGTGATCGGTGAGTTCTCGCGCATCATTTCGCTCTCCGCTCGTCTCTTCGGCAATGTCTTTGCCGGTGAGGCGCTGCTGGGCGTGATGTATGCGATCACGGCCAAGATCGGGTTCCTGGTGATCCCGATCATCGTGCCGGTGGTTTTCCTCGGTCTCGAGCTCCTGTTCGGCACGATTCAGGCACTGGTGTTCGCCATGTTGACGCTCGTCTACATTGCGATCGCCGCCGCGCACGAACATGGGGACGATTCGCACGAGGATCATGCCGTGGCATCGGGCGATGCGCCCTCGCCGGGGGCATACCCGAGTGTGGTCGGGGACTAAATTCGCGTACTGCGTTCGGGCCGCTCGTCCAATCGTGGGATGAGGGGAAATCCGGACTCGGAGAGAAGCTAGGAGTCGGCACGGGTCGGCTCTGGAACAAAGAACAACGCTGGCTGCCATTGCCGCAGACTGGCGAAGGAGGATCAACGTGTTCGGAGGAATTACCGACCCGGAGGCCGTACGGTACATCGGTGGTGGTCTTGCGATCGGTCTCGGCGCTCTTGGCCCGGCCATTGGTATCGGTCTGGCGGTCTATGGCGCCATGACGGCGCTCGGACGCAATCCCGAGGCGGCCGGTGAGATCCGATCGACGATGATCATCGGCGCGGCGCTCGCCGAGGCCGTGGCGATTTACGCGTTCGTTATCGCGATCATCATTCTCTTCGTCTAGACGGCATCGCATCGGGTCCGGCGGCACGATCTGCCGGACCCGACGACGCATCGGATCGAACACAGGCCGCGGGCGCCGAAGCCGGAAAACCGGATTCGAGCGTGCTGTCGTGCCGGGAGCCGGTAAGGTATGGATGCCCTCGGAATCGATTTGTGGAAACTGGTCGCGCAGATCGCCGCGTTCGTGATCTTCGTGGTTCTGCTTTGGAAGTTTGGTTCCAAGCCGATCCTGAGGACCCTCGACGAGCGGCAGGCGCGCGTTCAGGAAGGACTCGAGGCCGCCCAGAAGATGCAGGATCAACTGCAGGCGACCGCGGCCAAGAACGACGAAGTCCTCGCCGAAGCCCGGCGAGAGGCGCAGTCCATTCTGGTCCAGGCGCGCGAGCAGGGCGACGCGGCGATTGCCCGCGCGCGTGACGAAGCGGCCAAACAGTCCGACGAATATATGGCCCGCGCCCAGGCGGCATTGCGCGCGGAGACCGAACAGGCCCGCCAGCAGCTTCGCAATGAGGTCGCGGATCTTGCCGTGCTCGCTGCCGGCAATATCGTTCGCAAGGAGCTCGATCCCAAGGCGCAGGCCGCCTTGATCGAGGAAACCCTGAACGAGGCCGTTTCTGGCGCCAGCCGCGCCGAATAGGATCGGAGCAGACCTTTCGTGGCTACCACAGTTGCCAGGCGATACGCGCAGGCGGTGTTCGAGATTGCCCGGGATTCCGGGAATTTCGACGCATGGGAGCGGGATCTCGGGATTCTCGATGCGATCATGACCAATCCGGTCACGAGCGCCTATCTGGAAAGCCCGAAAACCGCGTTCGCTACGAAGCGGGCCGTGCTCGACAAGGCAATGGAAGGTGCTTCGCCCGAAGCGAAACGCCTGACGACCATGCTGCTGGAGCGCCGGCGGCTTTCGAGCGTCCCGGAAATCTTCGATCACTATCAGACATTGCTGCTCAAGGAAAAGGGAATCGTGATCGCCGATGTGACGACCGCGGTTCCGCTCGATTCAGCGGCTGAGACGATAATTCAGAAACAGCTTTCGGCGCTGCTTGGCAAGAACGTCGAAATCCGTTCCCAGGTCGATCCCTCCATTATTGGCGGGATGGTCGCTCGCATCGGCGACAATTTGATCGACGGCAGCGTTTCCAACCAGCTGCGACGGTTGCACGAGCGGCTGACGACGAGCAACGTATAAGAACCAACCACGTGCACCGGCCCGCCACGCTGGCGGGGACGCTGGTGAAAGGACCAAAGGATGGCAATTCGCGCGACTGAAATCGTAGACATTCTCAAGCAACAGATCGCTGGTGCGCAGGAGCAGGTCACCGTTTCGAATGTGGGCACCGTGGTCGAGGTCGGCGATGGCATCGCGCGCGCCTACGGTCTCACGCAGGTGATGTACAGCGAGCTGGTCGAGTTCACCAAGAGTGGCACCATCGGACTCGTCCTCAATCTCGAGGAAGATTCGGTCGGTATCATCATCATGGGCGAGTACACCGATATCGAGGAAGGCGACGAGGTCCGCGCGACCGGCGTCATCGCCTCGGTGCCGGTGGGTGAGGCGCTGCTCGGCCGCGTCGTCAATGCGCTCGGTCAGCCGATCGACGGCAAGGGACCGATCAAGACCGACAAGACGCGCCCGATCGAGCGAATCGCCCCGGGCGTGGTGCTCCGGCAGGACGTCGACACGGCCCTCCAGACCGGTATCAAGGCCATCGATGCCATGATTCCCATCGGGCGCGGCCAGCGCGAGCTGATCATCGGCGACCGCCAGATCGGCAAGACTGCCGTGGCGATCGATACGATCATCAACCAGCGCAACTCCGGGGTGCGCTGCATCTATGTAGCCATCGGTCAGAAGCAGGCGCAGGTTGCGCAGGTGGTTCGTACGCTCGAAGAATTCGGCGCGATGGACAACACCATCGTGGTCGTGGCAGGCGCCTCCGACCCGGCCGCGCTGCAATACATTGCCCCCTTCTCCGGCACATCCATGGGCGAGGAGTTCATGGAGAACGGTCAGGATGCCCTGATCGTCTACGACGATCTTTCCAAGCACGCCTGGGCGTATCGCCAGGTTTCGTTGCTGCTTCGTCGCCCGCCGGGTCGCGAAGCCTATCCCGGCGACGTCTTCTATCTGCATTCCCGGCTCCTGGAGCGTTCCGCGCGCCTCAAGGACGATCTGGGGGGCGGTTCGCTGACCGCATTGCCGATCATCGAAACCCAGGCGGCCGACGTGTCGGCCTATATCCCGACGAATGTCATTTCGATCACCGACGGCCAGATCTATCTGGAAGGCGAGCTCTTCTATGGTGGTGTCCGCCCAGCGGTGAACGCCGGTCTGTCGGTTTCCCGCGTCGGCGGCGCGGCCCAGATCAAGGCGATGCGCCAGGTTGCCGGGCGCCTGCGGCTCGATCTGGCGGCCTTCCGCTCGCTGGCGGCGTTCGCGCAGTTCGGTTCGGATCTGGATGCGAACACGCGCGCCCAGCTCGACCGTGGCGCTCGCCTGACCGAGACCCTCAAGCAGGGCCAGTATCAGCCGCTGCCGGTGGAGGAGCAGGTTGCGATCCTCTGGGCCGCAACCAACGGACCGCTCGATTCGGTGCCCGTCGAAGAGGTGCAGGAATGGGAAGCGGGATTGCTCGACTTCCTGCGCACCGGCTACGGGGATCTGTTGAACACGATCAAGACCGAGAAGGCGCTGTCGGACGAGACGATCGCCGCTCTCTCGAGAGCGGTCGAAACGTACAAGGGTGGTTCCAAATGGGCCACCAAGGGCGCGAAGACCGCGGCGGCCGTCGCCTAGCATGAACCGCGCCGGATTTCGGATGCCATAACCGGCATCCGCCGGCGAGGAGGACACGTTGGCCAGTACACGAGAAATTCGGCGGCGAATTCGTTCGGTCCGCAATATTTCCCAAATCACGCGTGCGATGGAAATGGTCGCCGCTTCGAAGATGCGCCGCGCCCAACAGCGCGTGCTGGCCAGCCGCCCCTATGCCGAGCGGCTCGAAGCGATGATCGGCGACCTGGCGAATCTGCAGCTCGATGGGGACGGAGCCGCGGCCTTTCCGCTGCTCGCCCAACGCGAGATCAAGAAGATCGAGGTGCTGCTCGTCACCCCCGACAAAGGGCTGACCGGGCCACTCAACTCGCACATTCTGCGCCGGGCCGGAACGTTCGTGCTCGATGAGGCCAAAGCGCCGGTGCAAATGGTGACGGTCGGCAAGAAGGGGCGCGATTTCATGATTCGCACCCGCCAGGAGGTCGTCGCCGAATTCTCGAATCTGAAGGATTCGGTCGATCCCGCCGAGATTCTGCCGATCACCGATGTCATCATCGACGACTACACCTCGGGCCGAGTCGATGCGGTGTATCTGATCTATCCGAAGTTCGTGAATACGCTGACGCAAACGCCGACCGTGCACCAACTGTTGCCGATCGAACCACCGGAAGCGACCGGGGCGTATGCCGATTACATTTTCGAGCCGAATGCCAGGGATGTGCTCAACAGCCTCCTGCCCCGGCTCATCGACACCCAGATCTATCAGGCCATTCTCGAGAATTTCGCGTCGGAATACTCCGCGCGTATGGTTGCCATGCGCAACGCCTCGGAAAACGCCAAGGATCTGGTGAGCGAGCTGACGCTGACGTACAACAAGGCGCGCCAGACGCAGATCACCGCCGAGGTTTCCGAGATTTCCGCCGGGGCGAACGCCCTGCGCGAGCGCGGTTAACCGCGACCAGAGCAGACATCGATCGCTGTCCTACTGATCGAAGGAGCAAACGAAGTGGCCAAGCAGACGCAACATGCGAACGGGACGGTGGTCCAGGTACTGGGTCCGGTCGTCGACGTTCAATTTCCGCCGGATCAACTTCCGGAAATCTATTACGCCCTGGAAGTCGTGCCGGAAGGCGGCGAGCCGCTGACCCTCGAGGTCCAGCAGCATCTCGGCAACGACTGGGTGCGCACCGTGGCGATGAGCTCCACCGATGGCCTCCGCCGCGGGATGGACGTCAAGAACATGGGCGCGCCGATTTCGGTTCCGGTCGGTCCGGAAACGCTCGGACGCATTCTGAATGTCGTCGGCGATCCGATCGACCAGGCCGGTCCGGTCGAGGCGAAGGTCGAATATCCGATCCATCGCCCGGCGCCGGCGTTCGAGGATCAATCGACCCAGGTCGAGGTTTTCGAGACCGGCATCAAAGTCATCGACCTGATTGCGCCGTTCACCAAGGGTGGCAAAACCGGCATCTTCGGTGGCGCGGGCGTGGGCAAGACGGTGGTCATCACCGAGCTCATCCGCAATATCGCCGCCGAGCATTCGGGCGTTTCGGTCTTTACCGGTGTGGGTGAGCGAACCCGCGAAGGCACCGCGCTCTGGGGTGAGATGACGGCCTCCGGCGTCATGAACCAGACGGTCATGGTCTTCGGTCAGATGAACGAGCCACCGGGCGCGCGCCTGCGGGTCGGTCTGACCGGATTGACAATGGCCGAGTATTTCCGCGATGAGGGGATGGACGTTCTTCTCTTCATCGACAATATCTTCCGCTTCGTCCAGGCGGGTTCGGAAGTCTCCGCGTTGCTCGGACGTATGCCGAGCGCGGTGGGATACCAGCCGACCCTGGCATCCGAGATGGGCCAGCTGCAGGAGCGCATCACCTCCACCAAGCGCGGTTCGATCACCTCGGTGCAAGCCGTTTACGTTCCGGCCGACGACTATACCGACCCAGCCCCCGCTACGACGTTTGCCCACCTCGATGCGACCATTTCGCTGGAGCGCTCGATTTCCGAGCGCGGTATCTATCCCGCCGTGGACCCGCTGGCGTCGACCTCGCGCATTCTCGATCCGCGCATCGTGGGCGACGAGCATTATCAGGTCGCCCGTGAGGTCCAGCGGGTGCTGCAGCGCTATCGCGACCTGCAGGACATCATCGCCATTCTCGGTATCGAAGAACTCTCCGAGGAGGACAAGCAGCTCGTCGGCCGCGCCCAGCGGATCGAGCGGTTCTTCTCGCAACCGTTCTTCACGGCGGCGCAGTTCACCGGTCGCGAAGGCCAGTATGTTTCCATCCAGGATACGGTCCGCGGGTTCAAGGACATTCTGGAAGGCAAGCTGGACGACGTGCCGTTGCAGGCGTTCATGTACGCCGGTGGGATCGAGATGGTGCGCGAGGCAGCGAACGCGTAGCGCGAAGAATCTGAATCGACGTAACGGAGCGCCGGACATGGCGCTCCAACGCGAGGAGCGAGCCTGGTGGCCACCCTATCTGTCGAAATCGTGACCAACGAGCGCATCGTCTTTTCCGAGAACGATGTCGAAATGGTCGTCGCACCCGGCGCCGATGGAACGCTCGGTATTCTGCCGAATCACGCGCCGCTGGTCACCACGCTTGCCGCGGGTGAGCTGCGCGTGCGCAAGGGCGGTGCGGACCAATCGATGGTCGTCTTCGGGGGCTTCATGGAAGTGACCCCCTCCAAGGTGATCGTGCTGGCCGATGTGGCCGAAAAGGTCGAGGAAATCGATCTTCAACGTGCCGATCAAGCCCGCCGCCGGGCCGAGGAAGCCATCGCCAAGGGAGGAGACCGTGCCGACCTGGCCGCGGCGCAGGCGCGGTTGAGCCGGGCGCAGGTGCGGTTGCGCCTCGGAGAACGACGTCGCTCAGGGCGCCGGCCAACCGAACTGCCACAATAAGCAATCCGGGTATAGTTGCTTCCACCGTGCGGACTCGCGATCCCGTACGGTGCTGGTAGCACTGTGATCGACCGGAAAGCTGCGTGATGAGCTCGACCCTCCTGAAAACAACGATGTCCACGAGCGCGCCCGATCCGCATGAAAAGCGGCGGGCGCTTCGCATTCGCGGTGGACACCCCCTCACGGGCGAAGTGACCATTGGGGGCGCTAAGAACGCCGCCCTTCCCCTGCTGGCCGCGACATTGCTGACTCCGGAGCCGTGCGTTCTCAACAATGTTCCGGCGCTGTCCGATATCAGCGCGATGACCCAGTTGCTCGAAGCGTTCGGTGCGGATGTCGAATACGAAGCGGACCGGCATCGCGTCACGGTGCAGGCCGAGAAACTCGAAATCACGGACGCGCCCCAGGAATTGGTGGCCAAGATGCGCGCCTCATTTCTGGTCGCGGGGCCCTTGCTCGGGCGAGCCGGACAGATGAGCGCATCGACGCCGGGCGGATGTCAGCTCGGGGTCCGGCCGGTGGATGTGGATGTGCGCGGCTTTCGGCAGATGGGCGCGCAGGTCGAAGCCGACGACAACTTCATCTCCGCTGAAACCGCCGGTCAGGGACTGCGTGGCGCCAGTATCTATATGGATTATCCCAGTCACACGGGAACTGAAAACCTGTTGATGGCTGCCACCCTTGCCACCGGCCGCACGACCATCGTCAATGCCTCGTGCGAACCGGAGATCGTCGCGCTCGGCAATATGCTGAATCGCATGGGTGCGCGCATCAGCGGACTTGGTTCGCCCACCATCGTCGTCGAGGGGGTCGATCGACTCCGCGGCGTGTCGGAAACGATCTTGCCCGACCGGCTCGAAGCTGGCACCTACGCAATCGCGGCGGCAATTACCGGTGGCGAGGTGCAGCTCAACAACGTCGTGGAGCACGACATGCTGCCTGTCCGCGCCAAACTCGAGGAGGCGGGCGCGACGATCTGGACCAAGCCCGGTTCGATGCTGGTGCGTGGCAGCACCGAGCTGAAGTCCATCGAAATCCAGACGATGCCCTTTCCCGGATTCCCAACGGATTTGCAGGCCGCATTCGCGGTGCTCATGACGCAAGCTCATGGTGTTTCCAAGCTCAAGGAGCGCGTCTTCGAGGACCGGCTCAAATACACCGATGAGCTCGTCCGGCTCGGGGCGAACATTTCCGTCGAGAAACTAGGTCCGGATCGTTACGGGACCGAGGCGATCATTACCGGTCCGACCCCGCTCCATGGGACGAGCGTTCGATGCCTCGATATTCGCGCCGGCGCCGGAGTGGTGCTGGCGGGTTTGGTGGCCAGCGGCGAAACCGAGGTGCGGGACATTTATCATATCGATCGTGGCTACGAGCGTATGGTTCCGAAGCTGCAGGGTCTGGGCGCCGATATCGCCGAGATCACGCTCGATTCGACCCACGCGTAACGATAACGATAGGCAGGGGTTGGGGTGCCGCAACGTATTCTGGTGGTCGAAGATGAACCGTCCGTGGCCGATCTGATCGAGGCGGTGCTCGCCGGCGAGGGATATACCGTTGCCATCGCGCGCGATGGCGCGCAGGGGTTGATGCTGGCGCGGGACTGGAATCCGGATCTGATCCTCATGGACATCATGCTGCCGGCGGTCGATGGCACCACGGCCATTCGCCGTCTCAAGAGCGATCCCGAGACAGCTGATGTTCCCATCGTCGCGATGTCGGCCGGTCGCACCCTGCGCAACCAGTCACAGGAACTTGCCGATGCCGACGCCGCGCTGGCGAAACCGTTCGATATCGATGCGCTCCTTGCGCAGGTCGCTTTTCATCTTTCCCGGCGCAAGAGCGACGCGAATGAAGAATTTGCCGATGCATGAGTCCGGGACGGGTGCGTTCCGGTGATCGACGATTCCACCGGCCGGATTCCTCCCGACGTTTCGGTTCGTGTCGTCGTTCCGACCTACAACGAAGCTGAATCGATCGAAACACTGATCGAGCGGGTCATGGAGCTCGGGGAACGTTTTCGCGTGCTCGTCGTCGACGACAGCTCACCCGACGGGACTGCCGAGATCGTGCGCGCTTTGGAAGCGCGGTATCCGGACCGAATCGATCTCCTCATCCGCCCAGTGAAAGAGGGAATCGGCCGCGCGTATGTTGCTGGATTCCGGCAAGCACTCCAGACCGGCGATCCTCTCATTGCGCAGATGGACGCCGATCTCTCGCACGCTCCCGAGGACCTGAAACGGTTCGTGGCGGCTGCCGACGCGGCGGATCTCGTGCTCGGATCGCGCTATATCGACGGGGGAGACACCAGCGGTTGGCCGGTGCACCGGCGGATCATCAGCCGGCTCGGTGGCCGGTATGCCCGGCTCGTGCTCGGGGTGCCCGTTCAGGATCTCACCGGCGGCTTCAAGCTCTATCGCCGCGCCGCGCTGGAGGCGCTCGATATCGACCGCATCACCTCGGATGGTTATGTATTCCAGATCGAAACCACCTATAAGACCATGCTGAATGGATTTCGGGTGGTCGAGGTTCCGATCCATTTCGTCGATCGGGTCGCTGGAAAATCGAAACTCTCGCGACGCATCGTTCTGGAAGCCGCGGTCGTGGTCTGGAAGTTGAAGCTACAACGGCTCGTCGGACGTCTCTGAGCGCGGGAACGGGTCCGGAGTCCGGGGGTCGGAGCCCGGAGGATATTCATCCTCCCGCCACCCGCCCGAGATAAGGACTTCCCTCTCCCGATCTCCCACGCCCCAAACCCAAAGCAGGACCGGAGCGTCCCCCATGACGCCCGATAGCACGTATCCGATACTCTTCTCAGGACTCAGGACTCAGGACTCAGGACTCAGGACTCAGGA
>JBIQLF010000035.1:0-24813 GCA_044464585.1 Thermomicrobia bacterium
CAGGACTCAGGACTCAGGACTCAGGACTCAGGACTCAGGACTCAGGACTCAGGCCAGCAACCCGTCCCGAACCACGCGCGCCGCGGCAGCCGTGCGCGATCTGACGTCCAGCTTGGCCATGATATTGGCGACATGCGATTGCACCGTGCGTTCGGAAATGAACAATGCCTCGGCAATCTCCGGATTGGTTTGGCCCTCGACCAGCAGGCGGGCGACATCGGTTTCCCGGGGTGTCAGAACGGAAGGAGGAGGCGCGGGTGGAGTCGAGTCAACATCGATTGCACGGAGCATATCCGCGGAGAGATCGTCGATATCCATCGACTGGCCAGCGGCGGTGGCGGCCGCCACTATCGCCGGATCGAGCGAACCGGAAAGCCTGGCACGCAATGCGTCGATTTCCGCGGTTTCCAGAACGGTCAGGATTCGCCCGTAAATGTCGATGATCCGATCGGTCGCGCCAAAGAGGCGGGCCGCGCGTTCGAGATCCCCGGTCTCGACCAGCAGTTCGCCCTTGAGATTCAGCGCGCCCACGACCACCTGGGCCACCCGCAGCTCGGCGACGCTCGGCCAGACCTCGCGCACCAGCCGATCGGCCTCCGGCAAATCCCCCATCCGCATGCGCAGACTGGCCATGCCCAGCAGATGCATCCCATAGATGCCCGGATTTCGCTCGCGATCGATCCGGGCAAGACCTCTGTGGTGATAGGCCAGCGCGGCATCATAGTCTTTGGCGACCTCGGCGAATGTGGCCAGATTGAAGACGATGCCTTTGGTCATATCGCTCAAGCCGGCGGCATCGGCAATCTCCAACCCACGTTCGGTATAGGCGCGTCCTTCTTCGAGATTGCCTGCCGCGAACTCCAGGGCGCCCAGCAGATTGCTGGCGCGGATTCGGGTTTTCGCATCGCCGATCGATTCGGAAAGGGCCAGGATTTCCGGCCGTAGTGCGAGCGCGCGTTCCGTTTCACCGCTCAGGGCCAACACCCAGGCATAGTTGCCGAGCGCCGGGAAACGTGCTTCATCGGACAGACCATCTGCCAACGGAAATGCCTGGTCGTAGAGCCGCACGGCCTCGCGAGGAGTTCCGCGCGATGTCCACCAATTCGCGAGCGCCGAGATGATGCTCAGGGCCAGCGCGCCATTCCCCTGCCCGATCGCCCAGGCAACCGATGCGCGCACATCGTCCATCGACCGCTCGACCGATTCGAGCCAGACGATATCCTCGTCCGAGTTGGACGATTGCGGCCGCACGCGTTCGAGAACAGATTCGGCGAACCGCAGGCGCAATTCGGTATCCTCGCCGTTCGCGATCAGCTCCGATTGCCCGAAGGCGCGGATCGTGCTCAACATCGCATATCGGGTGGCGCCCGGTTCGTTGAGCCGGATCAGCAGATTCTGATCGACCAATCCGCTGATGAGATCGATCCGTTCCACCCGGGTGGAACCGCGTTCCTCCGCGAGATGGAGCGCGCGCTCCAGCGTGAACGGTCCGGGAAACACCGAGAGCGTGCGGAAGAGCCGCTGTTCCGCCGGATGCAGCAGGTCATAGCTCCAACCGATGGCCGCGCGAATGGTGCGCTGGCGGTCGGGCGCATCGCGCGGTCCTCCGGTCAGGAGATCGAGGTTGCTCGAAAGGAGCGATGCGATCTCTTCCAGCGGGAAATGCCGTATTCGGACCGCGGCCAGTTCGATGGCGAGTGGCAGATAGTCGATGCGCGCAACGATCGAGGCGATACGCTCCAGGGCGGCGGCATCTGGGACGAAGGTCGAATCGACCGCGCGGGCCCGTTCGACGAAAAGCTGTATCGCGGGGTGCGTTTCCAGATCGGCGTCGTTGCCCGGCCCGATGGCAGGAAACGGCTCGACGCGCAATTCGCGCTCGCCGATGAGCCGTAGTGGCAATCGGCTGGTGACCAGGAGCGCCAGCGCCGGAGCTCGCTCCAGCAGCGCGCCCAGACTATTCGAGACCTCCGCCAGATGTTCCATATTGTCGATCACGAGCACTGCCGGTTCGTTCCCGATGGCCGTGGCGATCGTATCCAACGGATCCCGCTCCTGAAGGGTTATGTCGATGGAACGAGCAATGGCATCCAGCAGCAGATCGGGGTCGACCACCTCACCCAGCGAAACCCACCCGACCCGGTCGCCGAACTCCGGTTTCAGGTCTTCCGCGACCGCGAGCGCCAATCGGGTTTTGCCCACCCCACCCGTGCCGACCAGCGTGATCAGACGTGCGCCCCGGCGAATTGCCTCGGCCGCGCGGATACGCTCCTCGTGCCGGCCGACGATCGGCGTACGCGCCCCCGGAATCCGGAAGACCGGTGTTCCTGTCGAGCTGGGTGATGTCGTAAATCGATCCATGGCTTCCCGATCCGTCGACGAGCGGACCGCTACTTGTAGCATAGTAGTGAGCTGGCAGGGACAGGCGCTGCTGGACTGGTATGACCGCATATCGAGGAGACGGGTGGAAACGACAACACTGCCAATCGAGGTGCAGCATCTGAGCCGCTACTACGGAGCGGTCAAGGCGGTCGACGATATTTCCTTCACCGTTCAGCGCGGTGAGATTTTCGGGCTCCTCGGGCACAACGGCGCTGGAAAGACCACCACGATCCGTATGCTCACGGGTCGCACCCGGCCCACGAATGGCTCGGCCCATGTGGCCGGATGCGATGTCGTTTCTCAACTCGATCGGATCAAACCCCGCATCAATCTCGTATTCGAAGACCAGAATCTCTACGAGCGGATGAGCGGCCTTGCGAATCTGACCTTCTTTGGCGATCTCTATGGAGTGCCCAGAGAGCGGGTCGGGGAGCTCCTCGATCGCGTGGGGTTGGATGGCGAAGCGCGCAAGCGCAAAGTCAAAACCTATTCTTCCGGTATGAAACAGCGCTTGCTGATCGCCCGGGCGCTCATCAACGATCCGCAGATTCTCTTCCTCGACGAACCGACACGGGGACTGGATCCCAGCTCGGCTCGCGAGCTGCGGCAGATCGTCCGGGAAAAATCGCAACAGGGCACCACGGTCGTATTGACAACGCATTACATGGAAGAGGCCGACGAGCTCTGCGACCGGGTGGCGTTTCTGTCCAATGGCAAGATCGTGGCGCTGGACAGCCCGACCGAACTCAAATTGCGCTATGGCACCCATTCGGCACGGCTCTTGTTGAAAGACCGCTCGGAATTGACCGTCTCGCTCGATTCGCCTGACGACGCCCGCACGATCGAGCAACTGATGGCGGATGGTCAGGTGTTGACCATTCATTCGCAGGAAGGCACGTTGGAAGATGTCTTCATCAATCTTGCCGGGCGGCCACTGACATGAATCCTCGCCGTATTTTGACCATCTACCGGAAAGACCTCCTCGATGCCATCCGCGACGCGCGTATTCTGATCACCCTGATCACCCCGTTGCTGCTGGGTGTTTTCTATAGTTACGCGTTTGGCGACACCAGTATTCCGTCGGCATCGCTGGTCGTCTACGACCCGGGCAAGAGCGCGCTGGTCGATCAGATTGCCAGCGCGGTTCGGGGATCGCTCGATTTGAGTGTGCACTGGTTGGACAGCGCGGATGCGGTCGAACGGCAGATTGCCGACGACAAAGCCGATCTGGGGCTCGTGATCCCCGATGGATTCGATACCGCGGTAGAGACGGGCAAGTCGCCTGATCTGGATGTCTTATTGCCGCAGAACAGTTCGATCGGTGGTCAATATCTGTTGTCCACGCTCGATCCGCTGCTGCGAACCATGGCCGGCCAGGAACTCCCCGCCAATGTGAATGTGACATCCGTTGCGCTCGATCCGGCCAACCTCACCATTATCGACAAGATGAGCATGCGCACCTGGTCGATTGTGCTGTCAATGGTGCTGATGGTTTCGATGGTGGCGTTGCTTGCCGTCCCGATCGTCCTGGCCGAAGAAACCGAAAAGAAGACGATCGATGCGCTGGTGCTGGTTTCGTCCTATGGCGAAGTCGTCGTCGCCAAAGCGCTCCTCGGCGTCAGCTATATCGCGTTGATGAGCGCCATCCTGCTCGGTATCACCCGGTTACGGCCCGTTTCGATGCCGTGGTTCCTGCTATCCCAGGCCGCGCTCGCGGTTTGCCTGCTTGGATTCGGTTTGTTGATGGGGAGCGTTTTCAAGAGCGCCACCCAGCTCAATACATGGTCGGGATTCTTGCTCTTTCCCGCATTGATCCCGGCCGGGGTGATCGGGTTCGGGATTTCCAAATGGGTCGATCGCATTGCCAGCCTCACCCCAACCGGCGCCGGCATGAAGCTGCTGACCGATGCCTTTACCACTCCGCGCATCTATCACGATCAATTCCGCATGCTGGCTGTGCTCGTGATTTGGGCAGTCGTTTTCTATGCGCTGCTCCTCTGGCAGCTTTCCCGCCGTCGCGCATAGAACCCCGGAGCTTCGATGGTTCGGGAGCGTGGCGCGAGTCTTCGGGCGTTCCGTGAATCGCGGTGGAGCGCCGCAAGCGGGCTATCCGCAGAATTCCCGCGCTGCCCGCACATAGATCTGCCGGCTCTGCTCCAGACTATCGAGATCGACCCATTCCGAATCGGCATGGGCGCCGGCGCCATCCGGGCCGAAGATGACGGTCGGGATGCCGGCTCCGGCGAGAATGGCCGAATCCATCCACCCCCATCCGCCGACCGTGGGTGGCGGTGATCCAAGCACGACGCTGGCCGATTCGCGCACGGCGGTGACGATCGGATCGTCCAGCGGTTGTTCGAATGGAGCGCGATAGAGTCCCACATCGAGCGTTGCCTGGAACCGGGGATCGCGACTCGCGGCTGCATCGAGGATTGCTTGCAGCTCTTGTCTGGCGAATTCGGGCGTCTCCCCCGGGACCAGCCGCCGTTCGATCGAAAGCGTGCAGCTCGCCGGATAACTCGAAAGCTCACTCCCGCCCTGGATCAGCGAGGCATGGATCGAGCCAGTTCCCAGCAGCGGATGCCGTCGCCCTCGTTCGAGTCGATCCGCCAGCGATTCGAGACCGGTCAGGACCGGGCCCATCTTGGCGATCGCGTCGACCCCCAAATCTGGTCGCGATCCATGCGCCGCCGTCCCGTGTGTCGTTATGTCGAACCAAATGAACCCCTTATGCGCCACACTGAGTTCGAGCTGGGTCGGTTCGGTTACGATGGCGCCGTCGGCGGTATAGCGTTCCACGATCGCCTGCGTGCCGATGCTGGCATATTCCTCATCGACGACCGCGGTCAGCAGGACATCGCCCGCTGGCGGATCGGCGGCCAGATCCCTGGCTGCCAGCATGATCGCCGCCAGACTCCCCTTCATATCCCAGGCGCCCCGCCCGGAGACCCGGTTGCCCGCGATCCGGCCACCCAGCGGATCGGTCATTCCTTCGTAGCCGACCGTGTCCATATGGGCATTGAGCATCAGCGACTGGCCTCCGCCGGCGCCGCGCACGATTCCGATGACATTCGGGCGTCCGGGCGCGGTTTCCTGCATCTCGGTTTCGATTCCACGATCGTGCAGCCATTCGGCCACGAATGCGGCGATCTCTCCTTCGCCCTGGGCGCCCGGTTGCAGATCGGGATTGACCGAATCGATCGAAACGAGCTTCGATACCAAATCGCCCAATTCGGACATGCGCGGATTCCTTTCGTTTCAGAACGAGACCGGTTCGGACGCTGGCTCACCCAGTTCGCCAGCGACGCCTGTATTGTGCCGGAGCGGCGACCAGAGCAGGAAGAACACCCCCAGCAGCATACCGAACTCACTGACGACCAGCGTCAGGGACAGACCGATGACACTGGCGATCGCGCCACCGAGGATCGAGCCGATCGGTTGCATCCCCCGGGTGATGACCGCAAAGGTCGCGTGCAATCTTCCCTGCATCTCATCGGTGGCCATGCGTTGTCGCAGGCTCACCGCATTGATCGCATAGATGAGCAGCATCAGCCATTGCAGAAACTCGGCGGCGACCACCAGCGGCAGCGCGACCGCCGGCGCCAGCACCGCGAGTGGCACCAGCAAACCGGTCACCCCGAAACCGAGTTGTGCACCGATGAGTGTGGGGCCGGTGCCCCAACGACTGGCGCACCTCCCCGCCAGGATCGATCCCAGCAGCGCGCCCACTCCTCCCGTTGCAAAAACCAAACCGATCTGAAAATCGGACAATCCGAGCGCGCGAACCATGAAGGCGACATAAACCGCCAAGAACGCATTGCCAGCCAAATTGGTCATGGCCGAGCAACCGGCGAGCGCCCGTAGAATGGGGTTTTCCGTGACGAACCGCAGTCCGCTGCCGATGCGAGCTCGGACCGGTTCGAGCGAGTCGGCCGGGATTGGCTCCGGCTCCGGTTTCCGGATGCGCCGCAACGCCAGCGCCGATACGATGAACGACCCGGCATCGATCAACAATGCCCCCGGACCGGTGAGCAGCCCCGCCAGTGCGCCACCCACCGCCGGACCGATCACCTGAGCACCGCTGGTGGTGGCTTCCAGGCGGCTGTTGGCCGCCACCAGATCCGATCGTTGCACGAGCGATGGCACATAGGAAAGACTGGCGACATCGAACACGATGGTCAGACTTCCCAACACGAAGAGGACGATGCAAAGCAGCGGAATCGAAAGCTGCCCGGTCAGAGCCGCCAGTGGGATGGTCGCCATCACGGCGGCGCGCGCGAGATCGGCGGCGATCATGACGGGCCGGCGGCGGTGGCGATCGAGCCATTCGCCCGCGAAGAGCCCGAAGAGCAGTGCGGGCAATTGCCCGCTCGCGGCCAGCACGCCCAGTTGGAATGGCGGGGCATCGAGCGTCACCGCGGCGATGATCGGTACCGCAATGAGACTGATCTGCGTGCCGGCCTGTGACACGCCGTGTCCGAACCAGCAACGGAGAAAATCGGAATTTGCGGCAAACGGTCCCGCGAGGCTGCCGGGTATGCGCGCCGACAATGGTGGTTCAGACGATGGCGTATCTGTCGATTCTGACGGTACGGAACGATCCTGTGGCATGGTGAGAAATCTCTCCTGGTGGAGAGGCGATCCGCGTGCGCGCATCGCTCCCCGTTCTTCCCTCGGCGCGTCGTTTGAGGAAGAACGGGACATCGCTCATCTGGACGAATACCATCGACCGGTCCGTTCGTTTGCAGCCAGCATGGCCGGACGGCAGAATAGCAGGAGTGCGCGGGCTGTCGAGCAGCATACGAACCAAGCGTGATCGGATCCGGCGTTTGCGACCGATTGAATCAACGGCGTGACATCTCCCACGGCATCGGTCAGCAAGACCGCCAGAGGACTGAAGGGGCGGCTCCGGCACGATCAGCGGATCGCGGTCAGGCTCGTGCGCGAGTCGTTCAATTCCTTCATGCGCGTCGATGCCATGGGCCTGGCCAAACAGGTGGCATTCAGCGTGATGTTCGCGGCGTTGCCCGCGTTGTTCGTGCTGGTTTCACTGGCCGCGCTGGTCGAGCACTATTTCCACATCCCGGTCACTCGGGAGCTCCGGCGTTTCATCATTCAGCAGGCCCCGATCGAAGCGCGTGCGATCCTGCTGGCCGGTGTCGATCAGGCGATTTCCAGCGCCAGCACCCAGCTGGCGTCATTTACGGCGCTGATCGCGTTTCTCCTGGCGCTTTGGGGTGGGATGGCTGGCACCGGCGCGCTGATCGAAGCAACCAATCGAGCCTATGGTATCCGCAACACGCGCAATATCTTCAAGAAACGCGGGATGGCCCTGGGGATGACGTTGCTCTTTACGGCCATGCTCGTCTTGACCGTGGCCGCCTCGTTTTTCAACGATCGCATCGTCGACCAGTTGATCGTCTGGTTCGGGCATGTCCAGTATCTGGAGGAATTCGGCCAGTTGACCCAACTGGTGCTCTCGATCGCGATCACCTTCGCGGTGCTGTTCATCCTCTATTACGTCGGGCCCGATGTGAAATTGACCGCCCGGATGTCGATTCCGGGCGCGGTGGTGGGTACGACTGCCTGGGTGGTTCTGGTGCAACTCTTCGGAGTGGTTGCGGCGCGGGTTCCGTACCAGAATCTCTACGGCGCCGCCGGAACCGCAATCATCCTGCTGTACTTTCTCAACTTCGCGGGGCTTGGCCTGATCATGGGGGCCATCGTCAATGGCGTGCTCGGGCATCATTATGACAACAGAAGGGCGGCCGATCTTGCGGCTCACCCCGAAAAGCTCCGCTACATCGAGGAATATCGAGAGCAATATGCGGATGCCATTTGAGCAGGCGGCAGGCAGCGAGCGACGGCTGCGGGCCGGTCGCTAAGCCGGGTACCATACCCTCGTCCGCGTTCTGGCTCCTGTCGAACTACCAAGGAGAATGATCATGCATCGTCGCCGATTTATCGAAGCCTCTGGTGCGCTGGCATTGGCCGTTGCGGCGGGCATGCCGCGTTTGTCCACGCGGGCTCAGGCTACCTATTCGTCGGTCGATCTGGGTATGCCGGACGGGTACGATTCGGTGGTCCCCGTGGCGCTCAATGAGAATGGGGTCGCGGTCGTCGTCGCATCGATGGGCGACAAACAGGCCGTCTTCACCGTAGCCGACGGCACGTTCACCCAGCTGGGTCGGAAAGACAGCAAGGCGCACGCGACCTGTATCGATATCGACGGGGTCGTCGGCGGCTGGATCGAAGACGCCGGCGAAGACTCGGAGTCCCCGCGCGATATTCCGATCGTGCTCACCAAAGACAATCAGGCGGAAATGCCGGGCACGCCGCTCGATGGTCGCGTATTGGCGTTGCAACAGGGAGGAGCCGCCGTCGGCGAAGCCGCGATCGACCCCAAGCTTTCCCATCGCAAAGCCGTCATCTGGGAATTCCAGGAAGTGAACGAGCTCAAGGGAATTCCGAACGACTCGGCATCCGCGGCAACGGACATCAACGGCCTCGGGCAGATCGTCGGGTGGGTCGAGAAAACGGCTGGCGAATCGACCGAGCGACATGCGGTCATGCTCAGCACCGACGCCGATCCCGTCGAGATCGGAAATCTGGGAGGCAGTCAGAGCGAGGCCGTGGCAATCAGCGAACAAGGGCATGTGGCTGGGAATTCCACGACGGCCGCGGACCAAACCGGGTTGGGCGAGGATGGCACCGCCGCGTTTCTCTGGCAAGACGGCACGGTCGCCCCGTTGCTTCAGCTCGACGGACAATCCTGGAGTGTGGCAACCGATGTCAATTCGTTTGGTCTGGTGTCGGGCACGGCCGGGCTCGATTCCGGCGACCTGCCCACCACGGCGGTCGTCTGGGGGTTCGATTCCGTGCTCGATCTGAACCAGAGCGCCCAACCGGTCGAGGGAATCACGCTTACTACGGCGGTCTCGATCAATGAGCTCGGACAAGTGTTGTGCGGTGGGGTCGATGCCAGCGGCAAATCCCACGCGTTGTTGTTGTCGGTGCTTGGGAATTAGCGGCGTTCGACGAGCGCCAGGAGAACAGCGTCTTGACCAAAGTGATCGTGTGCTATGGCGATTCGAATACCTGGGGAGCCGATCCGAGCGGAGCGGGCCGGTTCCCGCCCGATGTTCGCTGGACCGGGGTATTGCAAGCTGAGCTCGGATCTGGCTACAAGATCATCGAAGAGGGTCTGAACGGGCGCACGACCAATATCGAAGACACGATCGAAGAAGATCGCAATGGCCGCCGGCAGTTGCCGCCAACCCTGGAATCGCACCGGCCGTTCGATCTGATGATCATCATGCTGGGCACCAATGACCTGAAGCAGCGGAACAACCGGTCCGCGGCGGATATTGCCCAGAGTGCATCGAAGCTGGCGGAAATGGCTCGCAAATCGTGCTGCGGGCCGAATGGCGAAAATCCGGCCGTTCTCCTGATGGCGCCGCCCGCGACCGTCGAAGCGGGACACGGGCTCGACCTGCTCTTCGCTGGTTCGATCGAGAAATCGCGCCAGTTTCCCGAGCAATATGCGTTCTACGCTGGGGCGGCCGGGGTGGAGTTTCTCGACGCGGGCAGCGTGGTCGTTTCCAGCCCGGTCGACGGTATCCATCTCGATCCGGAAGAGCACGGGAAACTCGGGAAGGCCGTGGCCGTCGAGGTGCGTCGCATCCTCGGCTGAGCGGTTCCTGGCGAAACGGCCCGCACCCCCGACGCCGATCGTTGACTCGCAGTCCACCCGGGTGGACTGCGAGTTGTGCGTTTGGTGACCGGGTTGGTTCCACGTGGAACATACGCGTGCCTGCCGGGCACGGGGTCGGATTGCCGAAACTGGTATGCTGGGAACCGCCTGGCCGGGGCCGGGATTCGCGGTGGCAACGAACGCTTCCGCGAAACGAGCCTTCTCGATCGCGCGTTTAAGTCGCCGAGGAGGTTGTACCGGCCAGCATGAGTCAGGCAATCACGTGGACAGTGCGCGGTGGCGCCGCGCAGGCAGTGGAGAGCGGCTGGGTGGTCGACGACGGAGATCTGGTTGCGCGTGCGCGAGCCGGTGACCCCGTCGCGTTCGAACGGCTGTACGAGCAGTACCATGCACCGATTCTCAACTATCTGCATCGCATGGTCTCCGATCGTGCGCTGGCGGAGGATCTGACGCAGGACACGTTCGAGAAAGCCTACAAGGCGCTTCCATCGACTCGTCCGGATCTGGCATTCAAAGCCTGGCTCTACCGCATTGCCACCAACACGGCAATCTCCCACGGGCGTAGAAAACGCATCGTGAAATGGATTCCCTTTGCAGATGGATACGATCCACCCGCGGATGACGAGGTCGAATCGGCGGTCACCCGCAAACACGATGTCGAAAAGACCCTGGCCAAGCTGCCACCGCATTACAGCGCGGCACTGTTGCTCAGGCACTATCAAGGACTTTCATTGATCGAAACGGCCGAGGCGCTCGGCATCACCGAAACGGCCTGTAAATTGCGATTGTTCCGCGCGCGCAAGGCGTTCGCCGCGGCGTACGGCGGCCCATCGGCTGGCGATCCGGAAATTCGGCGCGCCATGGAGAAACACCAATGACCGATGGCGTGCGCCGGTTGACCCACGACGAAGCAGAGATGCTCATCTCGGCCCGGATGGACGAACAGCTCGACCGGGCCGATAGCCGGGCGCTCCTGGTTCATTTGCAGAGCTGCGAGTCGTGCCGCGCCTTTGCGGTGCAATCGGAAATCCTTGGACGCGAGCTGGAAGCGCTGCCCATGCTGGCGCCCAGCGCGATCGTGGACCGCCGAATCCGCGAATCGATCCAGGCCCGCGGCAAGCGCTGGTCGCTTGCGAGTCTGCTTCCGGCCGCCGGCGGTTCCAGTGGGTTGCGCGCGGCCGCGGCCGCGCTGGCCGTTCTCGCGCTGGTCTCTGTTTATTTGTTGATCCGGATGGCAGGATCGCACAACAGTGGGGGGCCATCCATCGATGCGCCCAATGGTGGGGTCGCCCAGCAGATCGATCGCACGGTCACCACCGGACTGGGCGCGGTCCAGAGCGCGGCAGGACCCACCGAAACACCGCGTGTGATCTCGCCGCCATCGCGAACGGCAGAAAACGGGCAGGCGAGCGCGTCGGGACAGACCGGGCCGGTATCGACCGAACCGGCCGGCCAGGGCGACGTGCAGCCGACCGCCACCCTCGATGCGGCCTATGTCTATACGATCGACAAGACCCGAACCCCGCGCTCCGGCGCGCGTTCCGCGACGTCGACTCCGGTTCCGACCGAGATCCGAGCAACCGAACCTTCGGACGACGTGGTCGTGGCCGCGCTTGGGGATCCGGGCACGCCCGAGGGTGCGGCAACGGAGACCATGACGGCAGAGCCCGCCGCCAGCGACCCGCCGGCCACCCCGGCGGAGCTGGCGATCAGCAACGCGCCGGAAACACCAAATGATGGATCAGACGAAACACCGGAGGCGCCGGAGACCACCCCTGAGCCAACGCTGACGCCCACCCCGATCGAACTATCGGTGGCGGCCGAAGAGGCATCGCAAGAAGCGGGCACTCAGCCGGAAAGCGAACAACCGGCCAGTGACGCTACCCAGGAAACGACCCCTGAATCCGATCGACCGTCCAGGACTCCGGTCGAGGTCACACCCACCGCCAGTCCTGCCGGTCGCCCGGAGAGCTCGAATCCGGCATCTCCGGTGGCTACGGATGCACCGTTCGCGCAACCGACCATCGCCCCGATTACGGCGAATCCGGTCGCCCCGGCGAGCGCTGGCGAGGATTCCAGCAACGATCATCAGGGAGCGCCGCATGATGCCCCGGGCGATACCGGGGCCGGTGAATCACCTCGAATCCAACCGAGCAATGGATCAGATGCCAATCAGCCGGACGCGACTGGCGACGGATCGGGCGGTTCGCCCCAGATCGTCTCCGTCGATGGAACGGCCATGCCCGATGATGCCGTGGCGATCGGGGGAGCGGACAGCACCGGCGGCGAATCCGGGGTAGGCGGCGCGACGCAGAACGACACACCGGCAGCCATTCCAACCGTCGATCGGTCGGTCGAACCGTCAGGACTCGATCTTTCCAGCACGGTCGCGACCCTTCCCGCCGGCACCTCCTCTCCGCTTGGGCGTCTCGAATTTTCGCCTGGAGCGGATCTCTATGCGGTGACGGCCCCGGACGGGCAGCTCGCGGTCGCCAACCTCGATGGTGAGCTCATCGTCGCGTTGGGAGCGGGCGATTTGCCAGTCTGGTCCGGAACCGCGATGATGTTCAGCGCCCCCGGAGAAAGTGGCCAGGTCGTTGGCATCTGGAACAGCGGCAGCGGCGAGCTCAACTATGTGCCATCCAGTGAAGAAGAGCCCAGCAACGATCTGCCCATCGGGGGCGATGGCGAATCCTTCTATTTCCTGCGCACCTTCCCGGATCGCCCCGGCGCGATGGAGATTCACCGGGCAACGATCGATGGATCGGACGAGGGAATCGTCTGGAGCAGCGAATCGAGCGAGCTCAGTGGCGCTCGGCCCGCCTGGTCGCAGAACGGAATTCTGTTGCCGGCCGGTTCGGTCTGGCTGCTCATCGACACCGATGGAACCGAAACCGAACTGGGAGAAAACCCCTATGGTTTCGTGGGGGCGCCGGTCATCAGCCCCGGTGGGGGATTGCTTGCCTATTCCGCGGGAGACCAGGTGATCGTCGCCTGGACAGAAGATCCTGGAACCGCGGTTGCGACCGCGCCGTTCGGCGGCGCAACGGGTGGCTATGCGTTTGCGGTCAGTGGCGAAGAAGTCGTCGTATCCGACGGGACCGCTCTCCATGTCGTGTCGTATGAAGGCAACGATTTGGGCACCCTGAGCGGAAACCAGCCAATCGGCGCCGTCTATTGGCTCAGTGACACGATCTACTATCTGCAAATCGGCGAAGACGCTGCCCTGCGAGCGACGAGTCTGGAGACGATTCAGGCCGGCGACGAATGAACGTTTCTCCACCGCCGTTCTACGATATGCCCCGAACTTCGGGGACACTTGCGGCCGGTGGTAGACTCGTTGGCGACCGCGCCCGCGTGCGTTTTCTCTGGATGGTCCGAATGCCCGACATGCTGGATGCCCACGATGCCCGCTTCGGCCGAATGCGCATCGTCGCGACACTCGGCGAAACGGTCGACCAATCCGCCCAGGCAGTCATCTATCCGGCCAATAGCCGGGGAGTCATGGGCACCGGTTCCATCAGCGCGATCCGATCGAGCGCTGGTCTCGAGGTGGAGCGGGAAGCGATGGCGCATGCGCCGATCGAACCGGGAACGGCGATCGTGACCTCGCCCGGCCGCCTGGCCGAACGGGGAATCGAGGCGATCATCCATGCGGTGGTCACGGAACAGCTCGGCCAGCGAATCGAGCGGCCCACATTACGACGGGCGATCGCAAGCTCGCTCCGCCTGGCCGACGAACACCGCTATCGGACGGTCGCCATGCCGCTGATGGGCACGACCGCCGGGGATACCCTGGAAGCGCGCGCGCAAATGATCGAAGCTCAGGTCGATGAGGCGGTCGCGCATGCTCGCCGCTCGACCACACGCATCGAACAACTCATCATCACCGCCCGGTTCGAGGACGATTTGCCGATTCTTGCCGGCGTGCTGGAACGATCGCGCGAGCACCGCTGGACCGGACAGAAATGACCGATCTTCCCGACGATCAAGACGCCATCGAGGCCAGCTCATGGGCAACTCCGCCGGCGCGCGCCGAACGGTCCTCACCCTTCGGCCGGTTGTTTGGCAATCGCGGCGGTGGACCGCGCTGGTTGCGTCCACAAAAGAGCATCGTACCGGACGATTTCCGTCACCGGCTCGATGCGATGCTGATTCCCGGCGAAACCATCGAGCGCGCGCTTGGCGAGGTGCACCGGGCCAACGATTGGGTTGGGGCCTGGAACCGCGCGGCGCAACGGTTCCTCGCGGAATCGCGACGTGACGATGCGCATGGCGACTGGGCCCGAGCCGCGGCCGCGCGGCGCAATGCGGCCATGTGTTACCACGTCGCCAATCTGCTCAGCGATGACGATCCGCGCACCATCCGCACCTTGCGGGCATCGTCGGTGCAAGCATTTTCGCAATCGATTCCCAAACTGGTGTTCGAAACGCGCAAATTGCAGATTCCCTGGCGCACGCGCGAGCTGCAAGCCTATCTCTGCAAACCCGAGGACGGCGAACGCCCGATGCCGCTCGTTTGCCTGCTGAACGGCGCCACCACCACCAAAGAGGAGCTATTGCTCTGGTCCATGCCACTCCAGGATGCCGGTTTCGCGGTGCTGGCGCTCGACTGGCCAGGAACTGGCGAGGCCGCGGGCAATTACAAACTCTCCAGTCAGTGTGATGACATCACCGACGGGATTTGGGCGCTGGCCGCGCGGGATCGCGATCTGGATGCCGAGCACATCGCCCTGATGGGCGTGAGTATCGGGAGTTCGGTGGCATTGCGCGCGGCCGCACTCGACCGGCGCATCGGAGCCGTGATGGCTATTTCGCCGCCATTCGAGCCCCGTTTCTGGTCGGCCAACGTGGCTCCCGAAGATGCGCGTTTTCTGGTGGCGCTGGCTGGGCAAGCCGCCGCGTTGCCGTATGCGCTGCAGGATTTCGGCATCTCCGATCTATTGCATCGGGTCACCTGTCCGGTGCTCGTCGTCGGGGCCGGGCAGGACCGGCTCATTCCCGCGTCGGAGGCATTGCATGTTGCCGCGAGCCTCGGCGATCTGGCAACCCTGATCTGGTACGAACAGGATGGTCATTGCGCATACGGCCAGATCGATGACTGGATGGAGGTCGCCGCGCAATGGCTCTTCGGCGCATTCGGATTCGAAATCGTGGATGAGACGCCCGAACCGCCTGCGCCGTCCACCCAGGTGGAGCCCGCGCAGCCGGAGGCGTCTCCCAGCGGTATGGTGGCGGAGGACGTCGTCATCAGGGTCGATCCCGCCGCTCGTCCCAGCCGCGCCCCGGATTCACCGGACGATCGTCCAACCAGGCAAACCTCCGGCGAGGACTGATACAGCATCTATGCGAGATGAGCGCCCGGCCCGCGCTGCTACGATCGCGAACCTGCCGGACGTCGCCAGCGTGTGAATGCCCGGTACCGGTACGCCAGCTCCACGAGAACCAGCACCAACGAAAGCGCCAGTGGCGCTGGCCAGACGGCCCGGTAGGCGACCGTGCGATCGGACGCGCCTGTGGGCAGATCGAACAGCGCCGCTGGATCGTCCAGCGAAAGCACCCGGCCGCCGGTCCGCGCGGCAATCCGTTCCAGCAATGCGGTCGCTCCGGGACTCGGTGCAAGCTCCGGTGAGGCCGGCAAGGAAAACGTCGAAAGGGTCGGGGGGCCATCCCCGGTATCGATCGAGATCTGATAGGCTCCTGCCTGCGGGTTTGCGATCCGTATCTGCCATTCACCGGGCGCGGATCGATAGGGCGCCGGGCCAGCGGCACTTTGGCCATCGGGTCCAACGATCGTTATCTTCGCATCTCCGAAATCGACATAACGTTCGTCCTCGCCGGGCGAAGACAATGTGACGAGCGCGTTCGAGCCACTCCGTTCCGATGTCACGTCCACAGTGCCGCGTTCGGGATCGGGGAGTGACCATTGCACCAGATTCGACCAGAAATCGGCATAGCCGGACCACGATTGCCAGGCACTGGCGAAATCGATTCCGTCGTCCGCGGTCCATGCAACCACCCGCCCAAGTCCGTATTGCCATTTGGCCAGAATCGGGTCGTCCCGGTCGCTGGTCAGAACCGGCTGCGCATCCGGTTTGATTTCCACATAGTCGTATCCGGAAAGAAGCGGGAGTTCGGAGGGCGCGAACCCCGCCATGATCGAGCTGGCCGAGGTCTGGATGGGCTGAAAATCTCCCCGCACGATCGACTGGCTGCCGGCCGCCTGGGCCTCCTGCAAGGTGAGACGTGGGATATCCTGTGGGGTCGAAGCGGCGTGGTATCGCCCGCCGCCCTCGGTTGCCAGCGCCTGCAACAGCTCAGTATCGGCATCCTTGCCGATGGCAATGGTCGAAAGGGTCGTGCCCGATTGCCGCATCTCTTCGACCAACCGGCTATAGCTGTCGCGGGTGCCGGTCGACGATTTGCCATCCGACAGCAGCACGATATGTCGCACATCGGCTTCGGATTTCGACAATTCATCGAATCCGACATCGAGCGCTGGGTAGATCTCGGTTCCGCCATCGGAGCTGAGCTCATCGACCGCGGCATCGATCCGGTCGCGATCCGCCTGTCCCTCGATTTTCGTCAACCGGACGATCCATTGCTGGCGGTCGTTGAATGCGAGAATGCCGATCTCGTCCCCGTCCAGCAATGCGCCCGCCGCCAAGCGCGCCGCTTCCTTCGCCATATCGATCTTGGAAACCGATTGCATCTGATCGAGCGCCATCGATCCCGATTTGTCGATCACCAGCAACAATGCCACGCGTTGCCGTTCTTTTCCCTCGGTGACCTTGACATCGACCGGTAACAGATCTTCCAGGAGCGTGTCCGCGTATGCCCCTGGCCCGAACGAGCTGGTCCCGCCGATGACGATCAAGCCGCGTCCGAGTGTGCGGGTGCTCTGGTCGAGCGCGGCAATCTGACCGGCGGTCAGCGCTTCGACCGGGATATTGTCGAGCACGATCGCGTCGTAGGCGCTCAGCTCGGACATCCGTTCGGGAATGGAGGATGGCAGCGCTTCGGTAATGCGGACGCCCTTGCTTTCCAATTTGCCGATCAGAAAGGTCGAGTCCGCACCCTCTTGGGAAACGAAGAGCAGATGCGCCGCATCTCGCACCACCACGCCGGTCGAAGCGCGGTTATTGCCGGTGAAGGCATCCGCGGTCGAACCAGGATCGACCACCACTTCCAATTGATGAAACCCGGAATCCAATCCGTCGAGGGTAAAGACAGCGGTGTTGCGCCCAATTCGGAAATCGACATCCTGCCGCGCGGATTCTTCCCCATCGACCAGCAGCGAAATACTGCCGTGGCCTTCTTCCCATGCCACCACACTCGCCTGCACGATCACCGATTCGCCTTGCCAGATCTTTTGGGGAGCAGACACCGCCTCGATCCGCAGATCACGGCTCCCGATCCCATCGACCGGCAGCACATCGATGGGATTGCCCCCGGCGGCCGCCTGGGCGGCTTGTTCGAGCGCGGAACCGCTGTTTTCGGCTCCATCGGAGATCAGCACGATACGGGGATTCGCACCCGCGGGCAGCATGCGCGCCATCGCAAGCGCACCGCCGATATCGGTCGCGCCAGTGTCGATTCGAGTGTCGTCCGGCGTGAAGGTCATCTCGTCCGCGGGCCCGGCCGCATGCTGCACCGTGACGTTGCCCCCGAATGCGACGATCGCGGCCCGGTCGCCGGAACCGGCCGACGCCAGCGCGGCATCGATCCAGTCCGCAATGCTGGTGGCCGTGTCCCCGGACACACTCGCCGACCGATCGACGACCACCACCACTGTCCGCGCCGCCGAGCTCGTCGCCCAGAGTGGCTGCGCCAGGGCCACGATCAGCAGCGCCATCGCCCCGGTTCGCAGCCAAATGCCCATGGGCTCGATCCCGCGCCCGCGTCCGAGTCGATAGCCGGCCGCCACGATCAATGGCGTCAGCAGCAGGAGCCAGAGCCAGCCAGGCTGCGCAAAAGCCGGCGCCACCGGGGAGCTCATGCACGTACCCGTTTCGGTGGCCGAGCCAACCAGCCACGCCCGATTCCGGTTGTCGCCACCAGCCATTCGAGCGCCAGCAGACCGAATCCGGCCGCGGCCAACAGCGGCCAAAGATCGTTCGATCGACTGGGCTCCGGGCCGCCATCCGCGGCGGTCCGCGCCAATGCCAGTGTTGCGGGGAGATCGGGATTGGCGATCAGGTTCGATTCCGCTGGGTGTCCGGCATCGATCACGAATTCCCCGGAGGCGACCACCCGATCCGCGCGATCGAGCTCCTGTACCGAATAGCTCCCGGACCGTCCCGTTTCCGAATAGACGATGGGATCGATCGTTCCATCCGGTCCGGTCGTGACGGTGTTTTCACTGGTGTGGCCATCGGGAGCGGTGATCTGAACCATGGCCGCGCCAGCATGCGGATGCAACAGCAGCGGATCGCCCAATACCGCGGAAGCCGGCAACGCCGCCGGGGCGAGCTCCTGCACGATATTGGCAATCAGGATCGGAAAGGCAATCCGCTGGGGAAGCGCATGTTCCTGCAAGCCAAATGCGAGCACGACCATCGGTTCATCGGAGTCCGGCGCCACTCCCCGATAGATCAAGGGACCGTTTTCTCCCGCGACCACCTCGGTGTCGTTCGGTCCCAGCGGATGGACTGGCGTTTCTCCGAACGACAGCCCGATCAGCTCGACCCCGCGCAACAACGGATCGCCCGGAGTGGCATACTGCATCATGGAATTCGACATAACGCCCGTTGCGGGGAGCAAGCCATCGACCGGGGGATGCACGAAAAGCACCGGAGTCGTGATGTCGCTGGCGCTCGCCGGGGTGAAATCCTCGAACACCGTGAGATCGTACGGCCCCCCGCCGAGATTGCCGCGCAGGTGGTCGCTGGTAGAGATCGTGGTGATCTGCGCCCCCGGCAATGCGCTCAATGCCTTCTGCAAGACCAGCGGGGTGTCCGACACCAGCAGAATGCGCTGCGCCAGGTCGCTGGCTCCGGAGAGAATGACTTCGGCGCTATTGTCCGCCGGGAACGCATCTGCCTCCCGGAGCTCCAGGCGCGCGCGGGAGACCCCGGGGAGCAGCGGATTCGAAACGAAATCGATGGTCGCTCCTGCCGGAATCGACGCCCGGCTCGTTTGCACCTCGATCCCATCCGCCAGGAGCGTTACCAGCGCATCGACATTGTTGCCGCCGAAATTCGCCAGCCGGCCGAAGAGCGTCGCGCCGCCGGCATTGGTTGCCGATGCGCTGGCTGTCAGTTGCACGACCGCCAGATTGGGGGTGTTGGGTTGGCCCACCTGCACCAGTTCGATCGGCGCGCCCGCCGCCTGCGCCACCACCGGATCGACGGCTACGGCCCCATCGGTGATGACGATGACCTGATCGTCCATATCAGGCAGCAGCAGATTGCTCGCCAGCGAGAGCGCCGAATTCAGATCGGCACGGCCTCCCGGGAGTGAAAGCGCCCGGAGCCGATCTTCCATGGAACGCATACTGGCGCTGCCGGTGGCTTGCAATGACTGGATGGACGATCCCATCACCAGCACGGTGGCCGCATCGTCATCGTGCAATGCGCCAATGCGCTGCGCCGCCAGCGATTTGGCAACGTCGAACCGGCGCTGGCCCGTTTCCGTGTCGGTCGCTTCCATACTGGTCGAGCCATCGAGCAGCACGATCAGGTGAACCGGCGCGGCATTGCCGGTCAAACCGGCAAATGCACCCGAGATCGCCGGGCGAGCCAACGCCAGCGCCAACGCGCCAACCGCCAGCAGCTGCAACACCAGCAGCAACGAAAGGGGAGGGCGTTTGAGTCGTGCATCATCGGCCGGAGTGGGAGCGACCGTGCGCCAGAAACGCACGGTGGGCACCCGGCGTTCGCTCGGGGTCGTATGCCGCATGTGAAAGAAAACAACCAGCGGCACTCCGATGAGTGCCACGAGTCCCAATGGCGCCAGCAGATGCCATCCACTCATGGCGTCGGCTCCGTGCTGGAAAACCGGACGAACAGTCTCGTCATCCGACGACCCCTTGCCGGTTCAGGAGTTCCAGCACGACCGTTTCGAACGGCCAGTCGGTTTGCAGGGTGATCAATGGAATTCGCTCCGCCGCGCAGACCGATTCGATCTCATCCTGCCAGGCGCGCCAGGCGCGTTCGTATTCGGCCAGCGCGGCGGCATTCGCGGTCACGCGCAAGCGGCTGGCTGTTTCGAGATCGATCAATTCGATCGTCGCCGGGTGCCCGTTTGCTCCGGCTGTGAAGCATCCGGACGGATTGCGTTCGGCTGGATCGACGATCTGCACGATCGTCGTCTGCCAACCCCGGCCGCGCACGAGCTGTAGTGCGGCGCGCATCTCGTCCGGCTCGCCCGAGAGCAGATCCGAAAGCACGATCAGGATACCCGGCTGCTTGCGCGCACGCGCATACCGCTCGATCGCCTCGGACAGCGACGTTTCTCCGCGAGCCTCCAAACCGGTCAGATATCTGAGCATCGGGGTGCTCTCGGACCGGCCATGCGCGGGACCGAACGGATGCCCGAGCTGCGTGGCGAATGGGGTGATAGTCACCCGGTCGAAATGCCACAGGCCGATATAGCCAAGCGACCCGGCCACCCGGCGAGCGTAGGTGAATTTGGATGGACGCATCGGGTCGCCGCTCCAGGCCATCGATGCGCTGGCATCGAGCAACAAGTGGACCGTCGACTCGGTCGTGATCTCGCTCAGCCGGACGAAAAGCTCCCCGAGGCGTCCATAGATATTCCAGTCGATACGGCGAAAGTCGTCTCCTTGCGAATAGCTCTTGAAATCGGCGAATTCGGGAGAGTGGCCGCGCCGTCGCGAATGATGTTCGCCAGCCAGCCCGTGCATGATCGTGCGATGCGAATGGAGCGTCAGCCGTCGCAGTCGCGCCAGCAGCTCCTCGTCGAAAACAGCGCGATCCGCCCCGGAAGGCTCCGCCTCCGGAATGACCGGCGCTCGCCCGGCGAACCGATGGCGGAGCGATGTCATCAGCCCGTTCACTGGCCGCCGTCCTTGTCCGAAAAATAGCCCTCGACGATCGCGCGATAGTCGGCTGGAACGTGGTTGCTGTCGGGACCGTTCGCACCGACCTCGCCCTGCCGCGTCGCGCCGCTGCTGACCGTCACCCCCGCTCCCGAACCGAGACTGGCTGCGCTGGAGCTCCCGCCGATTCGGACGGATTCGCCCTGTGGCGCTCGCGAGAGCTCGACTGCCTCGTGTTCGCCACTGCCGAGCGCGCTCGCGCCGCTGCCAGCGGGCGGCTCAGCTTCGGAGATTTGCGGGTTCGATGACGCTCTACCCGCTGATTCGTTCGGGGCAGCCGCGCCGGTATCCGCATCGGCGATTCCCTGCGCGTCCAACTGGCCGGAATTGCTTCCGGCTCCCGATCCCTGGCTCGCATCGGACGTCGCTCCCGTTTGCGCTCCGGGTTGCGACTGGCCCGATGCTGATCCGTTCTGATCCGAGGGCTTGCCTTGGCCCGATTCGGACGATCGACCGGGCGCTCCCGCGGCGTCCGTGGTTGCCGGACCGCCCGTGCCCGGCTGGCCGCTGGTCGAATCCGGATCGGACCCGATCCCGGCATTGGCGTCGGCGCCCGAGGTCGATGCATTCTCGCCCGGCTGTCCAGCCTGCTCTCCGCTCTCGGACGGCGATCCGGACTGGTTTTCACTGCCGGGCTGACCGGTGGATGCCTGGCTCGGACTCGAAGCCGGTTGCTGGCTGGATCCCGGAGCGCTGGAACTACTCTCCTGAGATTGCGGCGCCGCCTGTTCGATCGCGCCGGGCGACTGAACGGGCTGGCCACGTTGCTCGATCGCGTTCGCCAGATTGCGCATTCCGGTCCGGGCTGGGTCGCCACCATCCTGCAGCCCCGCGGCGGCCTGCCGAGTCGCCTCCGAAAGTGCCTGATTGCCCTCGGACATCTGCTCGGCTGCCTGGTTCAGATCGCTGGCCAACTCCTGGCGAGCGTTCTCCGAAAGCTGGTCCGCCTGGGTCGATACCGCGCGCAAGGTCTCGGCTGCCCGGCTGTAGTCCCCCTGGCGAATTGCCTGCGCGACGTCCCGGGTGACCGCATGATCGGCAAGCGCATCGGCCAGCGCCTGCAAATCATGTTGATTGTCCAGCGAGGTTTGGACCGACTGTTGCGTATCGCTCCCGGATGGCGCCGCTTGTGCGTCGGATGAGACCGGTGCCGCCGGTTGCACGAACCGTTGTGCCGCCGGCACGAAGATCGGCACCGCATTCGCCTGCACGTCGGGCACCCCATCTCCGGTGCCCCGCGCAAAGGCAAGCGCGACGAAGAGAAGCCCCAACGCAATCGCCAAAACCACTTCACGTACCGGCGGTCGCACCCGGAATGCCGGGTGGGCCTGAGAAAGGGTGATCGCATTCGCCGCATCGGCCACCTGCAAATAGGCGATCGAGGGTGCTTCTCCCTCGGCGGGCAGATCCCGGCCGATATTGCCGAGCGCGGTCGAAATCCGTTCCTGCAATCCAAACGACCGATCGAGCATACGCGCGACCTGCGCTCGTGCGGGCCGGCTGAATGCGCCGATGACCACCGAGCAGAGCACGAGCGCCAGACCGAAGCCGAACCAGATCCGCCGCTCGAACGCCGGGCCGCCCAGCAGCTCGACCGCCAGCCATCCACTGCCGATCGCCAACGCCAGGGCGATTCCGCGCACGACGATCGCCAGCATCCGCTGTACCCAAATCCGGCGCGCGATCCGGTCGAGTCCGCGCACCACCCAATCTCCAGCCAACCCGCCTTCCGGAGCGACCGGATCGCGCGATGGCCATGGGAGCCGGGGAATATCGGACCAGACCCACCAGGGCGCCGAAATGATCCACCAGGCGACGATTCGCCGGTCTGGCGACAGACGGGATAGCCGCTCCGGCACGCGTCGCGTTTCGGGGCGATCGATCGTGGGGACACCCGCTCGCATTGCCATGGGTCAATCCCATTTCAGCGGCGGTTCGCCGCGGGTTCTGATCCAGAGCGCCAGCCAGCCAATCGACAGCACCGCCAATGCCGCGAGCAGCAGCACGATGCGCAATTGCGCCTGATCGATCGATTGGACCAGCCGATCGGCATCGTTCCGCCGCTCCCCGTCGCCCAGCATCGCGAAATCTTGCCCGGCTCCGGATGCGAGCAGGCGGGTTTCGGCATAGTCGCCCCAATTTCCTGCCTGCCCATGGGCGATATCGAGCGCCGAGGTGGCGGCCATGCCCCGGGCGGCCATCTCGGTATAGGTCGCGATCAACTCATCCGGACGCGCTTCCGGCGGCAACAATGCATAGTGCTCGTTCGCCTGGGCGACCGCGGCTGCGGCGCGCTCGTAGAGGAACTGCTCCAATGCCTGTTGCGCTTCGGTCATCTTGGTTTCGGCCAATTCGCCGGTGCGCGCCTGGTCTTCGAGGATCGCCACCTCGGCGGCCCGGTCCGGATCGTCGATATCGCGCAGCAACTGATTGGAGATTTCGAGAGCTGCCGTCGCACCGGCGAAATTCCCCCGCGCCAATTGAGCGCGCGCCGGTTCGAGATCGAACCCGGTCATCAGATTCCAGCGCCATTCGCCAGCGGCCCATGCCGGAATCGCGTCCTTCCATTGCCGTTCGATCTGGCTCGCGGTCACCGGAGCGACCGCGGTATCCAATGCCGATCGCCAGCTTTCGGCGGTTTTCAGATTCTCCAGAAACGCCCAGAGATCGGGCAATCCCTGATACCGGATCAGGTAAGCGACCATCGAATAACTCTGGGCGCGTTCCATGTCATCATCATCGCTGGCGCCATCGCGGTTCAGGGTTGCCCATGATGCGAGCGTGCCATTTTGTTGCGCTGCCTGCACCAGCGAGGCGAGCCGGGCTTGCACCGGGAGATTCGGCCGTTTGGCATACTGGGCAAGTCCCTCGTCGAAACCGCGCGGAATGGTGAAATCGGTCGCCCAGCCTGTCACCACATGGGTAAGCGCATGACGCAACTGGTTCTCGGCATCGAGCGGTGTGAGCGAACCGAACGAATCGGCGGGCAGCGCGATGCGTGCCCCTTCGGGATCGGCGACCGCGATCTGCGATGGCAACTCCAGTCGGTCGAACCCGTCGATCGCGGCGTGATAGGCGTCGATATCCCCATAGATATCGAGCTCGATCGGGCGAATGGCATGATCTACATGCAAGAAAAGCAGCAATTCCTCGAGCGCGGTCGCGAGATCATCGCCGTGGGCGGCGACGAAATCCTCGGCGCTCACTCCCGCGCCGTCCTGCACCCAGACGATGAGATCGTTCGAGACTGGAGCCGATTGCCAACCGGTCCGGGCCGGTTCGTCGTCATCAGAGGCGCGCGCGGCCGTCGCCTGCGGCAGGAGTACCCCGGTGAACATCAGCGCGAGCAGCAAACGGGCGACGATTTCTGGAAAAGAGGAGGGAGAGCGACGCATACGGCGAATCCGGATTCGGGACGATGGTGGGGACGATCGAAGGAGCTGCGGCCTCGCTGAGACGGCGATCGAGCTGCATGGGAAACGGTGGGTCCGGCAATGGAAATCAGTCTAGCCGACAGACGTGCGAGTTGCTAGGAAACGAAGGGCGACGCTGTTCGGAGACGTGGGGCGTGAGACTCGGGTCTTGAGTTCTGAGCCTTGGGTCGTGAGACTTGGGTCCTGAGTATCGTCTCCCTAGTCTCAAGACTCAAGACTCA
>JBIQLF010000035.1:24913-28880 GCA_044464585.1 Thermomicrobia bacterium
CGCGCTAGATCAACCCGAGCCGGAATCCGGCGGTGACCGCCGAGGCGCGGCTATCGACCCCGAGTTTCGAGAATATGTTCGCCACATGTGTGGTGGCGGTGCGCGGACTGATGAAGAGCCGATCGCCGATCTCCCGGCTGGAGAGTCCTTCGGCCATCAACCGGAGCACCTCCAGTTCGCGGGGCGACAGAATGCTGGCCGAAGCGCCGGTATACCGGCTTGCGACGGGCCGTGGCGCCGGAGGATCTTGCGCCGGCGCGGAACGCGCCGGTTTGCCCGAAATCGCAATGTGTTGAAGTTCGTTCGCCCATGCGACGAGCTGCGCGATCGAAGCGGCTTGCCCTTCTTTCCAGGCGCTGGCAAAAGCCGGATCCTGCATGCGCTCCTCGATCGACCCGCTGCCCACCAGCGATGGATCGATATAGTCCTGCAGGCGAAGTCCGATCACCTGGCGAATTCGCTCCGCGGCCCCTTGGAACCGAATCGACAGCGTTTCCTCTCCCAGCAATGCGGCCAACCCCGCCAGGGTCAATCGGGTTTCGGCTTCGCCCCAGGGATCGCCCTGGCGATGCGCTGGTTCGAGGCAGCGCGTGAGATCGGCGGCCGCTTTCACATAGTCGCCCCGGTTGCGCGCGGCCACAGCGAGGTTGATCAGCGCGGTGACTTCTCCCCATTCGTTGCCCTGCTCGCACCAAAGCTCCCACGCGCGCTGAAAATGCGTTTCTCCCTCGGTATGTTCGCCGATTGCCGCCAGCTCGATTCCCAGGCGGTTGTGGGCGAACGGGATCCGTGGCGCCGCGTTCGATGCTTCGAATGCGGCAAGCGACCGCCGCGCCACGGCCGCCGCATCCGTATGCTCGCCCTTGCCCCCGAGAATGAAGCTCTCCATGAACGCGAGCTGGCCCATCGTCTCCGGATCGCGGGCGTTCATATCGGCCGCGATCTGCTGGCACTGCGCGAGATAGGGAAGCGCCGCATGGGGGTCGCCTTGCATGACCGCGAGGAACCCTCCCCCGAACGCGGCTTGTAACCGCTCGTGGCTCGCCGCGTATGGAGCCGCCTGCATCGCTTGTTGAATCCAGCGGCGCCCTTCTCCCAGGTGCCCCCGTGATTGCCAGAACCACCAGAGCCGCCCGGCAAGCTGCAGCGCGATCGTTGGTTCCTGCGCCAGCGACCATTCGAGCGCCGCCCGCAAATTGTCATGTTCCAGCTGGAGCCGCTCGATCCAGCGATACGATTCCGGACCCCAGATCCGCTCGTCCGCATCTCGTACGAGTCGGGAATAGACCGTGGCGTGCTGGCGCTGGTAGTGATCGCGCTCGCCCGCCGCTTCCAGTTGTTCCAATCCGAATTCGCGCAGGGTTTCCAGCACGACGAAGCGAATCTCCGCTCCGGCCGAACGATCGGCGAGCACCATGCTGCAATCGACGAGCGATGCGATTGCTTCGAATACGTCGAGCGTATCGCTGCCATCGTCCATTTCGGTACGCTCGTCGCTCGCGATCGATGCTCGTTCGACCGCGGTTGCTTCCCGCAGGTCGAATCCGCCCGCGAAGACGGAAAGATGCCGAAAGACAGCCCGGTGCTTGGGAGAGAGGAGATCGTAGGACCAGGCGATGGCATCTCGCATCGTCTGCAACCGCAAGGGCACATCGCGCGGTCCGCCCGTCAAGAGCTGCAGCCGGTTCGAGAGCCGCGCCAGCAACGCTTGGGGGGAAAGCACCTTGGTGCGCGCGGCCGCCAATTCGATCGCCAGCGGCAACCCATCGAGCCGGCGACAAATCTCGGCGACGGTCTCCGCGTTTTCCGGGGTCAGCTCGAACGCATTGCGCACCGCCCGGGCACGATCGACGAAAAGCGCGATCGCGGGGTTGGTCTTCAGCTCCTCCAGGCTTGCATGCTTGTCCGGGAGTGGCAATGGCGGAAGGAGATATTCTCGCTCGGCCGTAATGCGCAAGGGTGACCGGCTGGTGCAGAGCACCACTGGACCGCGCGCTCGGCTGAGCAGCTCGGTGATGGCGCGGGAGGCGTCCAGCACATGTTCGAACCCGTCCAGCACCAGCAGGATTCGATGTCCGTCCAGTCGTTCTTGGAGTTGGTCGAGCACCGGAATGTCGCGATCGTCGCGCAAATCGAGCGCCCGGGCGAGGAAGAGAAGCACCAATTCCGGATCGCGCACTGCCGAAAGTGGAACGAAGACGGCTCCATCGGCAAACGACGTGCGCGCCCCGGCATAGAGTTGCGCGGCCAGGCGGGATTTGCCGGCGCCGCTTGGACCGGTGATCGTGATCGATCGCACCGTGGGATCGGCCAGCATCGATTCGAGCGATTGCACATCCCGATCGCGCCCGAAGAACGAGGAGCGCAGATAGACAGGTTCGCTCCAGTCGCCCTCGGTACTCCAGGGTTGTTCACCAAGGGAAGACATCGTGGCCCAAGCTCTCGTGATCCTCGACGAAGCCAGCGGGAAGTATCTCACGAGCGCGATGCGTGCGGAAGTGCCTGGCAGCTCGGAGCTGACCCCGAGAATCGATCACCGGCGACCCACTGGACGGAGGTCGCGCGCGGCTCGTTCCGGCCCAGTCGATCCGTCCATCTCATCATCGAAATGCCGGACTACAGACAGCGTCGTGGCCAGACGCCGGAACGGATGCCCAGATCCTTGGAACACAGGGACTCGGGCGCTGGGATCCAGGCCACCGGAATCGCATGATCGGTAGGTATCGAGCCAAATCGCCGAGCGATACGCTCGGCGATTTGGCTGCTCTCTGAATGACGACGAAAAGTCAATTGGCTGGGGATGCGATCGGGGTGAAGATCGCGGCAGGATCGGCCGGGGAGGCGTCAGGCGCTACGACGACCGACGGGGGTTGGTCGGCGGCGAGCAGGGTGGAGGCCAGGATGATGACGGGTTCGGTGCCGAGGTTCTCCCCGTAATGGACGACCCCATCGACTTCGACGGCCGCATCGCCGGGATACAGCTCGGTGTTCGCGCCGGGGCCGAGCTCTTCGGTGGTGCCGTCTGCCCGGGTGATCGCAATCGTGCCGCCGGAGATGACGTGGTAGGTGAGGACGCCGGATTCGATATAGGCGGCCTGTACGCCGGGGTGGGTGTGTTCGGGAAGAACGACCCCTGCCGGGATGTCGTAGCGGACCAGCTGCAGTACCTGATCGGGAGCGGCGGCAGGGGTGGCCTGGACCAGTACATCGCGGACCACCACGGCGGTCGATGCCGGCGGGAGTGCCTCGGTATTGGCGCGGGTTGCGCCAAAGAGCCCAACGAGCAAGGCGCCGACGAGGGCAAAACCGAGCGCAAGCTGTTTCCAGCGACTGGTGAGGGGTCGATGCATGAGGTTCATTACTCCTGTCGCGAATAGCGGATCGTCACGGCAGGATACTTGGTCGAGACCGAGCATGTGTGCTGGATCGTTGCGTCCACGAACCGGGCGAACGCAACCGCACTCAACACCATGTGCGGTCGCCAATTCGCGCCCAGGATAATCATGCCCGCGAAACGCGCGGTGGCGATAAGCAAAGTGAGGGGTTCCGAGAAATATGGTAGCCTGTTTTCGCTTCCAGAAAACAACGCGATTCGGCGCCTTTCTCATGTCGCGGGGTTGAAGTCGTGCGCCAGTTTCCAGTCCCCTCCGTCATTTTCTTGATTCTCGTCGTCGTTGTGATTGGTGGCGGATTCGTCTATTGGAGTTCCGGGGCCGATGACGGTACATCGACGCCTGCGCCGAGAGCCGAGGCGGCTGCCGTAACCGAAGCGCCCGCGATGCCATCTGCCACCCTGGCCGATGCGGTTCCGGTCGCAACCGAGACCGCGCGGGTCATATCGACACACCCGCCGGCTGAAAACGAACCCGAACTTGCGCCGCCCACATCGACCGCTCCCGCGCCGGACTCGTCGCTCGAATCGATCAATATTCCGCTTCCCACGGCGGCTGGCCCCACCGAGATTCCT
>JBIQLF010000036.1:0-20397 GCA_044464585.1 Thermomicrobia bacterium
ACCAGGCCGGCGACCACCCGGCCGGAATAGGGGCCGAGCTGCAATCCCGAAGGGCCATGTCCGGTGCAGAGAAAAATGTTGTCATACCCCGGTGCAAGACCGAGGACGGGCAGGCGGTCCGGACTGAACGGGCGCAGGCCGATTCGGATTTCGGCAATGGTCGCGTTCGCCAGACCAGGGGCGACGTTCAGCGCGTGATCGAGCACCGATTGCACGCCGCCCGCTGTCATCCGGACATCGTAGCCAGCGTCGCTTTCACGGGTGGCGCCGGCGACGACCCGGTTTGGCCGAAAGGTCAACAGATACTGATCGGCATAGCCGACGACGATCGGCCAGTCGCCAGTGTAGGCATCGGGCATATCGAGATGGACGATCTGCCCACGCTGAGGAAAGATCGGCAATTCGAAGCCGAGCGTGCGGGCCAAGGCTGCGGACCATGCGCCCGCCGCGACGATCAGGTTGGCGGCCTGAATCGCGGTGCTGCCCGCGCGCACCTCGACAGTCGTCGTGCCTGCCGTCACGAGTTCGGCATCCCCGATCAATTGCTGAACGCCGGTGCGTTGTGCCGCCGACCGAATTGCGTCCCGCAGGATGCGTCCATTGACGCGCGACGCTCCCGACGAATGGATCGCCCCGGATATCTCTCCAAGCGCCGGAAAATACCCGCGCGCGCCGGAGCCATCGAGCAGGGTGACATCCCCGACACATCCGAGCCCCTCATCCCGGCGGCGAACCATCTGCTGCGCTAGCGCGGGGAGCGATGCGGCTTCGGTTTCATCGCGGGCGATGAACAGGGCGCCCACGGTCTCGAAACCGGTTTCCGATTCGCCGTCTCCGGTCAATGCATTCACGAGCTGCGGGTAATAGGCGATGGCGGCCTGGAGGAGTGGATAGCCCGCGTCCGGATCGCGAACGTTCGTTCCCGGCGCGATGATCCCGGCGCCCGCCTGGGTGGCATAGCCTTCATCCGCCCGGTCCACCAGCGCAACGCGTCGGCCGGCTTTTGCCAGCGGATACGCGGCGCTCCAACCCAGCAGACCGCCTCCGATTACGATCGTGTCGACTTCGAGCGCGGGCATCGGCAGCTTCTCCAGTTTTAGATGTCAGGAATCGATGGGACGACGCGCGCGCATATTCAACCGCCAGTAGTCGAAAACGAACGGCGGATCTTCGGCAGCCGCTTCCTGGGTGAGCGCGTCGATGAACGCGGCCCGTTTGTCTTCCGGCAATCGGGCAAGATGCTCGCCCATGATGACATTGGTCAGAAAGCGCCGGTACGATTCGGCATCGGCCATCGGGGTGGGCGCTTCGTAGAGCCAGGTGTGGATATCGGTGAATCCGGCATCCTGCAGCCGGTTGGCGGTCGTGACATCGTCCGCGAATTCCCAGGGGCCGGGCCAGTCCTGGAAATGGACCGCGAGATCGTTGGAGCGCATGAGCTTTCTTGCCCGGATCAGCAACCGTTCCAGATTCGGACCGCCACCGCATTGGGCGGAGAGGATTCCGCCCGGTTTCGATACGCAAAAGAGCGCCCGGAAGAGCCCCGGGTGATCGAGTATCCAATGAAAAGTGGCCGTCGAGAAGATCAGATCGACCGGTGTCCCGATCACGTCGAGGGAAAGATTGCTTACATCGGCATGGACGAAGGTGACCCGGTTACCGAACCGGGCCAGATTGGCACGTGCCTCGGCCAGCATATTGGCGGATCGATCGACCGCGATCACCCGCCCCTCGGGGAGCAATTCCAGCAATTCGGCGGTGAGGCGGCCCGATCCACACCCGGCATCGAGTACGGTTTCGTCTCCCGCGAGCACCAGATCGCTCAGAACGGTGCGGCCCCAGAGGACATGGGGATTCGATACCTGATGGTAGACCGCGGCATTCCATTCGGCTGGTCGATTGCTGGTCATCGGATCGGTCCCTTTCCATGTCTCTGAATCTAGCATGAACCAGCATGGGGACGGACGTGGCTATTCGCTCGTTCGGAGAGGATCGTAGCGTTCCGGCGCCGGTTCGGTGAGCGGTCCCCAGCGAACCCCGGAGATCGGGGCGCCATCGCCGGGCGAGCGTGAAAGCGAGGTCACCGGGCCCAGCCGCTCGCCAAGTGGAACCAACATCGGCGGATCGGTTGATTCGCGGCCAGGAATCAGGATGCCGATCCCACCGGGGCCCCAGGTGATGGCTCCATCGCCCGCACGGGGTAAGCCGATGCCGCGATCACCGATGCCGTCCCGCACGCGCACATGCAGGGTGGAACCACGATCGATATAGGCGAAATGGCGGCCATCGGGCGCCCAGACCGGCCGCGAGGGCGCCTGCGTCGCGGGAGTGACTGGCGTCATGACAAGATCGTCGATCGACAGCAGCACGATCGTGCTGCCGTTCGCGCCATTCCATTCGGACGCGCCTGGCGAGGTCCAGAGCAGCAGCACATCCGCCGATGGAGACCAGCTCACCGCCCGGGTAGCGACCGGGACCGTTACGGCAAGCACACGAACGTTCAAGGTTGCGGTGTCGATGACGAGCACCGCGACCGCGTCGTTCCCACCCAATGCGATGGCGGCAAGCTGTTGTCCGTCGCCCGACCACGTGGGTGAGATGATGCGGTCGAATCCGGGTGGCGACGCGACCGTCCGGGTCGAACCGGTCGCGCGATCGAACAATCGCAGGACGCTGCCTTGCGCGTCCGGACCGGGCGCCGCGGGAGCGATATAGGCCAATTCGTCTTGCATGGGATTCCAGGATGGATGAAAGTCGAGCGCGCGCTCGTCGACCAGCGTCGGATGTGTCCCGTTCGAATCGATGATGTAGAGTGCTCGGGCGGTTTCCGAATCGGCAGATCGAACGAAGAAACTGATACTCGACCGGTCGGGACTCCATTCCGGATTCGATACAGGCAGCTCATCGAAGATGCGGCGCTCGCCAGCGAGATCGGGTCCGATGCGGAAGAGCGCGCCGTCGCGAACGAAGAGCAACGGCGCATGCTGCAACCGCATATCCGAGAGCGCATCGGAATCGGGCGCGATGCCATCCCACCAGGCGAGCTGCAATGTCAGGCGTTCGGCTTCCAGCCAGTCCTGGCCGGCGATGGCGACCGAGCGGCTGCGCACCAGACCGGCGCGAAACCGATGTTCCGCGGTGGAGAGCACGTCAACGATCTGCTGGTTGCCTGGTAGCTCGGCTGCGAGGGGGCGGAGGAGTTCGATGGCTCTTTGGCTGTCGCCGCGATCGAGCGACGATCGAGCATCGAGCAGCGCACTCTGAAGGGTTGCCAGGCGTTGCTCAGCCAGACCTTTTTGTTCGGGCGCGTCCCGGTACCCGCCAGCATGCCCGAACCAGACGATCGCTTCTGGAAGATCACCCAGGGCGAGATTGGCAGCCGCCCGATCGTACGCTGACGACCGGGCCTGATGCGCGGTCCAGCGTTGCCATCCGAGGACGAGGATCAGGAACAGGACCACCACTGCCGGCAGGGCAAGCAACCGGCTTTGCCGGGACGGAACAGCAGGGGGCGCCTGGGAGGAGGATGGGCCGGTGAGCAGCGCGCCGCATCCCGTGCACCGGGCAGCGGCTGGCGGATTGAGGGCGGCGCATTGGATGCAGAACACCGGCGCTCTCCAGTCGAGAACGAGTTCTTCGTATCCTACGGGGTGCAACCGGGGTTTGCCCCGTTCTCGATCGGTGGGAAACAGATGTGAACGAATTGCGGACGCTCGACAAACGCAATCTGGTTGGATGCCTCTTCATTCTGGCGATGATGGCCGCGCCGTTCGTTGCATCGATCTATGGGCTTGGATTCGGCTTGCTGGTGTTGACGCTTGGGTTGGTGTTGACCGCGGCGTTGGCATTCGATGCTCGCGGTCAGGCTCCCCCAGAACGCCGGAAGACCGTAGTGCTGATCGGAGCCATCGCGTTGGGATTGGCATTGCTGACCGGGATCGGAGCGGTCAGCCAGCTTCGCTGAGATCGACCATCCCGGAGCGCAATGCCAACGTGGTCGCCGCCGAACGGTTGGGCGCATCCATCTTGCCGAGAATATTGCGCACATGGGTGCGGGCGGTTCCGTAGCTGATGAAGAGCGCATCGCTGATTTCGCGATCGCTCATACCCTGCGCGACCAACCGCAGCACTTCCGTCTCGCGGTTCGTGAGTCCGAACGGATTTGCCGGACCGAATACCGGCAACGGCGATGCGGCTGGGGCGTCCTCCGCGGCCAATGCCTGCAAGGCGTCTCGCATGAGCGCATAGGCATCGTGCAGTGCCAGAGCGTTTCCTTCGTCGAGGAGCTCCTGAACCCGCTGCTCCCCGAGATGCCCGCGAATGCGGCTCCGGGCGGCGTCGTAGTGCGTTCGTTCCGGGAGGGTGATCGGGTTTCCGCTTTCCGCATTTTGCCGATCGGCCGCTCCGAACAGCCGGGCCGACCGCTCCGGATCGCCACACCGTTCCAGGACGGTTGCGGTGGCATCGAGCAGCTCGGTTGCCGTCGCTACTTCGCCATGCTGGCGGAACCAATCGCTGGCGGCCAGCAGATTCCGGGCCGCCGCGGGATGGTTTCCTTCGGCCAGGTCGATCATCGCCAGCAAGTGCAGCGCATAGGCAATATTGAGTCCGCCTCGTTCCCGTGCGGCGCCCGCGACCTGTGCGGCCTTTGCGCGCGCCGCGTCCAGGTTTCCCAATCCGAACAGCGAGACCCCGACATGGAAATCGAGATTTGCCAGTGTCGGAGGGTCGTTCACCACTTCGAGCAGCGCGCGTGCCCGGTCCAGATAGTCGAGCGCGTCCTGATAGGCGCCGCTGTCTTCCATAAGAACGCCCAGCGCGACGAGGGTGTAGCCAACCGCCCAGGTCTCGCCGAGCGATTCGATACGCGCCAGCACCGATTCAAGCAGCGCGATTCCGGTCTCGCGGGTATCGGAAAAGAGGGCGAGCAGATTGCCAAGCGAGAAATCGACTCGGGCATCGATCATCGGGGAGAGGGACGAGCGGTCGGCTCTGCCAGCCACCCGCTCGATCGCCTGAATCCCTTCCGCTCGGCGCCCGCGAATGTAATAGAACCAGACGAGCGACGACGCCATGACCAGGGCCGCAGTGGGATCGTGTTCGGAGAAATAGTCCAGCGCGGCGCGCAGGTTCTCGACATCGGCATCGAGTTCTTCGAGCCAATTCTGCTCCAGTGTGGCGACGCCATCCGGTCCCCAGGTCGCCTCGGCGCGGGTGTGAAACCAGGTGGCATGCCGTAACGCGGTGCGCTCGCCTTCTTCCCGCGTGGCCAGCTTGGCGGCTGCGAACTGGCGGATCGTCCGGAAGAGACGGAAACGCGGTTCGGCATCGACTGATTCGATTCGCTGCACGAGACTTTGGTCGACCAGCCGATCCAGCAGGTCGAAGACGCCAGTCCAGTCGAGGGTATCGCCGGCCGGCGGCAATCCGGGATCGGGATCGACATACTTCGATGGCCCAAACCCGATCGGCGCATTGCCAGCTACCGCTTCGGCCGCCGAGAGCGTGAAGCTGCCCGAAAATACGGAGAGCCGGTCGAGCAGAAGCGATTCCCGCGGGTCGAGCAACCCATAGCTCCATTCGATAGCGGTCCTCAGGGTGCGATGGCGGTCCGGAGCATCGCGCGGACCGCCGCTCAGCACATGCAACGATCCGCCCAACTGGTTCGCCAGTGCCTGCGGGCTCAGGACATTGCCGCGAGCCGCGGCCAGCTCGATCGCGAGCGGAATGCCATCGAGGTGATGGCAGATCGCGACGACGGCTGCCAGGTTTGCGGTGGTCAACTCGAATGCGGGGCGCACCTGGCGCGCGCGCTCGACGAACAGCCGGATCGCCGGAATGGTGCGATAACGTTCCAGCATTGCCGGGCTGCCCTCGCCCGCTGGCGGCGGTGGGGGCACCGGAAGCGGTTCGACCGCGAATTCCCGTTCACCCTGCACATGCAAGGGCGCCTGGCTCGTCACAAGCACCCGGACCCCGGGAGCCCCGGCGAGACTCGCATTCAGCGCTGGACCGGCTGCAAGCACATGCTCGAAGTTGTCGATGAGCAGAACGAGCGCGCGGTTGCGTAGTGCCTGGGCGAGCTGGCTGGACGGGTCTGGTCCGTCGGCCAATCCGAGCGCACGGACGATGGCAGGGAGTACCTCCCGCGCGGTTTGGACTGGCGCCAGATCGACAAAGCGGACGCCGTCCGGAAAGACCGGTTCGAGCGATTCCGCGACCGCGAGCGCGAGTCGCGTCTTTCCGACACCGGCTGGCCCGATCAAGGTGAGGATCGACCCGGACGATGCCTGGAGGATCGCGCCGATCGATGCGATGTCATGTTCGCGCCCGATGAGCGTGGTGAATGGCCGAGGCAAGGGGGAGGGAATGGGCGTGCTCATCGATGTTCGTGCGTGACCTCGAAGCGGTCAGGGCGGACTCGACTCGGTAGTATCGCATTCTGGGCGCAGCGCCGGTCGCGGCGTCGCGAAGTTGCGTTGTGCATCCCGGCGCAACGATCTGCCGTACCATGCCTGCATGACGGATCACGGATTGCCCACGGTTACCGGTCCGCAAATGGCGGCAGTCGACAAGGCGATGGTCGAGGTCTGCGGTCTGGACCTCGTGCAGGTCATGGAGGTCGCGGGCCGTGCGGTTGCAATCGTGGCCCGCCATCTTTGGCAGCCGGCGAACGCAGAACGCATCGCCGTCCTGTGCGGCAGTGGCGGCAATGGGGGCGACGGTTTGGTTTGCGGGCGCTATCTGCACGGCTGGGGAATCCCGGTGGAGCTGTGGCTGATGCGCCCGCCGGCTGAAATGCGCGGGCTGGCGGGACATCAGCTCGAGGTCTGCCGGCGGATCGGTATGACGATCATCGAACCAGATCGCCCGCCGGATTTCACCGACGCCGCTCTGATCGTGGACGGATTGTTCGGTTTCGGTCTTTCGGCGCCGCCCGGAGGACGGGCTGCCGCATCGATCGTGGCCGCCAATGGGGCCAACGTCCCGGTGCTTGCGATCGACATTCCGTCCGGGGTCGATGCCACCAGCGGCTCGGCCATGGAGCCGGCCATCGTCGCCGGGACCACGGTAACGCTGGGATTACCGAAATGGGGGCTGGTTCGGAATGACGGTCCGGCGCACGCGGGCCGGGTGCTGGTGGCGGATATCGGAATTCCGGCCGCGGCCTATGCGGCGGTTGGCATCCCGCAGACCCTGGTCTTCCGAGAAGCGGAATTCGTCTGGCTGGACGGAACGCCGTGGCGCCCTGAGCGACCCTAACGCCGGGGCGGCCGGTAACCGGCGGCTTCGGCATCGGCTTCGCTGGCGAAGCAGACATCCGGTATGGTTCGGTCGTAGTGTCCGCTCTCCGGCCCGTAATAGATCATGGAATTGGCTTTCGCCTTGATCGGATGGCTCTCCGGACAATCGTGCGAACCATCTCCACGGACCCAGTCGGGATCGACGAGCAGATCCGGATTGGCATCCTCGCTGTCGGGTGCCAACGGTTCCTCGACGACCGGCGGCGCTGGTTCGGTCTTGGCGGATCGCTTGCGTTTGGGCGGTTCGGGGGCGGGTTCCGGTTCCGGCTCGGCCGCTTCGAGGGTTTCGATCAACTCGGAAACTTCCGCGGCTGCTTCGGATTCGATATCGCCGGCCGGAGCAGGGGGTTCGATCAGCTCGATCTCGACTTCGACGATCTCTGGGGCCGGTTCCCCGGCAAGGTCGGCCAGGGGTTCGAGCGGGGTTTCTTCGGCGACCGGCTCACTGGCGTCGGTGGCCGAGGCGCCCAGGTTGGCCAGATCGATCTCGCCGGCCGGAACACCGGTCACCAGCGTTTCGACATGCCCGGCTTCGTCTTCGATGCGCACGATCGATTCGGTGTCGCCCGCGACATCGACCTCGTGAATGGTGATCGTTTCCATGGAGCCATCGGCGGTCATGCCGGTGACTTCCGAGGTTGCTTCGGAAACCTCAGTATCCGAGGGAACGGTCTGCGGCTCGGCTGCGGGCGCAGCGGACGAGACGGCTTCCGCGGCCGCATTGGCGGTGGTTGGGGGAGGCGTATAGCGCAACGCATCGGCCCATGCCGAATCGACCTCGGTCGAGGGCTTCTTATCCAGCCCGGCAGCCCGGCGCAGCATTCGCGCGAGCCAGCTCGTGATCCCCAGGAACACGATGAACCGCCACAACCAGGTCAACCGCATCAACCACTTGATACGTCCCAGCGTGAGGGTGACAATGAGAAACCGGACCATTCGACTCATGTTCAGGGCGCCTCGCTTTCCGAATCGGATGCACGGCGAAAGAGTTGTCCGTTGATGCTAGCACGAACGAGGTGACGAGCCCCGGAGTCCGGTCTCACATCGCCCTCGGCGCCTCGATCCCCAGCAGCCAGAGCGCGTTCGCGAGCGTCTGGCGGGTGGCGTCGACCAGAGCGAGCCGCGCACTGCGCACCGGCTCGTCCGAATGGATGACCGGGCAGGCATGATAGAAGTCGTTGAAGGCCTTGGCGAGATCGTAGACATAATTAGTAATGAGCAAGGGGCGATATTGCTCGGCCGCCCGCTGGATCTCTTCCGGCAACGCCGCGATCTGTTGCAACAATGTCAGCTCTTCCGGCTGGATGGCCCCGAAATCGAGGGTGAGTCCATCGAGGGCCGCCGCGCTCACGGCCGCGTCGTGATCCCAACCGGCGTTTTCCAGAATGCGGCATGCGCGGGCGTGAGCGTACTGGATGTACGGCGCGGCATGTCCGTCGAAGGAGAGGGCTTCGTCCAGATCGAAGACCACGATCTTGCTGTTATCCCGCGCCAGCATCGTGTATTTGATCGAGCCGATGCCCACTTGCCAGGCGACCGCCGCTTTTTCGGCTTCGGGGAGATCGGGATTCTTTTCGTCGATGATCTCCCGCGCGCGTTGCAGCACCGCGTTCTTGACATCGTCATAGAGGGGGGCGCGCCCCTTGCGGGAGGAGATCACGCCCTCGGGCAGGGTCACGATCTCATAGGGAAGGTGATACGCCTGTTTGGCTTGCTCGAATCCCCAGAGCTCCAGAATCTTGAAGATCTGTTTGAAATAGAGCGACTGGCGTACATCGACCACCCAGACCGCCCGGTCGATCCCGAATTCCTCGAACTTGCGCTTGGTCAGCGCCAGGTCCTTGGTCGAATAGAGCGATGTGCCATCGGAGCGCAAAATGGGCAGGGTGCGATAGACCGGTTCGGTCAACCCCAGTTTCTCGTCGATCTTGACCACGGTCAGCCCGTCGCTGATCTCGGCCAATCCCGATTCGACCAGCTCTTCCACGATGGCTTTGCCCGGTTCTTCGACCTCGCTTTCGAAAAACCAGACATCGAAATGCGCGTCCAGTTCGTCGAAGATGCGGCGGAAATCGGTGAGACTCCATTCCCGGGTGGTTTGCCAGAGTGCGACCAGCGCCGGTTCCCGGGCCTCCCAGCGAGCGAAGGTCTGGCGCACGTCTTCCCGCCAGCCGGGCACGCGCGGCCACCAACTGATATTCCGGTTCAGCTCCTCCCAGCGGTCGAGTCGTTCGCTCGGTGTCATCTGGGGCGGTTCGATGCCCTCGACCTCGACCGCTGGTTTTTCGTTTTCGAGCTCCATGCGGAGCTGCTGCCCGAGGATCGGCCAGAATGTGGGAATCGTTGCCTCGTCGCGGAATTCGGTGTCCTTGATCTCCTGGCCGAACGACACGCGCCCGAGCAGATAGGCGATGTCCTCCGTGTCGGCGTTTTCACGCCACAGCAACTTGAGCAACCGGTCGATCGAGGCGACGAATGCCGGATCGTCCTTGATCAGAAGCTGGAGAAAACCCAACAGATCCTTGCGATATTCGAGGCGCGCATCCGACTCGGTATAGATCTGCCCGATCCATGCGCCGCGCTCAGCGGGATCGGCCGGTTCTTCTCCCTGGTGGAATCGCTCGTAGCACCAGAGCGCCTTGATGACATGCATCCCGATATCGCCCGGATAGGTGGCTTCCATGACCGGGTATCCGGCGGCCGCCAGGATGCGGCTGACCGACACACCCAGCACCGAATTGCGCAGGTGGCCGACGTGGAAGACTTTGTGGGTGTTCGGCTGGGAATGCTCGACCATGACACGTTCGGTCTTCGGTGCGCCCGCGCCATACGCGCGATTCTGGACGAGCACTTCACCGATCAGTCCCGATGCCACGGCCATGGGATCGAACGAGATATTCACATAGCCATTGGCGGCCTCGACGGAAGCAAAAGCGCCGGTGGCCGTCAGGTTGGCGGCGAGTTGCTCGGCAATCTGGATCGACAGCTCGCGCGCTCGCTGGCTGGTGCGTTGTTTTGCTTCTTTCTTGGACAACCCCTCCAGCTCGCCGGATTCGGTCAATGCGCGGGCGGCTGCTTCCCCCGCCAGCGCATGGCTGATCGACGAAGCCACTCCCCAAGCGCCCGAAAACGGAACGGGGCGCAGGTCGATGGGTCCGCGCGGGGTGAGACCCAGGCTGGCGACAGCGCCCGCGATGGCGACTCGGGCGTCATCTTCCAATCCCGCGATAACGCCGTTGGTCGCGATCTGACTCATCGTGCAGTGGCTCCTGGATGCGAGAACATTCGGTTTGGGCGTAAATCACGCCGCCGGAATTTCCGGCGGCGCAGCCTGCTGTTGGTTTCGAGATGGCGGCGCGATTCCGATTTCAGTTCTGCTCGCGTCCGCCGCGGAACAGCGAGCTCAGGCCCAGCAGCGCAATGGCGCCGCCCGCGATCGCGCCGATGAGCTGTTTCCAGCCGAGGCCCTCACCCCCGCCGCTGACGCCGATGGCGTCGGCCAGCAGCGAAACCGCGGCAAGGCCAAGACCGCCGATGAAGGCGACCATACCGGCAAGACGAGTGCTGAGCTGGGATCGGGCGTTTCTGGCCATACCGCACACTCCGAAACGGTCGCGCAGGCCGCCGAAACGTTCAGTACAATGCGGACATGACAGCGGCGAGGCAACGACAGCGGAACCTCGGATTCGACTGCTGATTGTATCATGGGAGCGGCGGGACGATACTGAGCGGAAGTGCGCAGGCAAACATGCTATTCTGCGCCCGTCGATCATGCTGAACGATCAGGCCACTCATGCGATGCACGACGATCCGTTGTAGGATGAAGGCGTGCATACCGTAGGAAACAGGCTCGAAATGGGGCGAGCGGTTTCTGGCGGCCTTTTTTCACACAGTCGAACCGGGGGCGCGTCGTACCGCGCCGGACCGGAATCATCGGATAACGAACACAGCCGCGGGGATCCAAGCGGGTCGATGCGGGAAGGTACGGGAGAAGCAATGCACCGGGGATCGACAGGCGGGCGCCGGAGAACGTGGACGCGCTTTGTAACGCTGTTTGCCTTGGTGGCCCTTGTGGCCAGTGTGTTGTTGCCGGTGGTCGGAGCGGAAAGCCCCTATTCCACCGTTTCGCCCATGTCCCCCCAGGCCGATGACATTCACTGGCTCTACCGGGTGGTGTTCTTCCTTTCGCTCATCGTTTTCATTGGTGTCCAGATCGCCATCGTCTATACCGTGTTGCGCTACCGGCGACGCCAGAATGACGAGCGGCCCGAGCAGCTCCACGGTAACAAGACGATCGAAATCGTCTGGACCGTTATCCCGGCGATCATCCTCCTCGCAATCTTCATCCCCACGGTTCGCACCATCTACGCCCACGCCGATCAAATCGAGCAGGCCGACTTCACGGTCGATGTCTATGCCAAGCAGTGGTGGTGGGAAATCCATTATGCGGACGACACCGGAGCGGCCGCCGGGGTGGTGACCGCGAACGACATCGTGGTTCCCCAGGGCAAGAAGGTCGTCTTCAATCTCCATTCCAACAATGTCATCCATTCGTTCTGGGTTCCCCAGTTGTCGGGCAAGCTCGATGTGATGCCCGGACATATCAACCGACTTCCGATCACCACCGAAAATCTCGGTATGTACTTCGGGCAATGCGCGGAATTCTGCGGCGATGCCCATGCATTGATGCGATTCAAGGTGCTGGTCCAGCCGCAGGATCAATTCGATGCCTGGGCGAACGCCTGGAAGGCGGGTCCGAGCTCGGCTTCCGCCGATGCGGTGCCTGATGGGGATGTTTCCAAGACTCCAGCCTCGTTCGGACTTTGCCTGGCCTGTCATCAGGTCGAAGGCACCAATGCCACGATTGCTCCGGAAGGACTCGACGAGGCCGCGCTGACCGATACCGGCGCCATGGGCCCGGCCAAATTTGCCGGTCCGAACCTCTCGCTCATGGGGTGCCGCACCACGATTGCCGCTGGTGTGCTGCCCAATACCCCGGAAAACATGTCCAAATGGCTGCACGATCCGCGATCGGTGAAGCCGGGCGTGTACATGGGCGAGGTCATCAAGAAGGGAACGCTCACTGACGAGCAGGTAGACGAGCTGGTCAAATATCTGGAGAGCCTGAAGCCAGCGGAAGGCTGCCCAGAGATCCCGGTTCAGCCGGGAGTCACGGAGCAGGTCGTTCCCTCGAATCCATAGCGTCCCGAGAGTCGAACACACGTACCAGGAAGTTTCAGCGCAGCGTTTGCGCGAGGATCCAGGAGTCAGGAGCGGAATCATGGCGTCGATCGCTCAACCACATGTGGTGGTGCAACCAGTCACAAAGCCGGCATCCGGTCTTTGGAGTTGGTTGACCACGATCGACCACAAGCGCATCGGGTTGATGTATGGCGTTTCCGCCTTCCTCTTCCTTTTGCTGGGTGGGGTCGAGGCGCTGCTCATTCGCGCTCAGCTTGCCAAGCCAGAGAACGATCTGATCGGGGCGCAACGGTACAACGAACTCTTCACCATGCATGGGACGACGATGATCTTCCTCGCGCTCATGCCACTCACCTCGGCGTTGTTCAATTACGTGATGCCTCTCCAGATCGGGGCGCGCGATGTCGCGTTCCCGCGGCTGAATGCATTCAGCTTCTGGGTTTTCCTGGCAGGCGCCATCATCATCAATATGTCCTGGTTCTTCAACGCCGCGCCCAACCAGGGCTGGTACGGTTATGCACCGCTTACCGAAAACGCATGGAACCCTGGTCGCAATGTCGACTTCTGGATGCTCGGCGTGCAGGTGCTCGGTGTCGCTTCGATGGCGGCCTCGTTCAACTTCATCGTCACCATCTTCAATCTCCGCGCGCCGGGGATGAAGATGATGCGTTTGCCGATCTTCACCTGGTCGACCCTGGTCGTTTCGGTGATGATCGTGTTCGCCTTCCCGGCCATCACGGTTGCTCTCCTGCTGCTCACCTTCGACCGCTATGCCGGAACCGGCTTCTACGAGGCCGCCGCGGGTGGTGACCCGCTGCTGTGGCAGCATCTCTTCTGGGTGTTCGGTCATCCCGAGGTCTATATCCTGATTCTGCCGGCATTCGGCATCATCTCCGAGATCATTCCGGTCTTCTCGCGCAAACCGCTCTTCGGGTATGCGGTGATGGTCTACGCGACGATTGCCATTGGGTTCCTGGGCTTCCTCGTTTGGGCGCACCACATGTTCACGGTCGGGCTCGGCCCCACCGCCAATGCGATCTTCGCCGGCAGCACGATGCTGATCGCCATTCCAACCGGGGTGAAGATCTTCAACTGGATCGGCACGATGTACCGGGGATCGTTACGGTTCACAACCGCCATGCTTTTCTCGGTCGGTTTGGTTTCCCAGTTCGTGATCGGCGGTCTTTCCGGGGTCATGCACGCGGTGGTGCCGGTCGACGCCCAGCAGAACGACAGCTATTTCATCATCGCCCACTTCCACTACGTGCTCTTTGGCGGCACCGTCTTCGGACTGCTGGCCGGAATCTACTTCTGGGGTCCCAAGATCTTTGGCCGCATGTTCGACGAGCGGTTGGGCAAACTCCAGTTCTGGCTGACGTTCATCGGTTTCAACATGACCTTCTTCCCGATGCACTTCGTCGGGCTGGCGGGTATGCCACGGCGCTACTTCACCTATGCGGAAGACAGCGGCTGGGGTCCGTGGAATCTCTTCATCTCCATTGGCGCCTACGTGCTGGGCTTCTCGTTCCTCGTCTTCCTCTACAACGCCTGGAAGAGCCTGCGCCATGGCGAGCCGGCCGGTGAGGATCCGTGGGATGCCGCCACGCTCGAGTGGTCGATCCCATCCCCGCCGCCCACCTATAACTTCGCGGTTATCCCGACCATCACGCACCGCGACCAGCTCTGGTGGGACAAGTACGGCGAGGGGCACGGCCAGGCGCATACGCCAAACGATGCGGTTGCTTCGACTGCTGAAGTGCAGCGACGGGCCAACGCCCAGAACCCGCATGTGCACATGCCGAATCCCAGCTACTTCCCGCTGCTGGCCGCGCTGGGGCTTTTCATCGCTACGCTCGGGTTGCTCTTCCGCGATCCGGAAATCACTATCGGGTTGCTTCACCTTCCGATCATCATGGCGGCAGGCGTGGCACTCATGATCATTTCGATTTACGCATGGGCATTCGAGCCGGCTGGTTGAGCCGAGTACAACCGGCTGGCGTCCCACTCGGCCGAGTGAGATACCAGTAGGGGAACTGGAGGAAATCGAGTTGGCGCAAGCAGTTGCCACCCTTGAACACGCACATGGCGCCGGTGACATCAGTCACGCCGCCGAACACGCGGATCATCCGCATTCGTCGACCGGACTCGACAGCCGCAAGCTGTTGATGTGGTTCTTCCTCGCCTCCGACTGCATGTTCTTCGGTTCGTTGATCGCGATGTATCTCAGCTTTCGCGGTACCGCCGAGCGCATGTTCGTCTCCGGGCAGGGGGAAGGCCCGGTTCCGCATGAAATCCTGGACATTCCCTATACCTCGATCAGCGCATTCGTGCTGCTGATGAGTTCGTTGACGATGGTGCTGGCGCTGGCGTCCATCCAGCGCGGCAACCAGCGCGGGTTGCGAGTCTGGTTGAGCGCCACCGCACTGCTCGGTCTGGTCTTCCTCGGTGGGCAGTTCTACGAGTTCACATCGTTCTACCGCGAAGGTCTCGGGCTGACGACCAATATGTTCGGCAGCGCGTTCTTCACGCTTACCGGGTTCCACGGCGCGCACGTGACGATCGGCGTCATCTGGTTGTTGTCGCTGGTGATCGTTTCGCTTCGCGGCGGTCTGCGGCAGGACCAGGCGCTCAATGTCGAGATCGCCGGGCTCTATTGGCACTTCGTCGACATCGTCTGGATCGTGATTTTCACGCTCGTCTACCTGATCCCGTACGATGATGTTTCGACCGTCGCCGAGAAGGCGGAACAGGGCTTCCGGCTGATCGGGCTCGGATAGAGAGGGAATCCCAGATGACTGACTACGCAATGCAGCAGGGCAGCTCCGAGGATCACTCGCACGAGCACCCATCGGAATCGGTCTATATCCGTCTCGCGGTCATTCTGACGGCGGTGACGACGATCGAGGTCGCAATCTATTACATCGATTGGTTCCATACCAGCGGTGTTCTGGTGCCGGCGCTGGTCGTGCTGTCGCTCTTCAAGTTTCTGGCCGTCATCGGGTACTACATGCACCTGAAGTTCGACGACGCGCGGTTTCGCTACACGTTTGCCTTTGGTCTCGTCCTCGCGCTTGCGATTATGGGTGGATTGTCAGTGCTCATACGGACGCACATGATCGATTACGGTCTGCGTCTCATCACTGGATCGAACTCGTAAAGGAACCCGGCCCGAGCCGCGTTCCGGATGAGCCAAAGCGGGCTCATCGGTTTTTCCATGAACGATTTTTCCATTCAGCTTCTGCATACCGGGGTTCCGCCGACCGGCTGGTTACACAGCGACTGGTCGCCGGAACCCATGGTCGTTTTCAGCGCGTTTGCGCTGGCTGCTCTGTTCGTGCTCTGGACCGGCCCGCTCAATCGCCGCCGTGCGGGCAGCGAGGACCGTCCGGTCACCAATCGGCAAACGGCTTATTTTCTGCTCGGGTGTTTCGCGTATCTGGTTGCGCTGAGTCCGCCGCTGGACGACTGGTCGGATTTCTATCTTCTGACCGCTCATATGTTCCAGCACATGATCATTATTCTGATCGTGGCGCCGCTGATGCTGGCCGGGCTGCCGGGATGGGTGCTGCAACCGCTGGCGAACAACCGGGTCACCGGTACGATCGGCTGGGCGCTCACCCGGCCGGTGGTCGCCGGACTCTTGTCGACCGCGATGGTGGTGGCCTGGCATGTGCCGGTGCTCTACGATCTCGCGTTGCAGCATCAGCCAATCCACATCATGCAGCATGGCTTTTTCCTGATCGCCGGGTTGCTCGCCTGGTGGCCGGTGCTGGGGCCGCTGCCGGCATGGCCGCGTATCGTGTCGCCGCCGGTGCGCGCGGTCTATCTGTTTCTCTATAGTCTGCCCGCCGGGGTCCTGGGCGCGTTCATTACCCTGGCCCCACCGGGGTTCTATCCGTTCTACAACAATGTGCAACGCATCTTCGGTATCGATCTGGAAACGGACCAGCAGCTCGCCGGTACGATGATGTGGATCGGCGGCAGCGCGGTCTATATGCTCTGGATCACCGTGATCTTCTTGACCTGGGCTAGTCGCGAAGAAGCAGCTGACCGGGAACCGCGCGCTCCCCAGGCTGTCTCGGCGTCCGCCGAGCGCGTTTGAACTGGCCGGTACGGTGCGTTGGCGGTCGGTGATCGGCAAGATTCCCGCCTCGGAGGTGCGCACCTCCGAGACGCGAGATGACAGCGATGATCTGGATCAGATCCATGTGCGAGGATTCCTTTGGACGCTCTTCTTCTTCAAGATGGCGACCGTCGCGGCAATTTACTGGGCGGCCCGCGGTTCGAGCGAGGCCAGCATTCTGATCTTCGTCACCACCTGGCCGTGGCTTATCATTCCCGGTATCGTGATCTTTGGTTGGCTCGCCTTCCGTTGGCGGATGCGGCGCGTGCGCGCCCGGCGCGATGCGCTCCAGCGATCGGAATGGATGGTCGGCGAACATGAGACAATGGACGAGGCCCGGCAAACGATCGACCGGGCTCGTGACGAGGGGAGATGACGGTTGGCACGGTATGTAGCGGTTCGGTGGATTCGCCCGGCGCTCGTTGCGATCATCGCGGTCGGTATTACCGCGGGCCTGATCTTCTCGATCGGGCATTTGCTGCTGCATTTTTCCGATCATACGATCACCAAAGAGCTGCAACGCAAGGAACTCTGGGTCGGTCTCGTGTTGACGGTCGGGATTCTGGCCGTTGCGTCGTTCATTGCCACTCGGCCCCAAGGGTCGCTGGGCCGGCTCGATAAGCAAACGGCCATCGGCCGGTCGCCCATGGCGGGCGAGCTCGACCGAGGACCGGTGCCCCTGAGCGCTAAATACGGCCCAGAGGGCTCGGTCGCCGATCTCACCCCCGGGTACACCCTCTATGCGCGCAACGGCGCGTTTGCCGAGACGATCGACGTATTGAAGAGCGTCGAAGATATCGGGGGTATGCATCGCACGCTCATCTATGCCAAGGGACTCTTGGGCGGGCAGGATGCATTGTGGATTCCGATCGAAGCCGTTTCGGGCGTCTATCCCGAATCCAAATCCGCCTTTCTGGCGATCGCCGGGGATGAGGCCGAGACGTTCGGCTGGAATCGTCCGCCGGCGAGCTTCTCGCGGATGGAGCGGCCGAAAGAGACTCCCCTCTACTAGGCGACGGCTCCATGCCTGCTCGATACGATTACATCGTCGTTGGCGGTGGGACGGCTGGCTGCATCGTGGCCAGCCGTCTTTCGTCCGATCCCGCGATTCAGGTCGCGCTTATCGAAGCCGGGGACGACACCCCACCCGGTCATACCGACGAGGCGATCTGGGACAGCTATCCGATCGTCGCCTATTTCGACCCGCGTCGTCATTGGCAGCAGCTCCGCGTTTTCTACGGCAATGCGCCGGATGGGGACACATCGACGCCCGGCCTCTCTCGCTACGAACAGGCCAAGGTCATGGGGGGTGGCTCGTCGATCAATGGCATGATGGCCAATCGGGGCGCGCCAGGCGACTACGATGACTGGGCCGCCCAAGGCGCTCCTGGCTGGTCCTGGACCGATGTGCTTCCGTATTTCCGGATGCTCGAACGCGATCTGGATTTCGCCGCCGAAGCCCATGGCACGGACGGTCCGATCGCGATCCGACGGGTACCGGAAGCGGAATGGCCCGAATTTAGCAATGTTGCCGGGCGGGCGCTTACCCGGGCTGGTTTCCGTCCGATTGCCGATCAAAACGACGGGTTCGAACCGGGCTATTTTCCGATCACGATCAACAATGCCGAGGACCGGCGTGTTTCCACCGCAGCCGGGTATCTCGATCCCGAGGTGCGGGCGCGGCCAAACCTGACCATTCTCGCGAACACCGAAGCGCGCCGGCTCATCACCGAGGGCGCGCGCGTGATCGGGGTCGAGGTCGTGGATGCGGCATCGAGCGCGATACGTTCGCTTGTCGCCGGAGAGGTCATCGTCTGTGCCGGGGCGCTGCATACGCCGGCGCTGCTGATGAAATCGGGAATCGGCCCCGCGAGCGATCTCGAAGCACTCGGTATCGAAGTGGTGGCGGACCGGCCCGGCATCGGCGCGAATCTGCAGGAACATCCTCAGATCGCCGTGACTGCCCTGTTGCGGCCCGGCTACCGGCAACGATGGGAACAACGACGCCATATCTTCGCCGGATTCCGGTATTCGTCCGAGATCGAGGGATGCGACGCCGTCGATATGTACGGGGTCGTGGTCAATCGCGGCGCATGGCATTCGCTCGGTCAAAAACTTGGTGGGTTCCTGATCTGGGTGAACAAGGCATATTCGACCGGGCGTATCTCATTGGTCTCGGCGGACCCGGCCGCGGAACCGCGGGTCGAATTCGCGTTTCTCAGCGATGAGCGCGATCTGCGTCGATTGACCGATGGACTCAAGCGGTTGGCAGCGCTCTTCGCCGATCCGGAAATGCGGGAAGCGGCCGCCTATCCGTTCGCCACCAGCTATACCGAACGCTCGCGCGATCTGGCCATCGTCAGTGACGAAACGGAAACCCTGCTCGCGCCGGTCGCGCTGCGTGTGGATGACCCGCAAGTGGATCTGCGCGTGGTGATCGCACACGAGGTTGCGTCCGGTCCCGATCTTTTCGAGCTGGTGCAGGATGACGAGGCGTTGATCGAATTCGTGCGGACGCGCGCACACGGCACCTGGCATTGCTGCGGCACCTGCCGAATGGGGAGCGCTGACGACCCGATGGCGGTGACCGATCCCGCTGGCCGCGTCTACGGCGTGGCGGGACTGCGCGTGGCCGATGCGTCGCTGATGCCGTCGATTCCGCGCGCCAATACCAATTTGCCCGTCATGATGATCGGCGAGAAGATCGCGGACGCGATCCAGCGGGAACGTGTCTGATGCGGTTCGACCGCATGATCACTGCCGTGGAGGCTCATGCGGGCGGTGAACCCGGCCGAGTCATCACCGGCGGTATCGTCGACGTTCCCGGCGCAACGATGTTCGATAAGATGCGGCATCTCCAGCGCCATCGGGACGACATCCGCCGGCTCATGCTGAGGGAGCCGCGCGGCTATCCCGGACTCTGCTGCAATATCCTGTTGCCACCCACCAATCCCGCGGCAGATGCCGGATTCGTCATCATGGAGCAGGTCGAATATCCGCCGATGTCCGGATCGAACACGATCTGCGTCGTCACGGTGCTGCTCGAAACCGGCATGCTGCCGATGCATGAGCCGGAAACGAGGCTGATGTTGGAAGCGCCGGCCGGTCTGATCGATGTGACTGCCGCCTGCTCCCATGGCAAGGTCACCGGGGTGACCTTCCGAAATCGCCCGGCATTCGCGGTGCATCTCGATCGGGTGATCGAAGTTCCCCATATCGGCCCGGTGAGACTCGATGTTGCGTATGGCGGCATGTGGTACGCGATCGTCGATGCCGCGCAGGCCGGTCTGGAAATCGTTCCTGGTCAGGGTGCGGAGATCGTTCGCAGAGGCGAGATGATCAAAGCTGCGGCACGCGAGCAACTTCCGGTCGTCCACCCCGAGAACCCGGAGATCGCTGGAATCAGCATTCTGGAATTCACGGCCCCTCCGATTTCGCCCGGGGCGGATGGCAAGAATACGGTCGTGATCTCGACGGGCGCGTTCGATTGGGATGATCCTTCCACCTGGACCGGCGCGCTCGACCGGTCTGCCTGCGGAACCGGCACATGCGCTCGCATGGCCGCTATGCACGCCAAAGGTCACCTCGGCCTCGGTCAAGCGTTCGTCCACGAGAGCATCCTCGGCACCAAGTTTACTGGCCGCCTGATCGAGGAGACGACGGTCGGGCCGTACCCGGCGGTGGTCCCAACGATCACCGGGGAAGCGTGGATCTCTGGACTCTCGACGTATCTGCTCGATCCCTCCGATCCCTTTCCGGAAGGGTTCA
>JBIQLF010000036.1:20497-28834 GCA_044464585.1 Thermomicrobia bacterium
CGTGATTCGAATGGCCGGGGCGCGAAGAACGCCAGCGCGATCAACCCTGCCGCCAGCACGGGCAGGATCAGCAATGCTTCCTCGAAGGAGCCCGTTGCGTCTTTGATCGCGCCGCCGATCACTGGACCAGCCGCCGACGCCAGATAGCCGACGAAGAGCACCATGCCCGCCGCTGCGCCGGTTTTTCCTGGCGGGGCGACATCGACTGGCATCAACATTCCCATCCCGAAGAGCCCGGCCACACCGAAACCGGCCAGCACCGGCCAGAGCCACAGGACGTACGGGGTTGTGCCGAATGCGGCCAGACCGGCGGTGCCGATCAAGAGCGACAGCGTGGCCATGAGCGTGGGAATGCGACGGGAACCGATCCGATCGGATAGAAGCGGAATGCCGACCATCCCGGGAAAGGTCGAGACGTTGTAGAGCGCAAAGAGCAGAGCGGGCGTGCGGCCGTGGAGTCCGTTGTCGTCGTACATCGACGGCAGCCAGGCAAGCAGGAGGTAATAGGCCAATCCTTGACCGGAAAAGAGGAGGGTGACAACCCAGGCTTTGCGATCGAACCAGGGATTCCATTTGGCCGGTTCGGTTGGCTGGTTTTCCACGGTCGTTGTGTGGGTTTCCGGAACCGACCAGAACCGCGCTCCGACCACCCAGGCGATCCACCCCACCCCGGCCAGGATGCCCCAGACAGCGAGCGGAAAGCGCCACCGGCCCGCTGTGGCGACCAGCCCGAGCAGGAGTGGTGTGGTAAAGGCGGCGACCACCGATCCGGCAAAGAACCCACCCGCATAGACTCCGGTCGCCAGCCCCGCATTCCCGGGGAAGAGCGCCAATCCCAGCCGTGGAAGCCCTGGCTGTGCTATACCGATACCGATTCCGAAGATGGCAGTAAAAAACACGAGCATCGGAAAGATCGGTGCGGCTGCCCGGAGTCCACCGGCGAGGGCCACCATGGCGAGTCCGGTCGTGAGGATGGCGCGGGGGCCGAACCGATCGACCAGCCGCCCGCCGGGGAGCGCCGAAAGACCCATGAGTGCGGTCGGTAACGCGACCAGCAGACTTCCCTGGGTATGAGAGAGATGCAGATCGCCCGTCACATCTGGCAGAAGCGGTCCGACGCCGATCAAGCCAGTTCGCAAATTGAAGGCAACCAGTGCCAGTAAGCCCAGCGCCAGCGAGGCATTGCGCGCCACCGCGGGGAGCATGTTCGATTCCGTGTGTTCGCGGGATTCGGACGGTGGTGCTACGACGCGCTCCTGCCTTCGATGCATACGTGCCGCATTCTAGGCGCGCCGGAGATCGCCGTGCCTGATCGCATGCCGCCAGGCAGGGTGCCCCCGCCCGGCAAGGCGCCGCCACGTGGAAAATCTCCACATGCCAGATCCGGCAATGTTCCCCCTCAAGGGCGAGTGCCGCCGGCCGGCAAGGTTCCCCCCAGGATCCGGCGAAGGCGTGGTATCCGCCGCCTGGCGGGCTGGCAGCTCGGTGTCATCGCCGGCATCTTTCTCTTGCTGATCGTTGCCGGCGCTGTCTGGATCTTCGATGGCGCGTCGACGCCGACGGACGAGACTGCCCAGGTGCTCACCCGTACCCCGGCGGAGATCGTCGATTTCGATGCAACCGCGCCGCCGCCGACCGTAGTGCCGACCTCGACATTTCCGCCTGACGATACCCCGACCAGCGGCCCGGCCCAACCGCCGGGCGAATGCACGCCGCTCTGTCTGGCCCGGCTGCCGGCGGGCGCCGAAACAGATGCGTTCCTGACCGAATTCGGAGCGAAACCGACCTATGAGCATGGCGATACCGCCTGGGTCAGCATCGACAACCGCATGCTCGCCCGGCTCGAAACAGAGGCACGGCCATTCGACCTGGTCCAGGGCGTAACCGAGGCGGCGCGGCTCTACGTACTCCGGTTGCCGGATGGGGTGGACCGTTCAGCGCTGGACGGATTGGGCGCCATCGTGGATGGGAACGAGAATCAGTTTCTGGTCGATATTCCCGGACCGCCGCCCTACGTACTGGATCTCGTCGATCAGGGGATCTCCATCGAGAAATTGCCTCCCCTCTTGCCGGTGATCCAGAGCCATGCCGATAAACCGGAGATCACCGATCCGGGAGCGGTGGCGGAGGAAATCAGCGTCAGTCAACTCAGGCAACGTATCAGCGACCTGCAATCGATGGGCGCCGAGGATCGATCGCCTGGGAGCCGGGAGTATTCCCAGACTGGCAATGTCCAGGCGGCCGAGTATCTCTACCGGCGGCTTGCCAGCTATGGATTGAATGTCTGGTACGAGGACTTCATTGCCGACAATGGGCGGCTCCTGCTCAATGTCGTCGGAGAAATCCCCGGTCGCGACCCCAGCGAGATCTATCTGATGACCGCTCATCTCGATTCGATCGCGGACGATACCAAAGACCCAACCGTCGCTCCGGGTGCGCTCGACAATGCCTCGGGCGATGCCGTGCTGCTGGAAACCGCCCGGGCACTTTCCGGCTACACCCTGGAGCACCCGGTGCATTTCGCGTTCTTCAATGGGGAGGAATATGCCCTGCAGGGTGCCCATGCCTTCGCGCGCAATGCCTCGATGAGCGAATCGCGGCCGTATGCGGGTGCGTTCAATGTCGATTCGGTGGGCGCGGCGCTCGATCAGAACCAACTCTATGTGAACGCGGTCGACGGGTCGCAGTTCCTCTCGAATCTCCTGGTCGATGTCAACGATCGCTGGGGATTGGGCATCGCGATTTGGCCGTCCACGAGCGACAAGATCAAAGCCGACGACACGGAGCTGAACAACTTCGGTATCCCAGCCGTGATGGTGGGCGCGGTACTCTATGGCGACCCGTTGATCAACCGCTCGCAGGACACGATCGAGTCGGTGGATATGTGGTATCTGCAAGCCGTGGGACAACTGATGGCGATCGCGATGGCGACGCTGGTCATGCCAGGAGGGTGACGATGACGGGTGCGGTCCTGACCAGCGCGCAGCGCAAAGAGCGCGCCAGCGTGAGCATCTGGGCGCGTGGCCGGATCGCCGATCCTGCGACCCTCTTTCTCGATACCGAAACGACCGGTCTCGGCGCGGAAGCCGAGATCATCGACCTGGCCGTGATCGATGTCCGGGGCAACGCCGTCATCGATACGCTGATCGCCCCATCTCGGCCGATTCCGCCAGAAACGACCCGGGTCCATGGACTGGTCGATGCCGATGTGGCCGGCGCGCCGGTCTGGGCGGACGTGTATCCGGTGCTCGCCCAGTTGTTGTCCCGACATCCGGTCGTGGTGTACAACGCCGCGTTCGACCGTCGGATGATCGGCAATTGCTGTGCTTCGCTCGGTCTCGAACCGCCACCCGGCGAATGGCATTGCGCCATGCACCACTATGCCGCCTGGGCCGGAGTGCGATCCTCCCACCGCCGCCAGCGCTATCGCCTGCACAAGCTCAGCGATGCCCTGGCATCGTTCGATCTGCCGCCGGGCAGTCATCGGGCGCTGGCCGATGCACGAGCCTGCCGCGCGCTGGTCTTCGCGCTGGCGACGGCCGCCCTGTAGGGAACTTCGCAGGCAGCCGGATACGGTCTTACCCTCGAAGACCCGTGCCCGGCTCGTCTCGACATCGAGACCCTTCGGGTCGTAACCGGCCTGATCGCGGAAGCGCTCCAGCCAATGACCGCCCGACCGTTCGCAGGGCGACAATAGGAGCGGCGACGGGCATCTCAGGTGGCACCCGTTGCCGGGACCGGCATTTCTGGTCGAGGATCGATCCGGGAGCAGCGGACCCAGCAGTTTTCCCGTCAGGTGTACTATTGTCAGCAGCGCGTGACGCCGTGGTTGCGGGCGAATTTCTCGCGACACGGGCGCTCGCCAGACGTTAGTATGCCGAACTGCCGTGCGAGGAATCCGCAAACGTTTCCACGCGCGATACCCGATTCAGGTGGTGCGAGGATGTCCGATCTCGGAGCGTTTTTTGGGCCGAACGCCGGCTATGTGCTGGAGTTGTACGACCAGTATCTGGACGACCCCGATTCGGTCGGGCCGAAATGGCGACAGTATTTCGCTGAATTTCAGCCAGAACTTCCCGCCTCCAATGGTCACGCCGCGGTCGCGACCGCTCCGGTGGCGGTACCCGCGGTCGATATGGAAAAGATCGTCGGCGCGGCAACCCTGGCGGTCGCGATCCGCGAATACGGTCATCTGGCGTCCGATATCGACCCGCTCGGCCGGCCGGTTCCGGAAACGCCCGATCTCGAACAATCCACCTACGGAGTCAGCGATGCCGATCTGCGCGCGCTGCCGGCCCTGGTTGTCGGAGGCGGGGTGGCGCAAAACAGCGCCAACGCGCTGGAAGCGATCGAGAAGCTCCGTAAGGTCTATATGGGGACGATCGGATTCGATTTCGATCATGTTCACGAGCCGGCCGAACGCGCCTGGCTGACCGAAGCAGTCGAATCCCAACGCTTTGCCCAACCGATGGAGCGTTCGGCGCGCCGGGCGCTCCTGCGACGACTCACCGATGTCGAGGCGTTCGAGCGCTTCCTGCACCAGACCTATCTGGGACAGAAGCGCTTTTCTATCGAAGGCACCGACATGCTGGTGCCGATGCTGGATGAGATCGTTCTCGCGGCCGCGGGCGATGGGGTGCGCGAAGTCAATTTCGGCATGGCGCATCGCGGTCGCCTGAATGTTATGACCCATGTGCTGGGCAAACCCTACCAGGCGATCATCGCTGCCTTCGAAGGCGCCAAATGGCGACCGAAACAGGACGAGAACGATCCGGCCCAGCAATTCTCCGGGGATGTGAAGTACCACCTGGGTGCGCGGCTGCTGCGCGGCGAGCAGGGGCACATGGTCGAGGTGCCGCTCATTCTGGCTCCGAACCCAAGTCACCTCGAAGCGGTCAACCCGGTCGTGGAAGGGATGACCCGCGCTTCGCAGGATGTCACCGATAAACCCGGCAAACCGGTGCGGGACAACAAGGGAAGCATGGCGATTCTGATCCATGGCGATGCCGCCTTCCCCGGTCAGGGAGTGGTGGCCGAAACATTGAATCTTTCGGCACTTCCCGGTTATACCACCGGCGGCACGATTCATATCATCACCAACAATCAGATCGGCTTCACGACCCTGCCGAGCGATTCGCGTTCGACCCGCTATGCGGGCGACCTGGCCAAGGGATTCGAGATTCCGGTCGTGCATGTCAATGCCGACGATCCGGAAAGCTGTCTCGCGGTCGTGCGTATGGCGATCGAATATCGCGACATCTTCGGCAAGGACTTCCTGATCGATCTGGTCGGCTACCGGCGCTGGGGACACAACGAGGGCGACGAACCGTCGTTCACGCAGCCAGCGATGTACCGGATCGTCGACAAGCGACCCACCGTCCGCGATCTCTTTGCCCAGCAATTGCTGAACGAAGGGGTCGTCGCGCGGGGCGAAGCCGATGCCATGTTGCAGGGCGCGCTCGACAATCTTGCCGGTATTCGCCGTTCGGTGACCGACGGTACCGCCAATCTGGGCGAAGAAGTTCCACCGCCACCGCCACGGCGCGGGGTCGATACCGGCGTGCCCGAAGAAACCCTGCTCGAATACCACCGGGACATCCACAAGATTCCCGAGGGATTCACGATCACGCCCAAGCTCGCTCGCCAGTGGGAGCGCCGGGCTCGTGTGCTCGATTCGCCAGAGGGCAAGATCGATTGGGCGCATGCCGAAACGCTGGCGTTCGCCTCGATTCTGGCCGATGGCACGGCCATCCGCCTGACTGGCCAGGATGCCGAGCGCGGCACCTTCAGCCAGCGGCATCTGGTATTGCACAATGTCGATGGCGAGCCGTACACCCCGCTCGCCGCGCTCCCGGCCGCGCATGCCTCGTTTGCGGTCTATAACAGTCCGCTTTCCGAAGAAGCCGCGGTCGGATTCGAATATGGCTACAGCGTGCAGGCGCCCGGCCGGCTGGTGCTCTGGGAAGGCCAGTTCGGTGACTTTGCCAATGGCGCGCAAGTCATGATCGATCAGTTCATTTCGGCTGCCCGAACCAAGTGGCGGGTCGAACCGTCGCTGGTCATGCTGCTGCCGCATGGGTACGAGGGGCAGGGACCGGAACATTCGAGCGCCCGCCTGGAACGCTATTTGCAGCTCTATGCCCAGGACAATATCCGCGTGGTGAATGCGACCACCTCGGCGCAGTATTTCCATTTGCTGCGTCGCCAGGCCGCGCTGCTGATCTCCGATCCGCGCCCGCTGATCGTGATGACGCCGAAGAGCTTGCTGCGCAATCCGGCCGCGTCGTCCGAATTGCGGGATCTGGTTTCCGGCACCTTCCGGATGATCCTGAACGATTCGATCAATACCGACAACGACGCGGTGACGCGGCTGGTGCTGTGCTCCGGGAAGGTGGGTGTCGATCTCGATACCAGTCCGCTCCGGGCGGAGACGACGAATGTGGCGGTCGCCCGGGTGGAGCAGCTTGCGCCATTCCCGAAGACCGCCCTCGGCAAGACGCTGGCGCTCTATCCGAATCTGCGGGAGATCGTTTGGTTGCAGGAAGAACCCAAGAATATGGGCGCCTGGGCGTTCATGGACCCGAAACTGCGCGAGATCGCGAACGGGCTGCCGGTTTCCTATATCGGCCGTCCGGAACGGGCCAGCCCTGCCGAAGGCGCGGCCGATCTGCATGCGACCGAGCAAAAGCGAATCGTGACCGAGGCGTTTCAGGGAGCGCCCGAAATCGAGCGCGCGAAATCCAATGGCCGCGCCAGACACGCGGCTGCTGATCATGCGAAAAACGGCGATGCCGCCGAACTTGTCGAAAAGAAGCCAGCCAAGAGCAGGAGTTGATGAATGCCGGTCGAAATCCGGGTTCCACCGTTGGGAGAGTCGCTGGTCGACGCGGTGGTCGGCCAATGGTTGAAATCCGAGGGTGAGGCGGTAAGCCGCGGCGAGACGATCCTCGAACTCGAAACCGACAAAGTCAATCTCGATGTCACCGCCGACGAGGACGGGGTGCTTTCTTCGATCTCGCATCAGGAAGGCGACGTGGTTACCGTGGGTGAGGTGCTGGGCACCATCGATGCCGGCGCCACCGCGTCCAATGGCGCGTCCGCGCAGGCGGCTCCCGCCGAAACCCCGGAGCCCGAACCAGTTGCGGCCGTGGCGCCGGCGGCCGCACCGGCCGAGAGTGCTTCTGCCGAGGGCGCCGGACGAGCCGCTCCCGCGGTGCGGCGATTGGCCGAAGAGCACAATATCGATCTGAACGCCATTACCGGCACCGGTCCGGGTGGTCGAGTGACCCGCGAGGATGTGCTTTCGGTGGCGACCCGACAGACTCCGGCAGCTCCTGTACCGGCCCCGCAACCGGCACCGGTACCGCGGCCCGTTGCGCCGGTCGCACCGGCCGCTCCGCCAGCCACGTACCGCGCCGATGATGCCTCTGTCGCCGATGCGCGCGGCGAAGAGCGCATTCGCATGAATCGCCGTCGCCAGACGATTGCCCGGCGGTTGGTCGAAGCGCAGCAGACCGCGGCGATGCTGACGACCTTCAACGAGGTCGATATGTCCGCGGTGATGGCATTGCGCGCGCAGCGCAAGGACGCCTTCAAGGAGAAATTCGGCGTCAATCTCGGATTCATGTCTTTCTTCACCAAGGCGGCGGTTGGCGCGCTCAAGGCATATCCCACCGTCAATGGCGAGATTCAGGGCGACGACATCGTTCTGAAGAAGTACTACGACATTGGAATCGCGGTCGGCATCGAGGAGGGCCTGGTCGTTCCGGTGGTGCGCGACGCGGATCGGAAGTCGTTCGCCGAGATCGAAAAGACCATCGTCGATCTGGCAACCCGAGCCCGGTCCGGCGATCTGGAGCTTTCCGAATTGCTGGGTGGCACCTTCACGATCACCAATGGCGGTATCTATGGATCGCTGAATTCGACACCGATTCTGAATACGCCCCAATCGGGCATCCTGGGTATGCATGCCATCCAGAAGCGCCCCGTGGTGGTCGATGACGAAATCGTCATCCGCCCGATGATGTACCTCGCGCTTTCATACGATCACCGGATCGTGGATGGCAGCACCGCTGTGCGTTTCCTGGTCCGGATCAAGGAACTGATCGAGGATCCGACCACTCTTCTGCTGGAGGGGTGATCGTCCGATTCCGACCGAGCCACAATACCGAAAGCCGGGGCGCGCCCCCCGGCTTTCGTCTTCTCGTAGGGGATTCGGATTCTGCCTGAGAGCGGCGGCGAAACGACCTGGCTGCAGCCTCGAAGCTCCGTGACCTCGGGGCACTCGCTGCGGCGAGGAGATCCTTCGACTGCGCTCAGGATGACGGGGGTGGGGAA
>JBIQLF010000037.1:0-16811 GCA_044464585.1 Thermomicrobia bacterium
GATGAACGCATCGAAATCCGGATCGGCGAAAACGAGCCGGTTGTGGCTCTGGATGGCTTCGGTTTCTTCGGTGCGTTTGCCGTCGGCTTCGGCAACCCGGCCGGACCAGAGAACGTTGTCGCAGAGATAGAGACCGCCGGGGCGGATCCGGTCTTTGGCCTGGAGCCAGGTTTCAGGATATTGGAGTTTCCCGACATCGTTGTAGACGATATCGAATTCACCGGGGGTGTCGGCCAGGATGTCCTGGGCATACCCGGTGTGGTAGTTCACCCGGTCCCAGCGTCCGGCGCGAGTCAGAAAATCCTCGGCCATCGCGCGGTTGCTCGCATCGCCGTCGGTACACCAGACGGTGCCTTCCGGTCCGACCGCGCGGGTAAACCACCAGGCGGAATATCCGAATCCGCTTCCGAGCTCGAACACCCTGCGCGCTCCCAGGGCGAGCGCCATCACCTCCAGGAATGCGCCCGATAATCGCCCGACGATCGGGAATCCCCGCTCCTGCGCCAGCCGCTCCATCTCCAGCAGGACCGGATCATCGTGTGTTGTCTGCAATTGGTTCAGATAGCCGTCGATGCGTGGATCGAGGATGGGAAACATGGACACCTCCGGGATTCAGGGACCGGGACTTGGGACCAGGGATCTGGTTTCCAGCCACGCACCACTTTGACACACTTTTGTAATCCCCGATCATTCGGCTGCAACAACCCCTCTACGGGGGGTGAGAGATCATTGGGGCGTGTGAAACGTGCCGTACGAAGGAGAGTTTTTCCCGGATGTCTCGAGTAACAGAACGATTGAACCGCCGCGAAGTTCTTGGTGGCTTGGGGGCCCTCGGGCTCACAAGTGTCGGAGTGGCGCTGGCCCCGTCCGCGCAGCCGTCCAGCACCGTGCTGGCCTCCGATATGCCTGGGCACGAGGGTATGGCGATGGCCACCAACGCCCAGAGCAACAATCCCACCGTGGAGGAAATGGATGCCATGCACGAGGCAGGCATCAAGGCATTTCCCGCGGCAACCAATGGCAAGGGCGGCCAGCCGCTCGAATACACCATGGATGGTGATGTCAAGGTCTTCGAGCTGACCTGCGAAGTGGTCGACTGGGAGCACAATGTCGGTCAGCTCGTCGAAGCCTGGACCTACAACGGGGTCGTGCCAGGTCCGGAGATTCGCGTGACCGAGGGCGACAAGGTTCGCGTCCATGTCACCAACAAACTGCCGGAGAGCACCGTCATTCACTGGCATGGACTCTACGTGCCGAACGATCAGGATGGCGTGTCGTTCATCACCCAGCCGCCGATCAAACCCGGAACGACCTTTACCTATGAATTCCAGATCAAGGAAGGGAACCACGGTTCCCACATGTACCACTCGCATCACAATGCCGCGTTCCAGGTGACCAGCGGTCTGCTGGGCGCATTCATCGTGGAGCCGAAGGACCCCTCGGTCCGGCCGCACTTCGATGTCGAATACACGATGATCCTGAACGACGGACCGATCGGGGCGTATAGCCTGAACGGCAAGACCTTCCCATCCACCGAACCGGTCGTGGTCAAAAAGGGCCAGACGCTTCTGGTTCGCTATATGAACGAGGGGCTGATGATCCACCCCATGCACCTGCACGGAATGCGGCAGCAGGTGATCGCCATCGACGGCTGGGATCTGGAACACCCCTACTACCTCGATACGCTCAATATCGCCCCCGGGCAGCGCTACGACGTGCTGATCGAAGCCACCGAACCGGGTGTCTGGGCCTATCACTGTCACATCCTGAGCCACGCGGAAAGCGCGCATGGCATGTTCGGCATGGTCACGGTGTTGATCGTGGAGGACGACGAGGCGACTCCAACCGCCTAAGCAATGCATTTTGGTCTCGATGCGCGGTGTTGCCACACCGACCCGCGCATCGCTCAGGAAGCGCCGGCATCGGGGCTGGCGCATCCATTCATTCCGGGGCGATGGCGATGAGGCACGTTGTCGCCGTCGCCCTGGGATGAATCTTCCCGATCCGGGAGGGGTGTGGGAATATCGGAGGGCCGGCGCCTATCTGCACGGGCCGAATCACGCGCCGGCCGGCCATTATCGAGAAAGGAATCGATCCAGATATGGATCCGAAGCACACGACGATCGCCGACCAACTGGCCGCGATTTCGCAGACGTCACTCACCGGCCGGCGCGCGTTCCTGCGCGGCGCCGCCGGTCTCGGACTCACGATGCCAGCGGCATTCAAACTCCAGAGCACCCTGGCGCAGGACACCGGGACCCCAACCCCGGAACACGGCGAGCATGGCGGCGGCTATGTCGGCTCGCAGGGGGATACCTCGGGCGGCACCGGCGCGGCAACCCCCGCTCCGCTGACGTTCTTGCCCTTCGAGCGATACGATCCGATGCTGCAATCGGTCGAGCCGGGCGAAAAGCACCTGGAATTGGTCGCGATCGACGACATCGTGCAGGAGATTGCGCCGAAGGTGCAATTTGCCGGATGGACGTTCGACGGCCGGATTCCGGGGAACATGCTGCGCGTGGTGGAGGGCGACACCGTCAACGTTTCCTTCAAAGTACAGGAAGGCGGTCATTGGCATTCGCTCGATTTTCACGCCGCGCAAACACCGCCCGACAAGAACTACCGGTCGATCGGCCCCGGCGAAGAGGTGACCTATAGCTATACCGCCAATCATCCGGGGGCATTCCTCTATCACTGCGGCACCCCGCCGGTGCTGATGCATATCGGCGCCGGTATGTACGGCGCGATCATCGTCGATCCGAAGGAGGGATGGTCGCCCGCGCAGGAGATCTGCCTGGTTCAGAGCGAGTTCTATCTCGCCGATCCGGTGGACGGCGAATTGGCGCGGCTGCCTGATTACAACCGCATGATGACCCAGGAGATGAACTATTGCGTCTTCAATGGTCATGCCACGCAATATGTCGAAGAACCGATCAAGGTCAAGGCCGGTGAGCCGATTCGGATTTTCGTGGTCAATGCCGGTCCGAACGTCTTTTGCACCTTCCATGTAGTTGGAGCCATTTTCGATGCCGCCTATGTCGGTGGGAGCCCGCTCAACAAGCAAGTCGGTGTTCAGTCGATCTCCGTTGGCCCCGGAGATGGGTGCTGCGTGGAATTCACGTTGCCGGAACCGGGAGTCTATACCGCGGTCAACCATGCCTTCGGGCATGCGGCGCACGGAGCGATTGCGCTCCTGGAAGCTGAGTAGTCATTCCCCGGGGCGGCCAGCAACGCCGCCCCGGATATCGATTCGCCGTCTGCGCAAGGAGGCCGGCCATGACACAAATGATGCGTGCCGCGGTCGTCACCCATTTCGACGCTCCGCTGGAGCTGCGAGAAGTCGTGGTTCCGGAACCCGCCTATAACGAGGTGCTCGTAAGAGTGGCCTCCTGCGGGGTGTGCCATACCGATCTGCATGCATCACGTGGCGATTGGCCAGTGAAGCCGGTGCTCCCGTTCATTCCCGGCCACGAGGCGACGGGATATGTCGTTGCGCTCGGACCGGGAGTCGCCAATGTAAAGGAGGGCGACCGGGTCGGGGTTCCCTGGCTCCATTCTGCCTGCGGACACTGCGAATATTGCCTGACTGGTTGGGAAACACTTTGCCCCAATCAGATCAATACCGGTTATTCCACCGATGGCGGATTTGCCGAGTATCTGGTGGCCCCGGCCGATTTCGTGACCCCCATCCCCGATCAGCTCGGCTTCGATGATGCGTCGCCCATCCTGTGCGCTGGGGTCACCACCTACAAGGGGTTGAAGGAAACCGATATCCAGCCGGGCGAATGGGTGGTGATCTCCGGAGTCGGCGGATTGGGGCATGTGGCCGTGCAATACGCGACGACCATGGGGTACCGGGTGATTGCGGTCGACGTGGCCAATGACAAACTCGATCTCGCTCGCGCGCTCGGTGCTGAAATCACGCTCAATCCCCGCCTGGTCGATCCGGCGGATGAGGTGACGCGCCTGATCGGCGGCGCGCATGGCGCGCTGGTCACCGCGGTTTCGCCGGTTGCCTTCACCCAGGCGATCGGTATGCTGCGGCGCGGCGGCACCATGTCGCTGGTGGGAATCCCGCCGGGCACATTCGAAACACCGATCTTCGATGTGGTGCTCAAACGTTTGACGATTCGCGGTTCGATCGTTGGCACCCGCGCCGATCTGGCCGGAGCGCTCGAATTCGCGGCGCGGGGCAAAGTGCGCGCCACCTTCGAAACGCAGCCGCTGGAGGCAGTCAATGAGGTGCTGGAACGGCTCGCGGCCGGCGAAGTGAACGGCCGGGTCGTACTGCAGATGTGAGATCAGCGCCTTGGGTCGTGCGCCTTGAGTCTCGAGCAGGCGGCGAGCAGACACGATCTGCTCTCTCAGGACGCACGATCCAAGCCCCAAGATCTCGTAAGGAGGAGATCATGGCCCTGTATACGCGCATCATCGTTCCGTTGGATGGTTCGAAGCTGGCCGAAAGCGCGCTTGCCGAAGCGCGGCGTCTGGCCGCGATCACCGGATCCGAGCTCCACCTCATCCGCGTGATCGACTATTCCTCCCGCGATCGTTTCGGTGATTTCGGCATGCTCTACGAATACGAGGCGATGGCCAAAGCATTGGAAGAAGAACGAGGGGTGGCCGAAGCCTATCTGGGCGATCTTGCCGCCAGGGTGTCGCCGGACGGTATTCCGGTTTCGACCGAAATCATCGACGGGGTCGCCGCCAGGGCGATCGTGCGCCAGGCCAAACCAGGCGACCTGATCGTGATGGCCACCCATGGCCGCACCGGAATGAAACGCTGGTTCATCGGCAGTGTCGCGGAAGAGGTCCTGCGGCATGCGACGGTTCCCGTGTTGCTCGTGCGAGCAGGCGAACCGGCATAGCGGCGCGCTGGCTTCCGGGTCGTCCCATGCATTCCCTGGCCATATGAGCACCTGACCCAAAGGGTGAGCCCATGACCCGGCGACGCTTTCTGGCCGTATTCGGATTCGTACTGATCGTTGGCATCGGGGGCATTCTGTTCGGGGTACGCCGGTCGTTCCGCAATCGAATCGATCGAGAAACGACCGATCTGCTGAACGCCGCCCGGAATCCGGAGCCACGGGTCGTCGGCGAGCCGGAGCTGGCTGGGCTTCCCGCGCCGGTGCAGCGCTGGCTGCGCGCATCGGGTGTGATCGGATCGACGATTCCATCCGCGGTGCGGTTGACGCAAGCGGGTGAATTTCGTCTCGGCGCGGACAAACCCTGGATGCCCTTCCACGCCACCGAGCATTTCACCCTCGATCCGCCCGGATTTCTCTGGGATGTGTCGATGCGTATGGCTCCGCTGATCGACATCACCGGGCGCGATCGCTATACCGCTGGCGCCGGGGCGATCGACATGCGTCTGGGGGCCGTCTATCCGGTGGCAAATGAATCGGGTGGCAATCTCGATAGCGGCGCGCTGCTCCGCTATCTCAACGAAACCATGTGGTTCCCGGCTGCGCTCGTGCTGCCGAATGTCACCTGGGAAGCGATCGACGATACCCACGCCCGCGCCACCCTCACCGATGCCGGGCAATCCGTTTCGGCGGTCTTCGTATTCGACGGTCAGGACCGGCTCATCGACATGACGGCCGAGCGCTGGAACGATTCCGAACAGGCGCTGCGTCCCTGGTCGACTCCCCTTTCCAAGTGGGGCGAATTCGAGGGCATCGCCATGCCGGTGGCCGGAACAGGGCGCTGGGGTTCCGGCGCGGACGCCTATGACTACATTCGTCTCCGGGTGACGGAGGTGTTGTATATCTCCCAGGATCGAGCGCTGGGTCTTGTGTCCTGAGTGCAGGGTCTCGTGCGGACGCGCTCGGGGATCGCCCGCTCGGCGTCTCCCCATGGGCCCGTTCCCAGGGTGCGGAGCGCCCGGCCCGAGACCCGTGCATGCTGCTATCGTTCGTTTATGACGACGACGCGAGAAACGACTGCGAAGATGCTTGCTGCCTACGAAGCCGCGCTCGATATCGGCGCTGGGCTCGATATCGATGTGGTTCTGCAACGGGTGGTCGATCTGGCACGGACGGTGGTGCCATCACGCTATGCCGCGCTGGCGGTTTTCGGCGAAGACGGCGCGGTCGAGCAGTTCATCACGTCCGGGATCGATTCCGAAACGAGGGACGCAATCGGGCCGTTGCCGCAGGGACACGGTCTGCTGGGCGAATTGATGCATCACCGGCGCTCGCTGGTGGTGCCGGATATCACGACCGACCCGCGATCGGCTGGTATGCCGCCGCACCATCCACCGATGCGTTCGTTGCTCGGGGTGCCGATTCTGCTGGGCGAGCGGAGTCTGGGCGATCTCTATCTCGCCGATCCCGACGATGGCGTCTATACCGAGACCGATCTCGAGATCGTGCAGGTGCTGGCCGCCCACGCCGCCAGCGCGATCGAACGCGCCCAGCTCTATTCGGCGGTCGAGCAGGGGCAATATCGCGCCGAAGCGCAACGCGATCAATTGCAAACGATTCTGGACAGTCTTCCCTCCGGCATTCTCATTTTTACGATGCACGAATTGCGTATCGAAATGTCGAATCAGACCGCGCGCGATTTCATTCGCGGCGATGCTCCGCTCCCCGGGCAGTTGCCGATGGCGACGCTGCCCTATCGGCTGCTGACACTCGAAGGAAAGGCGCTCGATCTGGACGCCTATCCCTCCCGGCGCGCACTCCGCGGTGAGACCATCCGGAATGCCCAGCTCATCATGGAGCGGCTCGATGGCTCGCATTTTCCGGTGTTCGTGCAGGCGGTTCCGCTTCATGGCGCCAACGGCGAGACCATGCGCGCGGTGGTGGTCTTTCAGGACATCACCCGCCTGCGCGAGGCCGAACAGCTCAAGGACGATTTTCTTTCGCTGCTGTCGCATGAGTTCCGGACGCCCCTGACCGCAATCAATGGGGGCGCCCGCTTGCTGGCCGATGCGGGCGATGCGCTCGATAGCGAAACCCGCACCGAGCTGCTGAACGACATCGTGGCCGAAAGCAAGAAGCTCGATCAGATGATGGCGAATATGCTGAGCATGGCCGCGATCATGGCCGGGCGGCTCAGCCCGCTGGACGAACCGGTGTTGATCGAACCGATCGTCAAACATGTTTCGACCGACGTTGCGGCGATTTCCCCGAACCACCGCTTCGTCATTCAGATTCCGGCCGGGTTGCCCGCGGCCGAAGGCGATCCGGAATTGTTGAGCCAGGTCATGCGCAATCTTTATGAGAATGCCGTAAAGTATTCGCCGCAGGGTGGAACGGTCCTGACCACCGCCGAAACCGATGGACCGTGGGTGCGGGTGCACGTGCATGACAATGGCGTTGGTATCGCTCCGGAAGCGGCGCCCGATCTCTTTCAGCGGTTTCGACGTCCGGGCACCGATCCGACGATTCGGGGAATGGGTTTGGGACTCTATCTCAGCCGTATGCTGGTGGAAGCGCAGGGGGGCAAGATCTGGGCCACCTCGGCTGGCCGCGGGAAAGGATCGACCTTTACCATCGCCTTACCCATGATCCGGGAATCGGTCGAGGAGAACGCATGAGAAAACGTCTGATTCTGGTCGTGGATGACGAACCGCCCATCGTCCGTCTGGTCAAGGCCAAATTACAGCTCGATGGATTCGCGGTCGTGAGCGCGGGCAAGGGAGAGGATGCCTTGCCGATCGTAGAGCACGACCGGCCCGATCTGGTCATTCTCGATCTGATGATGCCCGGAATGGACGGATTCGAAACCCTGCGCCATATCCGCGAGCGCAGCCGGGTTCCGGTGATCCTGCTGACCGCGCGGGCCGGCGATGCCGACAAGCTGCGCGGTCTGCAAAGCGGCGCCGACGATTACATCACCAAACCCTTCAACCCGGATGAGCTGGTCGCCCGGGTCGTCGCGGTTCTGCGCCGGTCCGATGGCGCGGCGCCAGCGGGTGGCACCATGCTGCTCGAATATTCTCGCGTGCAGATCGACCTGGACCGGCGACAGGTGACGCTGGATGGCAACGAGATCAAGCTGAGCCGGACCGAATGGGAGCTCCTCTACCAACTGGCCAGCAACGCCGGGCGCGTCATGCTGCACCGGGAGCTGCTGAGCCGTATCTGGGGACCGGAATTCACGAACGAAGTCCAATACCTGCGCACCTGGGTGAGCCGCTTGCGCGCCAAGCTCGACCCCGACGATACCGGCGAGCTGATCACCACCTTCCCCGGTGTCGGGTATCGCATGGAGCTGCCCGGCGCATAAGATGCGTCGATCCATAGCTGGTCGCGAATCCGGACGGCAACATGGGAGAATGCCGTAACGGTTTCATGGGCTTGCGGGCTTCGGAAATTCGGGGAGGGGTATGGTCGATTTCGACGACCAAACGATCAGTCTGTCGACGCAACGTTCACCGCTTTTGCTTCCCGAAGAACTGGACGGTTGGATCGTGCGCCGACCATCTCCGGCAGCGAAACGCTGGTCGGTGCTGAATGGGCTCGTGCACGGGCTGGTATGGGCGTTCCCATTCGTGACAGTTGCCTTGCTCTGGCGCCGAGCGATCGGGCCGGATGGGAGCATGACCGGACCGTGGTCGGTCGCGGCAATCGGTATGGTTCTGCTGATTCTGCGACTGTTGCTGGGTGTTCTGGCTCCGTATACCTGGTGGTTCGCCTTCCGGGAAGACGAAGCCATCATCGAGCACGGGTTGGTGTTCCGGCGGCGCGATCATGTGGCGTTCGAGCGGGTGCAGTTTCTGGGTCGCCGGGCGGGGCCGATCATGCGAGGACTTGGGGTCGCCTCGCTCGCATTCGATACCGCCGCGGGTCGCGCCACGATCCCGGCCGCTCTGGGTCCCGATATCGACGCGCTCGAACTGCGGGTTCGGGCTGCCATGCAGCGAGCGACCGTGCTATGACCGGCGCGCGGCGGCAGGCGCTGGTCGAAGATCACCTCTTCGACACGCTGGAAATGACACCCCGGCGGTTGAGCAGATTCACCCTGTTCTGGTATCTCAAGAGCCTGCCCGAGCTGACCGCCGGCACGATCCTGACCATCATTCCGGTCGCGATCGGTTCGTTGCTGTCGCTCATTCTGCTGGTCGACTGGATCGTTCACCGCGTATTCACCAATGAGCAGATTACGGAAGCGCTCGCCTACGACTTCGACTCCATCGACGAAGCGCAATTGCGCAGCTGGATCGAGGACCCGCGGGTAATCGACTGGATTGCGAACGTATCGCTTTGGGTTTTTGTCGTGCCGGTGCTGATCGTGCTCGTGTTGGCCGTCGGTTGGTTCATCGTGCGCATGTTGCAATGGCGGCGCATTCGCTTCGGTATCGAAGATGGCGTGATCTGGATGAGCGGCGGGCTCTTCGCGGCCTGGACCCGGCATCTGCCGATCGTGCATGTGCAATCGGTCGAATTTCGCAGCACGCTGCTGCAACGCGTGCTGACCTTGCGCGGCGTGGCCATTTCCTCGGCCGCGCCGGAAGGCAAGAATGCCACCATCGAATTGCTGGCGGTGCGCCGCGGGGTGGCTGCGGAAATGGCGACCATCGTCCAAACCGCGTTCGGCACGAGCATCGCGACCCCCGAAACCGGAGCGGATGCGTCCGTGCCGATTGCCACGGTCGGGTGGAAACAACTGATCGTGGCGGCCGCCAACAGCTTCGAAGTGCGGTTGGGCGTCGTTTCCCTCTATGTTTTCTATCAGGTGCTCGGGCGCGGTCCGTTCAAGCCCTGGCGCGAACGCGTCATCCACGGTGTGACGAAATACGCACAGGATCACCATGGTCTGGCCAATATCTCGCTCATCGTGCTCGGCGCCCTGCTCTTTTTCTGGCTCTTTGCCATGGCGATCTATATCGGGACCTTTGCCCGATTTCGGCTCCGGCGCAATGGCCAGCTCGCCTTGATCGAACATGGGCTGCTCACCCGGCGCTGGCGCACGGTGTTATTGCCGCGCGTGCAGGCGCTTTCCTTTGTGGAATCGCCAGCCCAGCAACTGATGCACAATGGATCGCTGCGCATGACCTTGCCCGGCACCACCCGAGCCAGTCTGGAGCGCACCATGCTGCTTCCCTCGGTCGACCGGACATTGGCAATCGATGTGCTCGACCGGCTCTTCGCCGAACTCTATCCAGGCGCGGGCGAAGCGTTGCGAACGCTCGAACGGTCGCTCCAGCGGTTGCCGCCGTCCGCCCGGCGTTCCTATCTCCTGCGCTGGGTCTGGCGGCTGATTCCGGTGTGTATCGTTCTTGGGTTGATGGTCTCCATTGTGCCCGGTGGCTTCGGTCCCATCTGGGGGTTGACGCCGTTGCTGGTGTTCGGACCGATCGGGGCAATTCTAGGGATCATCCGTTTCCGGGATGCGGGCTGGCGACTGGACGAGCAAGACCGCCTGATCGTCCGGGAGCGGGGTCTGAGCCGTGTGACCCGTATCACCAATCGCCGTCGCCTGGTCTGGACGCGCATCTCCCGGCTGCGCATCTTCGCGGGGCGCAATGTCACCTTCGTCGCGAGTGTCGCCGGTGCGGGCGCCCGCCCGGGCATCCTGACCAAAGTCTTCGGGTATGGGCTGGCGGCCCGCAGCGACAGCCGATTCCGGGTGCGCGGGTTGCTGGACACCGAAGCGCAGGAGCTGGTCGATCGTTGCGCGGGGCGCCCCGGGGAGTCTGGCGTTTCGAGTCCCTGAGTCCTGAGACGATCGCCCGCAACCGGAGTGCCTGGCGTCCGACCCCGACGGCACTGACGAGGGCGTCTCCACCGGCTGGGAGCCCGAATACGGGGCTTCGAGCGCTCTGCGTTTTCCCGCGAACGTTCGTGGAAAAATCTGTAACGTTTCTGTAACAGCCTATTCTCGGAAGATATACCCTCGTCATTCGATCCCTCCTATCATGAATGCATGAAGCCAAGCGGATGTGCCGGCTTCCGCCAGAAATATCGTTACGTGTGGAGGTGTGAGATGACGCGGCAACGAACCTACATCATCACTGCAATCTCAGCAGCGCTCTATGTGTTGCTCTGCTGGGCGTTTGCCGACGGGCTCTTCCGGGGTCCCTTCTGGCAATCGGATGTCATCAGCGCGGGTTCGATCTGGACCTATGTTCTCCTGGCGCTGATCATTATCGCCGGGGTCTATCAGGCGCAGCGGCTTCCCGAGAGCGGGATCGCCATCGACGCCAGCAAAACCGCGGCAACCGCAACCCCCGGTCAGGTCGATGACCCGGTCTGGTGGAAGCTGCTTCTCGGCAATGTCTACTTCTCGCTGCTTTGGCTGCCCCTGCGCTTCTTCGTCGGCCGCGAATGGCTGACGGCAGGTGAGGAAAAGCTTCGCGGTGGTCACTGGGGTCCGGATGCCCTGGCTGGCTACTGGAATGGCGCTATCGCGATTCCCGAGCAGGGTCGCCCGGCGATCACCTACGGCTGGTATCGCAACTTCCTGCAGTACATGCTCGATCACAACTGGCAGTCGTGGTTCGCGAGCGTCATTGCGTGGGGTGAGCTCCTGGTCGGTCTCGGAATCGTCATCGGAGCGCTCGTCGGAATCGCGGCCTTCTTCGGAACGCTGATGAACTTCAGCTTCCAGCTCGCTGGCTCGGCCAGCACCAACCCGGTTCTCTTCGGCCTGAGTGTCTTCCTGATCCTGGCCTGGAAAGTTGCCGGATGGTGGGGGCTCGATCGCTACCTGCTCCCAGCGCTGGGTACTCCCTGGCAGCGCGGCGCGCTCTTCGAAGGTGGAACGGGCGCTCCCCCCAGCAAACCGGCCATGGGCGGACGCCTGCGGACTAGCTAGACAATCGAACGGGACGGTTCGAGCCGGCTTTCTCGCCCGTCCCGCAAACAAGGAACGACCGGGGTGTCACACCCCGGTCGTTCCTTGTTTGGGAACCGTCCCGCTGGGACGAATGGCGCCAGCCGCCGTGTAGAATCGTCGCGCTGGATCGGACGTGGCCCGGCTCGTCTGGGTGTATTCGCGTATGAGAATTGGGGAACATCATGTCCGATGCGATCGGAATCGGCGTGGATGGGCGGCATAAATGCGCCTGGTGTCTCGGTACCGTCATCTACGAGGCATATCACGATGATGAATGGGGTTTCCCCATTCGCGACGACCGCGATCTCTTTGCCAAACTGATGCTCGATGGATTCCAGGCCGGGCTCTCCTGGAGCACGATCCTCTTCAAGCGAGACAATTTCGACCGCGCGTTCGATGGCTGGGATCCCGAAAGGATCGCGGCCTATACGCAGGACGATATCGACCGGCTGCTGGCCGATCCCGGTATCGTCCGCAACCGGCTCAAGGTGAATGGCGCGGTCAAGAACGCCCGCGCCTACATGCGTCTGCTGGACGAGGAAGGCTCCTTTTCCGATTTTCTCTGGGCGTTCGTCGGCGGCGAGCCGATCGTCCGCCGTCCGGCTGGCCGGGAGGATTTCCGCGCCACCAGTCCGGAATCGGACGCCATGTCCAAAGCGCTCAAGCAACGCGGTTTTACCTTCGTCGGCAGCACCATCGTCTACGCCTTTATGCAGGCTGTGGGCATGGTCGACGACCACATCGAAGGCTGCTGGCGGACGGCGTAGCAACCAGCAACGAGCATGGAACGCGGAGGGGCGGATTCCACGTAATCTACCTCCTGAAGCGCCGTGACCTCGGGGTACTCGCTGCGGCGAGGAGATCCTTCGACGTTGCTCAGGATGACGGGGGTGGCGAATGGGCACTTCTGGTACGAACCGTGCTCGCTTCGTCGCCTGCCGGCCGCTACGCCAGCAAGAAATCCGGGGTCCGAAAGGCCGCCGAGACGCTGGCGCCGGCGTGGATGCGCTGGATCGTTTCGGCAAGCAGGGGCGCGGTCGAGATGGTAACCAGCTTGCCCAGCTCGTCCGGCGAATGCGCGATGGTGTCGGTGACCACTACTTCTTCGATATGCGAATTCGCCAATCGCTCGATGGCCGGTCCGGAGAGCACCGCATGGGTCGCGGTCGCGAAGACCTTCGACGCGCCGTTGTCCATACAAACCTGCGCCGCCTGAGTGATCGAACCGGCTGTATCGATCTCGTCGTCGATCAGCACGGCCTGACACCCTTCGACCGAACCGATCAGATTGAGCATCTCCGATTGGCCCGTATTGCCCACTCGCCGCTTTTCGATGATCGCCAGGGGCGCGTCGAGATATTGGGCGAAGTTGCGGGCCCGCTTGGTATTGCCGAGATCGGGGGAAACCACGACCGGATTCGGGAGCTGCTTGCCCACGAAATAGCGAGCCAGCAGGGGCATGGCCGTCATCTCGTCGACCGGAATATCGAAAAAGCCCTGGATTTGTCCGGCGTGGAGATCGATGGAGAGTACCCGGTCGGCCCCGGCATTGCCGACCAGCTTGGCAACCAGCCGCGCGGTGATCGGCACCCGCGGCTGGTCTTTCTTGTCGGTGCGGCCATAGCCGAAATAGGGAATGACCGCGGTGATGCGTCCGGCCGATGCGCGGCGTAACGTATCGATCATGATCAACAGTTCCATGATGGAATCGTTGACCGGGGTGGCAAACGACTGCACGACGAAAACATCGTTGTCGCGCACGCTCTCCTCGATTCGCACGAAGGTATTGTCGTTGCTGAATTTGAAGACTTCGGCGCGGCCGCGAGGCCGGCTCAGATAGGCGCAGATGGCATCGGTGAGCGCCGGATTGGAATTCCCACCGAAGATCGTCATCTCGTCGAACGGTCTGGCCACGCGCATGTCCCCCTATCGTCGTCCCGACCGAAGTGGAGGGACCTCTCGTTGCCCGTAACCGAGCCGCTGCCGGGCGAGCCGATGTGATTATTCTCCCACGGGCTCGACTGGCTGGTCCGGCGCCATACCGTCGAGCACGGTTGCCCCTTCCGACCGGATACGCTCCAGCGCTTTGGCCGCCGCGGCCTCCTCGGCAGCGCGTTTGTTGCTGCCAGTTCCGGTCGCCAGCACCGCATCGTGAAAGCGAACTTCGATCACGAAGGTTCGCTGGTGGGCGGGGCCTTCCTGGGAGACGATGCGGTATTCCGGCGCGCTCTGATGACGGCGCTGGGTCAATTCCTGCAACTGCCCCTTGGGATTGGCGAATTTCACCCCGGCCAGCACGCGCTCGGCATCTCGGTCGAGCAGACCGCGAATGAACGCGATGACGAAATCGAGTCCCTGATCGATCGTCATCGCGCCGATCATCGCTTCGAATGCGCCAGCCAGCAGCCGTTCTTTGCCGCCTTCGCCAATGCGTTCGCTCTGCGCCAGATAGAGGTAGTCGTCCAACTTCAATTCCCGCGCCCAGGCGGTCAATTGCTCGGCGCGCACCAACGCGCTGCGCCGGCGCGTGAGGACGCCCTCGGTCGCGTCCGGAAAACGCTGGTAGAGATATTCGGCCACTACCGCGCCCAGAATGGCATCGCCATAGAACTCCAGCCGCTCGTTGGAGGTGGCCGCCGGACCATCGACCCCCTCGGGCCAGCGATCGCCAGCGGCGGAACGATGCGTGAGGGCTGTGCGAAAGAGCTCCGGATCCTTGGCTCGTATCTTCATGGCCCGCAGAAATCGCGTGACATTGGTCTGGGGTTTTTTCCCGCTGTCCGGTTTGCGATCGCGTTTTGGTTTGGAATCGTTCTTTGCCATCATGCAGGGTTCTTCCCAAACCTGATTCGGATGCTCGATGTATTCGACCCATGTCGATGGATGGGGTCGTTACCGGAGATCTGCCGAGTCAGTCGCGAACGGCCTGGCCGAGGGTGGTGCGCCCGCGTGACTATGCACCCCGCGGCCTGCCTCGGGCAAGCCGGTATCGCATCGAAATCGACATGAAGGGCGCCAGATCGTCCCCGCTTGGGCATGGAGCAGGCAGTGCGCGCCAACGATGCGCTACCCTACGCGGGGTGAAATCCTTTCAGGCATACGGCGATGTTCTGTCGCCAACCAAATGCGCTATGAGATCCAATGATCCCAAGGCGCAGTCCGGTCCAACGAAGCGTGCTGTTCGCGGAAGCGACGGCCGGGATCACAGGAGGAATCACGGTATGAAACGTTCGGTCGAAAACGGGCTTTCCACCCAACTCGCCGCATCGAGTATCACTCGCCGCGGATTGTTCAAAGGCGCCGCCGTAGGCGCCGGAGCGTTGGCGCTCGGTCGTGCCGGGATCTCGCAGACCGCGGCCCAGGACGGGGGCGGCGGGGTCGCCATTTTCGCCTCCGCGGTCGATATCCCGAATATCGATCCGGCAGTCGGACACGATGGAGCGATCGCCACCTCGCAGAAGCATCTCTACGATACCCTCTACCGGCATTTTGGCAATCCGGCCGAGCTGACGCCGTGGCTGGCCACCGGCCATACGGTCAGCGAAGACGCCAAGACCTGGACCTTCACGCTCGATCCGAATGCCAAATTCAAGGACGGATCCCCGGTGGATGCCGATGCGGTGGTCTATTCGACCCAGCGCATTATCGACATCGGCCAGGGGGTGGCCTGGATGTTCGACGGCATCCTCGATCGCGATGGTGTCACCGCGGTCGACCCGCAGACGGTCCAATTCCAGTTGAATACCCCCTTTGCTCCCTTCGCTCATGCGGTGACCTGGATCTTCGTGCTGAATCCGGCCGAGGTGCAGGCGAACGAGACGGACGGCGATCAGGGGCAGGCCTGGCTGGTCGGCAACGCGGCCGGTTCGGGGCCGTTCACGATCTCCCGCTGGGAGCCTGGAAATCTCTATGAATTCACCGCCGATCCGGACTACTGGAAGGGCTGGGAAGGCCCGCACGTCGACGGCTATATCCATCAGGTCAGCGCCGAATCGTCGACCAAGCGTATTGCCTTGCAGAGCGGCGATATCCAGATGGCCGAATGGCTCTCCCCGCAGGACAAAACCATTCTCTCCAAAGCGGCGGGCGTGGTCGTGCCGATGGACCCGAGCATCTCGACCTATACCATCAAACTGAACAACAAAGTGGGACCGACGTCGGATGTGAATGTCCGCCGGGCGATGTCCTATGCGTTCGACTACGACGCGATGATCGATATTCTGGGTGGGTTCGGCACGCGCATCGCCGGCCCGCTGTCGACGGCGCTCGCGGGCGCTCGCCAGGATCCGGTCTACCAGACCGATCTGGACAAGGCGAAAGAAGAGCTGGCGAAATCGGCCGACTATGCCGATGGATTCGAGATCGATTTCGTCTACGTGACGGGATTGGAAGAAGAACGGCAGACCGGTCAGATCCTGGCCGATCAGTTGAGCAACCTGAACATCAAGGTCAATGTGGTGGGGATGGAATGGGCCAATGCGGTTGCGCTCTTTGGCGATCCGGAGACATCACCGGCCATGTTCCCGATCTACTCCGGTTCGGACTACCCGGATGCCGACAACTATCTCTGGCAGTCGTTCCATAGCTCCTCCGCGGGGACCTGGACCGGCGCCAGCCATTACATCAATCCAGAGGTCGATGCGTTGCTGGAGGAAGGTCGTGCTTCGACGGACGAAAATAAACGTATCGAAATCTACAATCAGGTTCAGGACATCGTCATCGACGAAGCGGTCGAGATCTACCTGACGAGTCCGATCGAAGCGCTTCCGCATCGCGAGGAGCTGGTTGGCTACCGATACACCCCGGTGATGGGTTCGGACCCGTGGTGGTACGCGATCTCGCTCGGATAGTACGGAGACCGTCACCGGCCCAGGCACGCGCGTGCCTGGGCCGGTGACGCCACTCGATACCGGCCGCGGCCGGTGACATTTTTCCGAACGAGGCGAGCGCCACCGCCTCGGAAGCAACCCTCCGCAGGGTCGCCTCGTAGCGTCGCCATTCATGGCGACTATTCGCTCCAGCGC
>JBIQLF010000037.1:16911-28012 GCA_044464585.1 Thermomicrobia bacterium
CGCGGATCCGGATCATTTCTTTGGCGACCGGTCGTTCGGGGAGCGAAAGATCGCCATAAATGGCGACGCTACGGAGTGAACAGCCAAATCGGCGGGTATCGGAACCGCGGAAATCGAGCCGATTGCATGGAACGCCGATGAGACGGTGCTGTGTAAACTCTGGGTCGCAGGAGGCGATTCGGCAGCTATGGGCAGAGGACGTTTTCTCATCTGGAGACTGGTGCTGCTGATCCCGACGGTGATCGGGCTCTCGATCCTGACCTTCATCATCTCCCGGGTGGTGCCCGCCGATCCCGCCAAATTGGCGGCCGGGCCGCGCGCCACCCCGCAGATGGTCGAGACGATCAGGGAAAAATATGGACTGAACGATTCCTTGCCCAGGCAGTACTTCGACTATGTGCGGGGGCTGCTGCGCGGTGATTTCGGGGAGTCGATCCTGACCCAGCACAAGGTCTCGTCCGATCTGGCCGATCGGTTTCCGGCCACATTCGAGCTGGTGCTGGCCGCCATGTTTCTGGCCGTCGTCATCGGGGTGCCGCTGGGTGTGCTCTCGGCTCTCTATCAGAATCGCTGGCCCGATCAGCTCGCGCGTTTTTTCGCGGTGTCGTTCGTGAGTATTCCGGTCTTCTGGTTCGGGATCGTGTTGCAGCTCGAATTGGCGAGCCGCCTGGGAATCGTGCCGCTGGGACGGCGTTTCCCCACCCGGGAGACCCCGCCCGATGGCCCGACCGGGCTCTTTCTCTTCGACTCGCTTTGGGCGCGGGACTGGCCGGCTTTTGTCACCTCGGCGCATCATCTGATCCTGCCGGCGCTGGTGCTCTCGGTCGCGCCCATGGCGATCATCATGCGCACCTTGCGCGGTGATGTGCTCGAAGTCATGGGGCAGGATTTCGTGCGCACCGCGCGCGCCAAAGGGCTTGCCGGACGCGCGGTCATCCAGAAGCACGTGTTGAAGAACGCCTTCATTCCGAGCCTGACCATGATCGGGCTGACCTTCGGTTGGACCCTCGGCGGAACGGTATTGGTCGAAGCGGTTTTCGATTGGCCGGGAATCGGCAAATACGCGGTCGATGCCGCGGTGCGGCTCGATTTCCAACCGATCATGGGGGTCACGCTGCTGGTCGGTATTCTCTTCGTGCTGATCAATCTGGTGGTCGATCTTCTCTACGGGTTCCTCGACCCGCGGATCGAGTACTGATCGATGGACGGTGTGACCCTTCGCTGTGGTGTGAACGGTCCGGAGTCCGGGGGCCGGAGTCCGGAGAAGAGACCCCAGGCCCCGAACCCCGGACTCCGGCCCCGCAAAATCGAGTGCCCCCATGGCCGCTGAAGCGAGCGTCATCACCGACGCCAATGTGATTCTGGCGGGAGCTGGGGCTGGGCCGCGCGGGAATACCCGGCGCGGATTGCGCCGGTTCAGACGTAACCGGTTGGGAGTGACTGGGCTGGTCATCATTCTGGCACTGGTCGTGATCGCAATCCTGGCGCCGTGGATCGCGCCGTATCCCAAGGATGCGACCGGCGCGGTCCATGTCACCGATTCCCTCATGCCGCCGGGCCGGGCGCATCTCTTCGGCACCGATGACCTCGGGGCGGATGTCTTTTCCCGGGTGGTCTTCGGCGCGCGCTATTCGCTGGCGGTCGGTTTGGCGGTCGTCGGATTGGCGGCGCTCATTGGGGTTCCCCTGGGAGCCTTGGCCGGCTATTTCGGCGGATTCGTCAACCAGATCATCATGCGCATCACCGATATCTTTTTGACCATTCCCGGTATCGTGCTGGCGCTGGCGATCGGTGCGGCCCTGGGGCCGGGGTTGTTCAATGCCACCATCGCGCTGGCGCTGGTCTGGTGGCCGGGATTCTGTCGCCTGGTGCAGGGACAGGTGCTGGCATTGCGCCAGCAAACCTTCGTGGAGGCGGCCCAGGTGGTCGGCGCACCCCAGGGGCGAATCGTCTTCCGGCATATCTTGCCGAATACGCTCACGCCGGTGCTGGTCAAGGTATCGATGGATATCGGCTTTGCGATGCTGAGCGCCGCTGGACTGAGCTTCATCGGTATCGGCGCCCAACCGCCGACGCCGGAATGGGGCGCGATGGTCAGTCTCGGCCGGCTCTATATGCCCGATTGGTGGTGGGTTGCCACCTTCCCCGGTCTGGCGATCTTTCTGGCCGTTTTCGCCTTCAACATGCTTGGTGACGGGATGCGCGACGCCCTCGACCCGAGAGCGCAAGGATAGAGTGACGTGACGAGGCCGGGGTCCGGGGGCCGGAGCCCGGAGTAGATTCGACTTTTTCTCAGAATTCCGGGGTCCGGACTTCGGACCCAATGAAAGGGCATTCGTGACCGATAAAACGTCCTACCGCGTTGGCATCGATATCGGCGGCACATTTACCGATGTGGTGTTGCTGAATTCGAAAACCCAGGAAATTACCTTCGCCAAGGCGCCGACCACCCCGGCCGACCGGGCGATCGGCTTCTTCGACGGGTTGCATCTGGTCCAGCAAACCAGCGGCGCGCGAAACTCCGAAATCACCGAGATCGTGCATGGCAGCACCGTGGCGACCAATGCGGTCCTGGAACAAAAAGGGAGCCGCCTGGGGTTGATCACCACCCAGGGGTTCCGCGATATCCTGCAAATCGGCCGGGCCTATATTCCTGGGATCTTCACCAATTTCCTGCGGTACAAGAAACCCGATCCGCTGGTGCCATTGGAGCGGGTGCGGGAAGCGCCCGAGCGAATGTCGGTCGATGGCCGCATGCTGCGACCGCTCGATGAAGACGCTGTGCGCAATGCGGTCGCATCATTGCTCGACGATGAGATCGAGGCGCTGGCGATCTGTCTGCTGCACAGCTATGCCAATCCGGATCACGAGATTCGCATCGAGGAGATCGCGCGGGAGCTCTCGCCCGATCTCTTCATTTCCCGTTCATCGGCCACCTTGCCCGAATATCGCGAATTCGAACGTACCGTCACCACCGTCTTGAATGCCTATGTCATGCCGGCGGTCGATCGCTATCTCGGATCGATCACCCGGGGGCTGGAGACGCAGAGCTATCCGGCCTCGCTGTCGATCGTCCGGTCCGATGCCGGCATCATGAGCATCGGCGCGGCCATCGAACGGCCCGTCAATACCGTCCTCTCCGGTCCAGCCGGCGGGGTCAAGGGCGCCAGCGTGATTGCCGCGGCGGCCGGCTATCCCAATATCGTTTCCATGGACATGGGCGGCACCAGCACCGATGTTTGTCTCAGCACCGCCGGCGAACCACGCCTTTCCACCGATGCCTGGGTGTCGCATTTTCCGATCCGGGTGCCCATCATCGATATCACCACCATCGGCGCGGGCGGTGGCTCGATCGCGCAGGTTGCCCCATCGGGAGCGTTGCGGGTGGGACCGGAAAGCGCAGGGGCCGATCCAGGACCGGCATGCTATGGTCGGGGTGGTACGCGCCCGACGGTCACCGATGCCAATCTGGTGCTCGGCCGCTTGCCGCTCGAGCTGGCCGGTGGTGGGGTGACCCTCGATCTGGAGGCTGCCCGCCGGGTGATCGAGGACGGGGTTGCCAAACCACTGCATCTCACGGTCGAACAGGCCGCTGAGGGGATCATCCGCATCGTCGACGAGAACATGCTCGGCGCATTGCGGGTCGTGAGCGTCGCTCGCGGCATGGACCCGCGCGAGCTGACGCTGGCGCCCTTCGGTGGAGCAGGGCCGGTGCATGGGTGTCAGCTCGCGCGGTTGGCGGGAATTTCCACCGTCCTGGTTCCGGCCGCCCCGGGTGTGTTGTCCGCGATGGGATTCCTGCTGGCCGATGTGCGGCAGGTCTTTTCCAAGACGCTGGTCGGGATCATCGGCGCGCTCGATCTGGAACGATACAACGACGAGATCGCCAGCCTGATGAACGATGCAGCCGCCTGGCTGGAACAGGAAGAGATTCCCGAATCCGATCGCTCGATCGAAATCGCGCTCGATCTGCGGTACAAGGGCCAAGCGTACGAATTGCCGATTCCGGCTCATGTTCCGCTCACCGACGAAGCGCTGGATACCGCTCGCGCGGCCTTCGATGTGGAACACAAACGCCGCTATGGTTACGACCAGCCGTTTACCGATGTCGAGATCGTGACCGTGCGGGTGACCGCCATTGGGTTGCTGCCCACCCCAGAATTACAACGGTACGAGTCCGAGGACCCCGATGCCAGCCACGCGCTCACATCGAAAACGCGGGTCTTTTTCGATGGTGCGTGGGTCGAAACCGATGTCTACAGCCGCACGCTGCTCCGATCCGGAAATCGGTTCAGCGGTCCGGCGCTGGTGTTGCAGGACGATTGCACCACCGTCATCCACCCGGGCCAGCAGGTGCGGGTCGACGATCTGCTCGATCTGATCGTTACCAACGAAGAAGGAGCCAGCCATGGCAACTGATCCAATTACCGTTCAGGTGATCGCCAATGCGATCAAGGCCCTGATCTACGAGATGGACGCGGCCATCGAACGCACCTCGATGTCGGTCATCATTCGCGAGCAACACGACTTCGGTATGTCGCTGATCGACGAACGCGGTTGGGTGATCTCGGGAACGACCTTCACCGGTCAATCGCTGGCGGAATATGCCGCCGCCAATCCGGTCTATCCCGGCGATGTGGTTCTTTTCAACGATCCATATACATCCCATGGCGAGATTTCCCATCTGGGCGACACCATGATCGCGGTGCCGATCTTCTGGGACGACCGCATCATTGCCTGGGGTATTGCCTGGGGGCATCACATGGATATGGGCGCGCTCGCTCCGGCGTCCATGCCGACCCAGGCAACCGAGATCTATCACGAGGGGCTGCAAATTCCGCCGGTCAAGCTCTATGTGAAAGGCGAATTGCAGCGCGATCTGCTGTCGGTCATCGCGCGTAATTCCCGTACGCCAGACATGATGACCGGTGATCTGCTGGCTCTGTCGTCGGCGGGCAAGATCGCCGAAAAGCGGGTGCACGAGCTGTGTCGAAAATTCGGCGGCGAAACGGTGGTGGAAACCTTCGGCATCCTCTTCCAGCGCGCGCACGACACCATGGCGAAGCTGATCCAGCTCTTGCCGGAGGAGCCGATCGTTTTCGAAGACTCCATGGACAATGACGGTCTGAACGATGTGCCGCTGACCATCAAGGCGACCATCACCCGCAAGGGCGACCGTGTGACCATCGACTACACCGGCACGTCGCCCCAATGCGAAGGCCCGGTGAACTATCCGGTCAACGCCAGTCTGGAAAAGATGGGGTTGTACAACATGCTGCGCCTGGCGGCGGGCGACCGGGTGAAAATCGACCCGGAGCTCGATCCCAATCAGGGGGTCGAGGATTTGGTCGATGTCATCATCCCGGAGGGGAGTTTCATCCGGCCGGAATATCCCGCGCCGGTGAGTTTGCGCCATCTCACGCTGGGGCGGGTCGATGAGGTCATCCAGGGATGCCTGGCCCAGGTCTTTCCCGAGGTCGTGCCGGCTACTCACAATGGCAGTTTGAATTGCTATAGCATGCTCGGTCGCGGGCGCGATCCGAAAGACCGCTGGCTTTGCTTCGAGGTGATGGCGGCCGGCAGCGGCGGCCGCGCGGCAATCGATGGCATCGATGCGTTTTCCTGGAATACCCGCCTCAAGAACGCCCCGGCGGAGTTCGTGGAAACGGTCTATCCGGTCATGATCGAGCAGTATTCGCTGCGGCCCGGCAGCGGCGGTCCCGGCAAGCAACGCGGTGGGTACGGGCTGATCCGCGCGATTCGCGCTCTGCGTCCGGCGCGGCTCTATTTTCTCGATGAGCGGCACAAGACCCAACCCTGGGGACTCTATGGTGGACGCGCCGCCCAGCCGAACGACGCCTGGCTGGTGCGGGCCGATGGCGAATTGCTCAAATTGCCATCGAAATTCGATGCGCTCGATCTCGACCCGGGCGATATGTTCGTCATGCGCACCGGTGGTGGCGGTGGGTGGGGTGACCCGTTCGAACGCGACCCGGCACAGGTGCAGCGCGATGTGAAGGTGGGGTTATTGACGATCGACCAGGCGCGCGAGCTCTACGGCGTCATCGTCGATGGCGAGACCTTCGCAGTCGACGAAATGGCCACCACCCAGTTGCGCAACAGCACCGAGCCGGTACTGGAATGGATCGACCGGGGCATGCCGGTCGATTCCCCGGCGCCCGGCGAATTCCGGCACGTTACGAAACGACCGTATCCCTGGCTCGTCGTCCCCGAGGCCCCAGCCGAGGGTTCATTGGCCACAGCGTAGCACCCGGTAGGGGCGGCCCCCTGTGGCCGCCCTTGCCGCCCACACGAACGATTTTGGATGGGGCATTGTGTCAATACCTTGGACAAGAATGGTCGTCCAGATCGGAACAATCGTGTTCAGACCAAAGGGCGGCCACAGGGAGCCGCCCCTACCATTGCTGCCGGACGGGAGTCATATTTCAGGACCACAGAAAGGGAGCCGTGAGATGAGTCGATTGCTGTATATCGCGCCGGTGCGAGTCGATGAAGGACCGTTCGAACGTGGCGTGGACAGCGCGGCGCGACCGGAACATACGGTCGATATCATCGGCTTCGACCGGGGAACGCCGCATGTCGAATACCACTACTACGAGGCGCTGGCGGTGCCCGATATCGTCCATTCCGTGCTGGAAGCGGAACGCCGGGGATACGATGCGGCGATCATCGGCTGCTTCTACGATCTGGCGTTGCACGAAAGCCGCGAAGTAGCCACGCGCATCGCCGTGACCGCGCCCTGCGAATCATCGCTCTTGCTGGCGGCCAGTCTGGGCTCGACCATTTCCATCATCGTCGGGCGGCGCAAATGGATTCCGCAGATGAACGCGAATGTCCACCACTATGGATTCGGCGACCGTCTGGCGTCGTTCCGCACGCTCGATTTCGGGGTGCTCGACTATCACAAGGACGAGGCCGAAACCGAGCGGCGTTTCATCGAGGCGGGCCGCCGGGCGATCCACGAGGATGGCGCGGAGGTGATCGTGCTGGGATGCACCGCGTCGGCTGGGTTCTACCAGCAGATGCAGGACGCGCTCGGGGTGCCGGTGATCGATTCCGCCATCGCGGCAATCAAGCACGCCGAACAACTCGTCGAGATTCGCGACCGCTTCGGTTGGTCGACCTCGAAGATCGGCGGCTATGAAACCCCACCGGCATGCGAAATCGAGGAATTCGGATTGCGGTCGGACTTCGGCGCGGACACGGTGACGGACCGGTGGGTGTTCAGCACGACGGATACGGCTGATTGATCATTCGGACGACAATTCATCCAGCGCCGTTTCGACCGTCGAACGAAATGGCCCGATCTCACATGTGATGATGTGCCAGATGATCTCAGGATGCACGGCATCGTAGCCATGTGAAATGACGTGGCGTAGCCCGATGAGCCGATGCCATGACTCGGGCAGGCGATCGGGATCGCCTGGCTCCATATCCCTGACTTTGATCAGGTTTTCTCCTGCTTGTTGCAGGCGCATCAGAATGGCGTCCTGAACCATTTGGTTTTCCACGAACTCCGATTCGGTCGATGGACGGTACGCCTCGATCTGATCGAGCGCTTGCAGCACGAGCAGGAGATGAGGTCGTGCGGATTTGCTCACAGGGGAATCGGAATCAGGGTAGGTCGAATATACGGATCGAAGACCGGATCGATATCGACGAGTAAATCGACCTGCCTGCCAGCGAGATGGGAGAGCCGGTCCGCCAATCTCGAACGCTCGAAGAAGGTGATGTCGTGGTCGAACTCGACGAGCAGATCGATATCGCTCTCGGGTCGTTCTTCCCCTCGCGAAACGCTTCCGAAGAGCCACGCGGCGGTAACGCCCCCTTGCGCGAGCATGGCGATGAACGCATCCGTGAGCACATCGGGTCGTGGATTGTCGAGCATCGGAGCTGGCTGGCGCATAGTCATTGCATTCTACGCCTGCCGGCGCATCGCCTGCTCGAAATGCCCCCGGCTGCTCTCGGGGTGGCTTTCTAGCGCAGTTCCGCCAGCGCCGCATCGAGATCGATATTCGCGCCCGCCGCGACCTGGCGGAGCTTGTCCCAATCGACCGTCAGATAGTAGGTATAGCCCGGAGGGGTTTCTTCCGAGCGCGACGAGGCGAGCTGGTAACTGACCAGATATCGGATCAGGGCATCGGCCTGGCTATTCTCGGTCGGGTTCTGATCGCTGAGGGCGATTTCGCCATTGCCGGCAGCGGCGGCCTTGGCCAAACCGGAACGAAAGGCGGATCGCATCTGGCTGGCGACCGCCTGCTCGCGGTCGAGCGCTTCCTGCTTGGCGTCGGTCAGATCGCCGCCAGCCTCGGAGGCGTTGGCGTTCAGATCGATATCGATCAGCTCGTCTTCGAGGGCGAATGCCTGGACGATATGTTGATAGAGCTGGTCGAAGCTACCGGCCATGCGAGCGTCCCCCGTTCATCGGTGCTGGGCGGTCATGGTTACTGGTGACCGCCGGTGAAGCGCAGATTCGATCGAATTCGGGCGAAGGCGCCCGCCATTCCGTCCGGTGATTATACGTTCGGCTGGTTGGCAGCCCAGGCGCGGAGTCCGGTGCGCATCATCTGCTGTGCCGAAGCCAGCGAGATGGCTCCGTCCGGTCCGGCGGTATTGATCGAAACCACCGCCAGCGCGATCACCTTACCAGTTGCTATCACATGCTCGATCAAGTGGTCGACCGTCGCCGCATCGGGACCGTTCGGTTCGGCGGTTGGATGGTTCGGCTGGAGGGATGCGTCGAGAATATCCGAATCGATATGGAGGTAGAGATAATCGACCTTCGCGGCGAGTGCGTCGATCGCCGCGGTGATCGCACCGGTGGTGAAATCGTGCTCGAAGCGGGCGATGGTTACGTCCGTCGCCCGGATGAGCGTTTCTTCCCGATCGTCCAGATGACGCACATCGACCATCAGGATGCGGTCGGTCGGCATCGGCGCCGAGATGCCCGATCGCTCACGCCAGCCGGGATAGCAGAGTCCGGCCACTACGGCTACGGGCATACCGCCCAGCATGTGCGAATAGCTGGTGCGGGGCGTATTGAAATCCCCGTGCGCGTCCATCCAGATCAGTCCGATCCGCGCGGCCGGTCCATAGGCCATCTGCAATCCACCGACCATCCCCGGCAGATGACTGCAGGTGCCGCCGGCCAGGAACGGCCGTGCTCCCCGGTCGATCGCGTCCGCGACTGCGCTGGCGATTCGGGCATTGAAATCGCCGAGCCGGACCACGCGGTCGTCGCTCGATTCCAGATCGATCGGTTCCGGCTGGGTGATCCCCTCGATCGCGACGCCGAGCTCCGGCAGGGACGCAAGAAAGCCGTTTCCGGCAATGAGCTTGCCGACCGCTCCCACGCCGGCGCGGAATGGATCCTCGGTCACCGAGGCTTCGATAGCGGTGGGGGTAACGATGTGGAGCTTCAGCATGGATGCGCGGTCCCTTCGGTTCGATGCCGCCATTGTCCGTTTGGCAGGCGAACGATGCCATATCCTGAGTTCTGTCGTGAAACAACCTCTGCATCGACGTGAGCGTTGACGGCCGAGCCAGCGACGCGGTCGATCGATCGTGTCTATGCTCTCTCACGGCAATAGCGTCCGCGCGAGCCGAGAGAGGAGGATGAATCGGATTCCAGCAGACAGTCGAGTTCGGTTGGCGTGAAGCGAAACGCGCGAAGGAAAGAAAAGCCCGTGAAGATCACCAACATCGAAGCGATGCGATTGAACACTCCGGACCACAACACCACATCGAAATCCAGGCGCGATGGCTGGGCCACGACCGCGGAAGTGGCCAATCCGATGTCCCGCTATCCGGCGGTGAAAGCGCACCGGAGTCTCTGGCTGCCCCGTTGGGAAGATGTCTGGTGCCGGGTCACCCTCGAAGATGGCACGGTCGGATATGGCCAAACCGGGCATGGGCGACCGGTTGCCGCGGTGATCGAGGATCATCTCGCGATCCGGCTCATCGGGGAAGACGTCATGGCGAGCGACAAGCTAGCCGACATGCTCCACCGAATGACGATGCCCTATGGCGCGGTCGGGCTGGCCTCCTATGCCGTCAGCGCGGTCGATCTTGCGCTGTGGGACGCGCGGGCAAAAGCCCTCGATATGCCGGTCTACCGATTGCTCGGCGGACCGCAAACGGAGCGGCTCTTCTGCTATGCGACTGGCAACGATGTCGATTGGTATCAGGAGCTCGGATTCCGGGCATTCAAACTCGCCTGTCCCTATGGTCCTGCCGACGGACTCGATGGATTGCGGAAGAACGAGGAATTCGTTGCCAGGACCCGCGAGCAAATCGGCGACGATTGCGAGCTGATGCTCGATTGCTGGATGGCGTTCGATGTCGAATACACCGTGCGGTTGGCCGAAATGCTGCGGCCCTATCGCCTGAGATGGATGGAAGAATGTCTGGTCCCCGATGACTACGATGCGCATGTCGCGCTCCGGCAGCGACTCCCGTGGCAAACCCTCGCCACTGGCGAGCATTGGTACACCGCGCTCCCCTTCCAATGGGCCGTGAATCATCATGTTGCCGATATTCTGCAACCCGATATCAACTGGTGCGGCGGAGTCTCGGTGTGCCAAAAGATCGCCGGGGCAGCGAGCTCGGCGGGGATGAGCGTCATGCTGCACGGCGGAGGCAATACCGCCTTTGGCCAGCATTTCTCCTATGCCTCGTCGGCGGTGCCGTGGCTGGAGTGCTTCGTCGGCACTCCGCCGGGTGTGCCGCTCGAAGAACAATGGCGGCTGCCGGGACAAGCCTATCCGCGGGATGGCTGGCTGACGCCAAACGATGCGCCGGGATTCGGGTTGGACATCCCCGGCGACTGGTTCGAACCGTTTTTCGCTTCGTAGCACGTTTCCCGTCCGCGTGCTTTCGCCAGCGCCCGCGGGACTTTGGAAATCCGCTCTGAACGCAATGAGGGCCGGGCCGGCTTGGTTGGACCCGGCTCCAGCTTTTTTGGAGCATGCGTGAATCGAGCGCTCCCGGAACGATCGCACCGGATCGATTCACCACAACGGGCGGCCGGCTCGGCGTTGCACCGGCGCCGATACGCATCGGCGGTTGTAACGAACCGCGA
>JBIQLF010000038.1:0-27564 GCA_044464585.1 Thermomicrobia bacterium
ATGCCGATCCGAACCAACCGGTCGTGATCGATATTCTCTATGCCCCGGCGGAAGGCAGCCCGGCGGCGGGATAGCGCTTCGGACACGACTCGGCGATATTCCGCACCAGCGGGCATGATGGCGCAGGATCGGTCAGCGGGCTGATACGGAATCCGCCTGGACCTTCCGGGATATCCACCATCGCTCCGGCACGGTCCCACCGTTGAAACGCTGGGCTACTACCCCTGAGGAATCACCCGGATTCCATATGAGATCCTGGGCAGTGGGTCGAACCGCGTTTGGGATCGCCGGGCTCCGCTTCCGCTACGAACAACAGCCATTCAGTCTCGAACGCTGGTACTGGTCACGGTTCGCGAGCGGGCGCCACGGCGCCCGCTCGCGCTTGGGCGAGGATTGGTGTACCGTGCCGTGAAGCATTCGATTCGAATCGTTGCGCCCGTCGTTCGTTTCCGTATGGGAGGGGAAACCGAAGGATGAACGAACCACGTATCGAGAAACCGGTATCCGATACGATCAGCACCACGCGCCGCGGGTTTCTGCGCGGGATCGGCGCAAGCAGCGCGCTTGCGCTCGGTACGCCGCTGCTCGGATCGGCGCAAGCGACCCCGATCGCAGGACCGCTCGTCTCCACCCGAATGCCGGCCGCGTGGGATCAGGAAACCGATGTGGTCGTGGTCGGCACGGGCGCGGCCGCATTCTCCGCGGCCGTGACCGCGATCCAGGCGGGCGCCCAGGTCATCATGCTGGAAAAGGCCGGCAACGCCGGGGGAACGACTGGGCTTTCCGGGGGCGTCTATTGGATTCCGAATAACTCCAAGATGCTGGCCATGAATCTCGGTCCCGATCCGAAAAAGGATGCGGTCGCGCTGATGGCGAGATTGTCCTATCCGCAGGTGTACGATCCAGAATCGCCCACCCTCGGGCTGCCTCGACTGAACTACGATCTCATCACGACTTACTACGACACCGGATCGGTGATGGTCGACACCTTCGAGGAATGGGGCGCGCTCTTTTCGATGATTTCGCCCGGGTCCGCCTACACGGGGAAACCGGCCGAGCAGGGCAATCCGGAGTATCACACCGATCTTCCCGAGAACACGGTGTATTCCGGGCGTTCGCTGATGCCCGATGCATCCCGGGGCGGGGCAGGCACGATTCCGAAACAAATGCGCGCGTGGACCGACGAACGCGATATCCCGATCCTTCTCGATCATCGAGTCGTCGGCGTTTTCCAGAACAGCAAGGGCGAGGTGGTCGGCGTTCAGGCGGAGAACGACGGCACGCAGATCGCCATCCGGGCGCGCAAGGGCGTGGTCTTTGGATCGGGTGGTTTTACCCAGGATCCGGTCAAATCGCTCAACTATTTGCGCGGCCCGATCTTTGCCGGCTGCGGGGTGCCTAGCAATACGGGTGATTTCGTCGATATCGGGTTGTCACTCGGAGCCGCACTCGGCAATATGGCCAACGCGTTTTGGCTGGAGGTGCCGCTCGAGCTGGCGCTCAAGAGCCCGAGCCTGTCAGGGGTCGATGTCTGGTATCCCTACGGTGACAGCATGGTCGTCGTCAACAAGTATGGCGACCGGGTGACCAACGAGAAAGCATCGTATAACGAACGGGGACAAGCGCATCATTGGTGGAATCCCGCGAAAACGGAATTCAGCAACCTGGTGCTCTTCATGATCTACGACGATGCGCTCGCGCAGGATCCGACGCAGTTCCGCTACCGCTTCCCGATTCCGTCGCCGGGCCAGGATGCCCCATATGTGATCAAGGGCGAGACCTGGGAAGAGCTGGCAAAGAATATCGATGCCCGGCTCGATGCGATTCGTGGGCAGCAGTCGGTTTCGGCATCGGTTGGACCCGACGTCACGCTTGCGAGTAACTTCGTGGACCGGATTCAGGCCACCATCGCGCGATTCGATGGCTTTGCCGAATCGGGGGTGGATGAGGATTTCGGCCGTGGATCGACGCCCATCCAGATCGCTCTCGGAGGCGGCACCCAGCGGTTCGACAAACTAAAGAATCCGACCATGGCGCCGTTCGCCAGCACTGGCCCCTACTACTGCATCCTGCTGGGTGGCGGGACGCTCGACACCAAGGGTGGTCCGGTGATCGATACGAAGGCACGGGTACAGCATGTGAACGGCGGGGCGATCCCCGGACTCTATGGCGCCGGAAATTGCATTGCATCGGTTGCCGGCCAGGCCTATTGGTCCGATGGCGGCACGATCGGGCCGGCCTTGACGTATGGATTCATCGCCGGTCAGAACGTGGCGGCCGAGGGTGAGAAATCGGTCGACTGATACCCGGGGAGAGCCCAAGTGCTCGCCGATACGCAGTACCCAGCTCGAAACGCAGCAGCACGGCCGGAGATTTCCTCCGGCCGTGCTGCTGGTATTGCTGATGCCGTTCGGGAACAGGCGATTACTCGACCGTGAAAATCTTGAACATCCCCTCCATGGCATGCAGACCGATATCGCCGGGTCCCATGACGAAGCAGAGCGCCACATAGTTGCCCGGCTCGAGATCGGCTTCCACCAGTTGGGTGTGACCGTTGGAAATGGTCGCGCCGTCGATGACGGACTGGGCCGATTGCAGATCGCCGGCCGAGCCGCTCTCGACGGGAGTTGCCGCGGAAGAGCCCATGTCCAGCTCGAGCGCATTCATGACCTGCTCTTCGGTGACGGGGCCGTTGGTTTGCATCACCACCATCATATGCGGCAAGCTGCCGGTATTGTCGATCTGCCAGATGTGATCGCCAGCGGGAACGGTATCGGGCATGTCGAATGCCATCTCATGCATATCGACACTGACCGAGTCCGGAATCGCCTCGTACGCGGGAAGGTCGCCCGTGACCGAGAATTGGGCAACCGCGGGACCGTTGTCACCGATGATGGCGAGCACCCAGTCACCAGGAGTGAGCGTGATGGCACTGGTGGTATTCGTTTGGCTCAGATCGACAAGCGGAACCTGATAATAGATCGGCGGCGGTCCCTGATTGGGATCGGCGGTTTGCAGCGCGGTCAGAATATCCTCGATCGAGTGGTCGGCGGTCGCGCCCAGGAAGACCGTAATCGAAGGGACCGAACCGCTGGTATTCGAGAAGTCGACGCGATAGCGGCCGGCCGCCAGGGTGTCCGGCATCGTCACCGCTGAGCCATCGTAGGCGATCGACAGCGCCGGGTATCCGAGCGCATCGAGCAACGCGGTCGAAGGCGATGCCTCCGCAACTGGTGAAGCGTCCTGGGCGGCGATACCGCGCGTGGTCAATCCCAGGAGCATCAGTAGCGTTGCAACCATGATCCATCGTTTCATCGAATGTCTCCTTAACACAATAGAGCGAGCGGACCGGCGTGCCGCCAATTGGCACTCGCCTATCTTCTCCGGTGGACACGCGCGGCACATCAGGTAAATACCCTATTTTCGTTTCCCGCCAATACGTATGCGCACGGTCGCCTTGGTGCAAAATTGAGCGGAGCCTTTGGCTGCGTCCGTGGAACGAATCGCTATATGGTCATTGCACTAGTCGAAGCCGGGAGAGACGATTCCCTGCCGGTTTATCTGACGCGCTTTTTCGGACGCGAGTCGGAAGTCGAGCTGCTGGCAGCGTTGCTGGTCGAACCGTCGGAGCGGGTCATCACCCTGGTCGGCCCGGCGGGCGTGGGTAAGACGCGGTTGCTGACGGAGACGGTCGCCCGCGCCAGCGGCGATCTGCCGGATCCCGTGCTGTTCATCGATGGCGCGGCGCTCGACCGGCCCGAATTGCTGCTTCCCAGGATCGTGGAACGGTTGCGATTGGAGCGCACCGGCGATCAGGCCAGCGGGGAACTCTTATCCGAACAGTTGGCCGGGCAGACTTTGCTGCTGCTCCTCGATAACATGGAGCATCTGCTCCCGGCCGCGGTCGATATCGCGGGGCTGGTTCGGGCGTTGCCCGGCTTGCGGGTGGTATCCACCAGTCGTTCGCCATTGCATATTTCTGGCGAGCGCATTCTGGAAGTCGAACCGTTGCGAGCCGGCAGTGCCGGTATGGCGGATTCGGCGCTATCCGTAGCCGGGAGACTCTTCGTCGATCGGGCAGCGAAAACTGGTACCGCGAATGTGCCAGCGCCGGGCGATATCCCCATCATCGAAACCATTTGCTCCCGGTTGGACGGGCTTCCTCTGGCGATCGAGCTGGCGGCCGCGCGGTTGCGCGTACTTTCGCTGCCCGCGTTGCAGGCGGTGCTGACCAACCAGCTTGCCGTGCTCGTTGGCGGACCGGTCGATGTTTCCGAGCGGCACCGCACCTTGCGGGCGGCGATCGCCTGGAGTTACGACCTGCTCGACCCAGACGAGCAAATCCTGCTGCGGGAGCTCGGTGTCTTTGCCGAATCGTTCGCGCTGGACGGGATCGCCGCTGTTTGCAGTCTGCCTCAGGAACGTCTCGTCGATGCATTGGAAATGCTGGTCGATCAGGCGTTGCTCATGCGGACCGACGACGATCTCGAGCGCCAACCCCGGTTTCGCATGTTGATGTCCATCCGGGATTTTGCGCTCGAACAATTGCGAAAGTCGGGGGACGAGCCCGCCGTGCGCGCGCGGCATGCCACCTGGTTTCTGCAGCTTGCCGAGCGGCTCGAACCCGATCTGATGGGGCCCCGGCAACAACGGGCCGTCGACCGGCTTGCCCGGGCAGCGCCGAACCTGCGCCAGGCGCTCGATTTCCTGATCGCCCGGGGCGATCAGGATGGGGCGTTGCGGCTCGTGGCGGCGCTCTATCGTTACTGGCTGATCCGGGTGCAATGGGAAGAAGCGCGCGCGGCATTTGCCGAGGTCTTCGCGATGGGCGAACCGACCCAGACGCATATCTGGGGCGCGGCGCTCCGGGGAGCAGCGATCGTCGCGGAAACCCAGTACGACTGTGCGGCGGCCGAAATCTGGAACCGGCAGGCGATCGCGATCTGGGAGGCGCTGGGCGAAACCGCCTGGATCGCACGGTCACACATCGACCTGGGCAATGTCTTCAACAATCTCGGTCGTTTCGATGAGGCCCGGGCCGAGTTTGCCCGGGCAGCCGAGCTGGTCGATCCGGAGGTCGATCCGCGCACCCATCTCGTCGCGCTCGGTTCGATTGCCAACACGATGGTGCGCCAGGGAGCGTTGCGGGAATCCGAACGCATCCTTGACGAGATCATTCCGCGGTTGCATGCGCTGAATGACGGCTGGATTCTGGCGACATGCCTCTCGAATTGCGGGATTGCCAAGCAGCGTCTCGGAAAACTGGACGAGGCGCGCACCCTCTTCGAAGAGAGCCTGGCGATCCGCGAGGGGCTGGACGATGAATATGGGATCGGCGTCACCCTCATCAATCTCGGCGGTGTGCAGACCGATCCGGCAATCGGCGAAGGCATGGCTCGACGGGCCCTGGAGGTCGGGCTGCGGCTTGGAGTTCCCGATATGTATGCGGCGGCCTACGTCGATCTGGGAGCGTATGCCCTGGATCGGGGCGATCGTTCGACCGCTGTGCGCCAGTACATCGACGCGCTCAATGGATATGCCTCGATCAACGATGAGGTGTCGCAGGCGGATGTCATTGGGCTCATAAGCGAGCTTGCGGCGGAAAACGAACCGGAAACCGCGGCGCAGCTGATCGGCGCGGTGCGCGCGGTCCAGCAGAAGCATCGGGTCGAGCCGTTTGGCCCGATTGCCGACCGCGTTCGGGAGATAGAACGGCGCCTGCGGACCCGGCTCGGTCCTCGTGCGTTCGATTCGGCAACCGAGCAGGGCCGGCGCTTCTCCCTGGCCGAGGCGCGCGTCGAGGCGTTGCAGGCCGCCCGGACCGCCGGAGCCCAGCGGCCGGCGCCCCGGAGTCCTGCCAATCGGGTCAGCGTTCCTGCCAATGGGCTGACCGCACGCGAGCTGGATGTGCTTCGGTTGATCGTCGCTGGCAAGACCGATCGCCAGATCGCCGACGAGCTCTTCATCAGCCCCAAGACGGCCAATCATCACGCGACGCGCATTCTGGCCAAGCTCGAATGCCGCAATCGCGCGGCTGCAACGGCGCTCGCCTTGCAGCAGGGGCTGGTCTGAACCAGAGGCGTTCGCACCGAGGCGCGCGCCTCGGTGCGAACGCTCCACCCCACGCTGCCCCCCGGTCTGCTGGCTCGCGCCGAATCGGACACAAGCGTTTCCGGGTTGTTTAATTAGCTTCATGGAGCAACTCGAACCGGTGACTGTTTGCTGGTGTGTTCGCCATATGGGATTGCACGGAGAAAGTGGATAAGCGGGCCGAGCCGGTTCGAGAACACATGTCCATATCGTATCGAACGTTTCCGCACAGGAGGGGAAGCATTACGATGACCAGACAGCGATTCGAGAAACCAGTACTCGCGTCCTCACCCATTTCCCGTAGGGGGTTTCTGCGCGGAGTCGGGGCGAGCGGCGCGCTCGCGCTCGGAACGCCGCTCCTCGCGTCGGCGCAAGCCACACCGGTGGCGAGTCCGGCCGCCAGCCCGCTCGTATCCACCAGGATGCCCGCGTCCTGGGACCAGGAGACCGATGTGGTTGTGGTCGGAACGGGCGCGGCTGCCTTTGCGGCGGCAGTGACCGCGGTCCAGGCGGGATCGCAAGCGATCATCCTCGAAAAGGCCGGCAATGCCGGCGGCACGACCATCATTTCCGGGAACGGATACTGGATTCCGAACAACTCCAAGATGAACGCGCTCGATCTTGGGCCCGACCCGAAGGACGATGCGGTCGCGCTGATGGCGCGTCTTTCCTATCCCCAGTTGTACGATCCCGAATCCCCGACCCTCGGATTGCCTCAACTGAACTACGATCTCATCTCGACCTACTACGACACGGGCGCGGACATGCTCGATACCTTCGAGCAATGGGGAGCGCTCTATTCGATGATCCAGCCCGGGTTCGGGTACAGCGGCAAACCGGTCGAATGGGGTGACCCGGACTACCACGCCGATCTGCCCGAGGACAAGGCGCCATTTGGTCGGTTGCTGTTGCCCGATGCGCAGAAAGGCGGCTCGGGCACGATTCCCCAGCAGATGCAGGCCTGGACGGACAAGAAAGATGTCCCGGTCCTGTTGCAGCACCGGGTCGTCGGGGTGTTCCAGAACAGCAAGGGCGAAGTCGTTGGGGTGCAGTCCGAGAACGAGGGCAAGCAGCTCGCGATTCGCGCGCGCAAAGGCGTCGTCTTTGGCTCCGGTGGCTTCACCCAGGACCCGATCAAGTCGCTCAACTATCTGCGCGGACCGGTTTTTGCCGGCTGTGGCGTGCCGAGCAACACCGGCGATTTCGTCGATATCGGACTGGCGCTCGGAGCCGAGCTGGGCAATATGGCGAACGCCTTCTGGCTCGAGGTCCCGCTCGAAATGGCGCTCCGGAGTCCCAGTCTGCCCGGAACCGACGTCTGGATCCCTTGGGGCGACAGCATGGTGATGGTCAACAAGTACGGTGACCGGGTGACGACCGAGAAGATGCCATACAACGAGCGCAGCCAGATCCACCACTATTGGAATCCGGCGCTGACCGAGTTCAGCAATCTCGTGATGTTCATGATTTATGACGACGCCGTCGCGCAGGATCCCACCAACTTCCCCTTCCGCTATCCCGTGCCCCCTCCAGGCAAGGACGCCGATTATGTGATCAAAGGCGATACGTGGGAAGAGCTGGCGAAGAACATCGATGCGCGGCTCGATTCGGTACGCGGGCAGCAGTCTGTCTCGGCTCGGATCGGTCCGGACGTCAAGCTCGCGGACAACTTCGTCGACAAGCTGGGCGCCACGATCCAGCGCTTCAACGGCTTCGCGGAAAATGGCGTGGACGAAGACTTCGGCCGTGGATCCACTCCGATCCAGGTCGCCTGGGGCAGTGGCACCCAGCGGTTCGGTCAGCTGAAGAATCCGACCATGGCGCCATTTGCGGCGAATGGACCGTACTACTGCATCATGCTCGGTGGAGCGACGCTCGATACCAAGGGCGGCCCCGTGATCGATACCGAAGGACGCGTGCAACATGTGAACGGCGGCGCGATCCCGGGCCTGTATGGCGCTGGCAACTGCATTGCGTCCGTCGCCGGCCAGGCGTATTGGTCGGGTGGCGGCACGATCGGCCCGGCTCTCGTCTACGGGTATCGCGCTGGCCAGAACGTGGCCGCCGAGCACGAGAAATCGGTCGACTAGCGCACCCCGCGCGGTGAAGACGATGGCGCCGGGTAATCCGGCGCCATCCTCGCTCTCGGAGGAATTCGACGGATGCGGCGATGGTTGGGTCTGCTGATCGGGGTGAGCGCCCTTTTCGCGCTCCTGGGAATACCGGCTGCGCTGGCGCAGGGCGGAAACATCTATGCGGTTCCGAGTCCCGTGGCCTGCATCGTTCCCGTTGTTACGGCGACTCCAGTGGCGCTACCGGCATGCGCCGAAATCGATCCGGCACCGGTCATTGCGCTGTACGATCTCGGGTTCGCGCCAGATGCGTTCACGATTCCAGCTGGCGTTCCGGTGACGATCACACTCCATAACGCCGGGGTTGCGTTGCACAATCTGACGGTCCCCGGTTTGGACATCTGGCAGGACGTCCTGCCCGGCGAGACGAAGCAGGTGACCGTCACCGCGGAAGTGGGCGACTATCCATTCTTCTGCGATGTGCCCATGCACAAGGCGGGCGGAATGGTCGGTCTGCTACGGGTGCGCCCGGCAGAATGATGGGTATCCCGGGCTCTACGGGATCGAGTCCCTCCAGACCGGTTTCCGCTCGAAAGCGGACAGAGCGGTCCGCCGCTACGGCGGCTGGTCGCATCGCGGGCACCCACGGCGGGGATCAGCTCGGAGGGCGGAAGCGACCGCGCGTGGTGCTGGCGGGTGACGCGGATTGGTCCTCCGGGCCATCCGGAAGCGCGCGCTCGATCCGGTAGTCGGGCCGGGGTTGCTCGTCCGGCGACCAGGGGCGGAGTCCGGCCTGCAGCGCGGGAACGGCTTCGGATTCGCCGCCGATCTTGAAACGCATCGCCTTGAGATCGGAGACGATCTCCTCCAGCTCGTGCTGGGTGACCGTCAATTTCGCATGCTGGTCGCGCACGAAGCGCGAATACGGGGCGATGGCGCTTTCCATGCGATGCACGGAGCGTTGCAATTCGTGCTCGAACTGCTCGCTCATTGCGGCGATGAGATTCTGCTCCAGCGCGCTGGAGCGTTTGCGGAATTCCTCTCGGGTTTGCCGGCGTTTGCGCGGCAAGATGAAGAGTCCGAGCCCAGCCAGCAGACTGGCCGCCGCGATACCAGTGACATCGACCGCGACCGTGCTGGCGGCGGCCACCACCAGCGCACCCAATCCTATGGCGCCGACCTCGGCAATGGCTGTTTGCGCAACCGCATTGCGCAGCGACAACGAGAGCTCGTGCGCCGACTGCACCGGATCGTAGCGATCGACTTCTTCCTGCGCGCGTCGGGAAACCGAATCGAGCAACGCCCGGCGATCGTAGCGAAACTGGCCGCTGACCTCGCCGACCATCTGATCCTCGTATTGCGCCAGCCGGCGGCGGTCGAGATATCCATTGATCGCTTCCCAGGTGCGCAAATCCTGCTCCACCATCCAATCGATCAGCTCGTCGACGGTGGCGTCGATTTCGGTTTCCGTGTCACCCACGACCCGGCGTTCGAATTCGCCCCGGATCTTGTCGCTGTTCATCAGATCGAGCACGCGCCCGATGCGGATGGTGTCCTCGAAGAACTCGTCACCGCGCGCGTTCATCTTGCCGATGATGTTCTCGATCCGGGTCAGATGATGGGAGAACTGCTTGTGCATGTCCTCCCGGTAGAGCTCCAATTGCCGGTCGATCGTGCGCAACGTGTCGATGTCTTCGGTCAGGACCGCCAGGCGTTCGTTGGTCGTCTTGAGATATTTGCCGGAGACATGCTGGGCGGTGCCGAGCGGACTGAGGAGTTTGAGGCGAATGCGTCCTTCCTCGTCCAGCGTTTCGAAGATGTAGTTCTGCAGATTGCCGAAGCGGCTTTCGTCCCAAAGGCGCTGGCTCTCGACCAGATTGCGTCCGGCCAGATCGTTGGCCTGCTGAGCCAGGAGCGCCGAAACCGGGAAGATTTCCGGGGCGATACCGAGCAATCGGGTGATGTTCGTATCGACGAAATCCATCACCTGCTTGATGCTGGCCGGATCGCGCAAGAGGTCGATCTTGTTGATGACCACCACGATCTTCTTGCCCCAGTCCTTGACCCCTTCCATGAACTCACGTTCGGACTCGGTAAAGGGACGGTCGGCCGAGGTGACGAAGAAGACGATATCCGACCGGGGGACGAACTTCTCGGTCAGCGCCTCGTGTTCCCGGATGATCGCGTTCGTGCCGGGGGTGTCGACGACGGTGATATCGATCAGGAACGGCGCCGGATAGGTTCGCTCGATGCTGCCGTCGCCCAGCCGGCGCTCGCCGGTCTGCTCCCCATAGGTCAGGATGTTGATCACCGCCGTGGTGGGGGTAACTCCTTCCGGCAGGATCTGCCCACCGATGAGCGCATTGATGAAGGCGGATTTGCCGGCATTGAATTCACCGACCACGACCAGCATGAAGAGCGCGGTGAGTTGTTCTTTCGCGTCGGCGATCTGATGGCGATCGTCCTCGGTGGCTGGATACTCATCGAGGAGCACGCCGAGGCGGGACAGGATCGCCAGTTCCTCGTCGACCAGCTCATGTTGCCGGTCGGACAGCACGACACTCGATTGTTCGGCCGCTCCCGGCGCGCCGCGCCCGCGGCGAAAGAAATCTCTCATGCGTCATCCTCAGGTTGCCGGATCGAGCCGCTCGTATCGCGGAAACGGATCGAGTCCCAGCAAGGGAAGGGCATACTCGGCAAACGCACTCGCCGGCATCTGCGTTCCTGCGTCGAAGTATGCCCGAGGCAGATGGCGAACGCGATTCGCCACGGTGGCGAGCTCGACGTGGCGCATCGTGAATCCGGGTGGAAAGTCGGCGGAGCGTTCGATGCCCATCATCACGCCGCTGTGCCCATGCGCGATCGCATCGGTGGCCGAGCGGCCGCCGAGATAGGCCAGACTCAGATCGATCGGCGATGCAAGCGACATCGAAGCGCGAATCGCCGACCCCGGACGTTCGACCCGGGCGCGGATACCGGTATGCGCGCGAATCGCTTTGGATGAACCGACCGCCGCCGATGGGAAATACGGATGACCGAACGGATCGACATACTCCGGTTCGTCGCCACCCAGATGGCGCCCGGCGGTATCCCGCAAGGTCTCGGGAATGACGGCCACGGCAAACCCATGCGATTCGACGCGCGCCATCACCACATCCACCAGCGTGTCGATCGAATCGGGCGGCGCCTCGGGGAGGAAGATCAGTGGGCAGAATTCGGCATCGCGTTCGGCAAAACCGAGCGCGCTGCCGAGGGGTAGCCAACCGGCATCCCGTCCGGGGGTTTCGATCAGCTTGACCGGATAGAGTTTCGGCGCCGAGAGCGAATCCCAGGTCGCATCCCGCACCAAATTGGCCAGAAACCGGGCAGCCGACGGGAAGCCGGGACAGAAATCGGTTTCCACCAGATCGTTGTCGACTGTCTTGGGGGCCAATACCGCCGAAATGGCGCCACCGGTACGCTCGTGCAGCCTGCGCGCGGAATCGGCGGAATCGTTTCCGCCGATCAATACGACCCCACGCACATGGTTCCGGTGCAGGATTTCGACGGCCCGATCGAGTTGATCGCCGGTCATGTTGAGGCGGCTGGTGCCAAGCGCCGACCCGGGCGTGGTGCGCAATGCGTTCAGCCGCTCGGGCGGCAGACCGGTCAGATCGATGAATCGTTCCTCCAGCAATCCTGCGACGCCATCGAGCATTCCAAGAATTCGATCGAACGTGCCGGTCGCATGCGCGGCTTCGATCGCGCCGGCGAGCGATGCATTGATGACTGTCGTTGCCCCGCCGGACTGGCCGATCAGGAGCGTTCCACTGTTCATGAACAAGATCCGATCAATCGATTGGCGTGCCGGCGAGATGGGTGCGGGGAGCTTGCAGCAACCAGACGGCATAGGGCGCGCGTTGCTGGACACGCTCTTCCCAATCTTCTGGAAGATAGAACACGACTTCGATGCGCGAGGGATCGAGCCCGAGCAACGCGGCCACCCGTTCCTGGGCGGCATCGATCTGTTCGAGCGGGATTTCGCCGATCAGCACCAAGGGTATCGATCCCTCCGCACCGGAGATGGCGGCCTGGGTCAGGGGCAGGGTGGTGGCGATGAATGCCGATTCCAACCCCTCGATCTCGTCCAGAGTGCCGCGGAGAACATCCTCCTGCCCGAGCGCGCTGACGACCAGCGCGGTCAGCTCCCGGATGGATGGTCCCTGGGGATTCACATGGTACCGGCGCGATGCGCCCTCGCGTCGCGAAACGAGGATGCCGAGCCGTTCGAGCTTGTAGCACTCATGCTGCAATGAGCTGATCGGCAAATCCAGAATGCGGGAGAACTCGGTCAGTGACCACGCCAGATGCGGGCGCGGGATCGTCTGACCCAGCACCGCGGCGCGCACTCTGGATGCGAAAAGCTCTGCGAGGAATTCGTTCAACCGATCCGCCGCTCGCGAAGACATCGTCCATACCGCATCGTTACGAATGAATCGTAACACGGCGGTGGGTGGAGCGGAAATAGGAGAGGGGAAATAGGAAATGGGAAATAGGAGATAGTTTCTTGGGCCTGGCACGACGGCATTCGCGTTCGCGCGGCCGAACTGCCAAGACTGTTGGCGGTCACCCTCGGCGCCCACGCCCGACGGGGCTATTTCCCCTCTCCTATTTCCCATTTCCTATTTCCCATTTCCTATTTCCCCTCTCCTATTTCCTATCTCCGCCACCGGTCGGCATATCTCCGCATCAACTCCCGGCGGGTGACGATGCCGATCAGGCGGCCGTCGCGCATGACGGGAAGCTGGCGGACGCCGTGCAACCCCATCAATTCGATCAGATCGCGTACGGACGCATGCTCCTGCACGGAGATGACGCCCCGGCTCATGATGCTTCCCGCGGTTTCGCCCCGTTTGCTGATGATGTCGTATTCGGACACCATGCCGATCAGCGCGCCGTCGTCGTCGAGCACGGGCATCCCGCCGATATCGTTGGCTTCCAGCATAGCGACGACATCGCGCACGGTGGTTTCGGCCGTGGTGGTGGGAATATTGGTGAGCATGACATCATGCGCGGTGAGCGCCATTTCCATCGTCTGGTTGCCTCTCAGGAACGGACAGCATTTCTCTGGCGAAGAGTGTAACGTTACGGGACTCGAGTTCTGCGTCTTGGGTCCTGAGTCGAAATCGACTCAGGACCCAAGACGCAAGACCACGGAGACATGCGATGGCGCGACCGGCGCAGCCAGCCGAACATGCGATTCTCGGGCTCCTCTATTTCGAGGAAGCCGGTGGGCATGGCTACGATCTGGCGCGACATTTCGGTGATGACCAGCCGCTGGGGGATGTGCTCAAGCTCGAACCGGGGATGCTCTATCACCATCTGAAGAAGCTGGCGCGCACCGGGTGGGTGACGGTCGACGTCGAACCGCAGGGCACCCGACCGCCCCGGCAGATCTATACGCTGACCGACGCGGGCAAGGACGAGTTGCTGCGCTGGTTGCGCCAACCGGTGCAGCACACGCGTGAGATTCGGCTGGAATTTCTGGTCAAGCTCTATTTCGCCCGTTTGCTCGATCCCGAGCTGGCCGCCGAGCTGATCCGCGGCCAGCTCGCCCGGAGCCGCGAAGTGGATGCCGTCCTCGAATCCCGACTGGCGGCGTCCTCCCCATCGGCTGGTGATTTCGGCCGCCATGTGCTCGAACTGCGCCTGCTGCAAACCCGGGCGGCGATTGCTTGGCTGGAGTCTTTGTAAGATCGGCAACGCTCTCGCTCCTGTCGCGACAGACCTCCGTTCCACCTGGCCGGACGAACCGCTTTCGCGGAGATCGGAGACGGCGTACTGCGACTGTGGAGCGACGAATTGCTCAGCTCCCGGGTATCACAATGAGCCAGCCTCGCATGCCTGCCGCCTTCTGTCCCGGGACATCGCTGTAGAACTCGTATACCCCCTTTGGTGCATTTACGTTCACCGAAAGAGTCTCTCCCGCTGGTAACTCTTCGTCGATGCCCAGCTCCGGGATCACGAAGGTCTTTCGCGCGACCCCTTCATTCTTGACCACGAGCGTGAAATCGACATCCGCCGGAATCTGAATGCGCGACGGGATGAACTGGAGATCGATTGCTGTGATCTCCAGCGTACGTGATGACGCCTCGGGGGAAGGGTTGGGTGTGGACGTGACGGTGATCTCTTCATCGATGAGCCAGCCGCGCTCGGACCCGACGAGAATGATGTATTGAGGGAGACCATTTCCTGCCACGTTTTGTTCCAGCAGAACACCGATGCGTCCATCGGACAGGACGTTGGAGCGGACGATGATCGGAATCACCGGAGCCGGGAGGGTATCGAGCGCCTTGGTCGGCGTCGGAAACGAGGCCATGGTCGGGTCGGGCGTTACGGTCACCCGGAAACTATCCTGGCGATTCGAATCCGTGCGCCTGAAGGAGTCGTCAGAAAAAAAAGCGTCTGCACTCACGTAGTCGCGGACATACAGACAGGTGGCGAATGCCGCGAGCGTTTGCTGGATCTCGGTGAGATCTTGCGCTGATGCCGGTGGCCCATCGGGAAGATTTCCCTCATAGAGCGCCGGTACAGCGTAGCCAGGACGATTCGGGTTGTCGGCCCAGCCGTTGGTTTGCAGAATGGCCGTGTGCTCGGGAGTACCGCTGATCTCGAGTGTGGATGGCTGAACGACGGCGCAGGGGACCGGTGTTCCGGATCGAGCCAGTCCATTTGCCGGTGCTGGAATCGTCGGCTCGTCTGGACTTCCACCGAACGATCGGACAGCCAGAATGAGAACTGGAATGGCGATCAGGATGACCGCCGCGGCCATCGATACGCGCCGTAGGGAGCTTGGCGTTGCCGTCGTCGCTCCGCGTGGGCGAGATGGATACGCCGCGATCGGAGGTGGCAGGGAATCCGCGACCCCCTCACCGGCAGCGTGCAATTGAGCAAAAAGTCGTCGATCGAACGATGGGGAACGCATCGTCTGGTGTCCTTTCTCGTGAAGCCACCGTGCGGTGGCGGCAAGTTCGGTCGCATCGTCTGGTGCTGGACTCGCGATATCCCGCACCAGACGATCGAGCCACTCATCGAAACGATCGATATCGATATGCTCAGTCGGTTCCATGGACGGCGCTTTCTTTGGTATCGGACGTATCGTGCTCGCGCAGAAGCTGGCGCAACGTTCGATAGGCACGGACCTGGGCGATCTTGACCGAGGCGTGGGTCCGGCCCAGCACCTCGGCGATTTCGGCTCCGGTCAGACCGGCAAGGCGCAGTTCCAGAATCTGACGCTGGGTGTCTGGGAGCTGCCGCAGCAACGTGCGCACCTCGACCTGTTCGGTGGCAGCAAGGGCGGCCGATTCCGGACCGTCGCTGCTATCCGCGATCTCATCGAGCTCGTCGAGGGGCACGAGCGGGCGTTTTCGCCGGTGGAGATCGACCACCGTGTTGTGCGCAATCGAAAAGAGCCAGCTTCGTCGCGAGCCCCGGCCGCGCCACGAATCGAACGATGTCAGCGCTCTGGTGAAGATTTCGCTGGTCGCATCTTCGGCTGCTTCCCGGGTGCCCAATCGGTAGACGCAATAGCGGTAGACGTCATCGAGATGCTCGCGGTAGAACGAGGCGAATGCCAGGTCGCGGCCAGTTTCATTCCTTTGCTCCGGATCGCCGGTTCGATTGGTCACCGCACGTGCTCCTCATGTGGGTAGACGAATCAGAGCAGCGATGGGGTACATCGTCTTCGCGGACACTTTCCATATGGGACAATAGCGCCCAACATTCGATCCGCTCCTTCGACTCCGAGCGCCGCCGCCGAAGGAATCGCGCCGGGAGGGAATTCCATGGACGCCAAGATCCTCGAATACGCCTTTTTCCAGGGAAAGATCGTTCCCTTTGCGGATGCCAATGTCAGCATCGGTACCCATGCCCTGCAATACGGCACCGGCGCGTTTGCTGGAGTGCGGGGATATCTCGATGAGGACGGCCAGTCGGTCAATATCTTCCGGTTGCCGGAGCATTCCCAGCGGTTGATGAACTCGGCCAAGTTGCTGCGAATGGAGCTGCCGTATACCCCCGAGGATGTGGCCCGGATCATCGTCGAGCTGACCGAAAAGAACGCGCCGTCGGGGGACATCTACATTCGGCCCTTCCTCTACAAGCCAGCGGTGCAGCTGACCCCGCGCTTGCGCGGGATCGGCGACGAATTCGCCGTCTATCAGATGCCGATGGGCGACTATCTGGCGCTCGACCGGGGGCAGAAGGCGATCATCGCGTCATGGGTGCGCATTCCAGATGCGGCGATCCCCAGTCGGGGCAAACTCTCGGGCGCCTATGTGAACTCCGCCTTCGCCAAGGATGAGGCGATGGAGAGCGGGGCGGACGAGGCGATCATGATGAACACCGCCGGCAAGATTGCCGAGGGGAGTGGCTGTAATCTCTTCATCGTCCGGCACGACCGGCTGGTGACCCCGCCCTTTTCCAGCGACATTCTCGAAGGTGTGACGCGCCGCTCGATCATGAAGATCGCCAAGAACGCCGGGATCCACGTGGAAGTGCGCGAGATCGACCGCACCGAGCTCTATCTGGCCGACGAAGCCTTCTTTTGTGGCACGGGCGTGCAGATCGCCTGGATCGAGGCAATCGACGGTCGCACGATCGGGACGGGCAAGGCCGGCCCGGTCACGGAGCAGCTTCGCGACACCTTCTTCGATATCGTCCGCGGCAAGAACCAGCAGTATGCGCACTGGCTGACCAAGGTGAAGATTCCGCAGGTGGCGATGGCCGGGTAACGGGATTTGGGTCGTGAGGCTTGGATCTTGAGCCTTGAGTCTTGGGGCGAGCGGGGTGGCGTGGCTGCGCCGTCCCGCTTTTGTGCCGGGCGGTTTGCGCCGGTTGCGCGCTCCACGGGGGCGCCGAATGGATGGACCGCGGCCGGCGTCAGGGCGCTTTCAGGGCGTTCTCGATATGGGTGCGGGCGGATTCCTCGGTGAGCGGGCCGAAGATGATGGCCGAAATGACCCCGTCCGGTCGAATGAACACGGTCGCTGGATAGGTGTCGATGCCGAATGCCTGGGTGACTGGACCGAGTGTGTCGTTCGTGCCGGCGGTGTCGCGTCCCACGGGATAGGTGATACCGAGCCGGTCGATCATCGCCCGGGCATTGTCGTCGTTGTCGCGTTTGACCCCAACCCCGACGATGGTGGCGGGAACGCCTTCGGCTTGTAGCGAAGCGGAGAGTTTCTCCAACGCGGGCATTTCCGATTCGCATGGCGCGCACCATGATGCCCAGAAGTTGAGCGCCACCGCCTGCCCGCGCAGATTCTCGGCATGGATGCTCGATCCATCCAGCAGCGTCAGATTCCAGTCGGGCGCCGGCTGATCGATCAATACCCCGGCGCGGGGTCGATCGTCGTCGGGACGGAATTGCTTCCAGCCAACGTAACCGATGACGAGAATGATGCCGAGCGCCAGCAGCAGCGGGGTGTATTTCGCGTACGACCCATAGCCGACGCGCCCATGTTCGAATGGATCGTCGTCGCCGGGTTCCGGGTCGACAGGGGGAAGAACTTCGGTCAAGGCAGACTCGCTACTCCAGCATCGATCTGTTCCTGCACGGCCTCCGGCGCGCCATCGGAAACAGTCAGAATGTTGCTTCCTTCACTGATCGCGAGGGTTCCAGTGGCGGCATTGGCGCCGGAGGGTGTTTTCATTTCCAGCTTTTCGGCGGACAGCTCGGCGGTTTGCTCGGCGCGGACTTCCGGACTATCGAAGATGAAGACGTAGACTGGAGCGCCCTCGACGGTCAATTGCTGGCCCACCGGTGTGATCCCCTCGATGCGCACGGTCTGCCGTCCGTATTCGACCGTGGCGCCTTGGGCCGCGATAGCGTCGCGCACATTCTTGAGCTCGGCTTTGCCGGCAATGCTTTGGGGCGTCGGGATGGGTCCGACATCGTTCGTTCGTTCCTGATAATACGCATAGGCGACATAGGCAAAAAGGACGGCCGCCACGACAAAGAGCAGATTCGAGACCCATCGCCGAACTGCCGGACCGCGTTGCTGATTCACCTATTGCCCCCGAACACACGCATCACCATGGCGATAGTCTACGCCGCCGCGCTTCCGGGTTCGGAACATGGCGGTATCACGTAAAGATTATGAATTATCTTGCCTCCGGTACAATCAGTAGGTGAGCGATTTCTGGCTCCGTTCGATCGTGCCGGAAGATCATCGCCAGGCGCTTTGCGCAATCCAATCCGATACCGAATGCAAAGCCAGCCCTTCTGAGGAGATACGACCGAATGTCTCAAACAGCCACTTCCGTTGCCGACAGCGTTACCCAGTCGCTCCTGGATATTGTGCCGCGGTTGAATCGCTGGGCCGAGGCGAGCGTGGCCCGGGTGGCCGGCGAAGAGCGATTGAGCCTGCGCCAGCTCTCGGCGCTGGCGATGATCGAAAGCGAACAGACCACCCTGGGAGATGTCGCGCGTCGCTTGATGGTGACACCGGCCGTGGTCACCGGATTGATCGACCGTCTCGAACGGCGTGGATACGTTCGCCGTATCAGCAGCACCGACGATCGACGTCGCGTATTGCTGGCATTGACCGATGAGGGCCGGGCAGCCGCGGATGCGGTTTCGGCGTCCCTCCGGGAAGAGATGGCCGCGGCGCTGGGTTCGTTCAGTCCGAGCGAGCTGGAGCAGCTCGATGCGAGTCTGGCCAAGCTCATGCCAGTCGCCGGTGAGCTGGAACGTTCCGCGCCCGAACGCCGGTTGACCTGACGATCAGGAAAATGCCTCGCCGGTCGACTCCGCTTGCTCTTCGCCGGCGAGGGCTTCATGATCCGCGCGGTAGTGGGGTGTTTTGCCCTGTTCCCGCACGATCGATTCGACGCGCGCGCTCAATGTTGCGGCGTTCATCCCCTCCGGTCCACGAACCACGAATCCGCCAGTCTGAAATTCCACCTGGAAACCGGCGCTTGCCAGCGGCGCGCGCAATGGCCGGAGGTCCTCGTCTCGCTCCGCCTGGATTATCAATGCCGGCACGAGCCAAACTCGGCCCATCGATTCCGACCACGTTCTGAGCTGGGCGCGGGTAGATTCATCCAGTGGCTCGCCCGTCTGTCGTTCGAGAAATGTCACCACATCATCGATTCGGAAACCTGCCCCGAGTGCGCGTTCGAGCGACCGGCTCGTGATCCGATACTCGGATTCTGGCAGCAGGCGGATCTGATCGGCGAATGCCGTGAGCGACCAAACCCGTACCGGCGAGGGCGCGCGCAGGGTGATGGTGAGGTCGGGATGGATCGTGATCGGAGCGCCCTCGGCCTCCGGGACGGTCTCCCGCTCGCGCACGCCAGCGGCAATCGCTCCGGCATCGGTACATCGCACGACTTCGCCAATCGCCGGAATATGGCCGATCTCGATCAAGCCGAACCAGGCGAATCCGCCTTTCAGGGTGCGCTCCACCACCCGTTCCAGCGCGGAGAGCCGCCCGGCCGAGCGGTCGAGCGTGGAGTCGATCGGCCGGGCGGTCGCGATCTGGACCGCATCCCCAAGCGCGTCGCTGCTGCGGCGGCTCAACCAGCGAGCCAGCTCGTCCAGACGATACCAGTGTTGCGAATCGAGCTCGGCCAGAAGCACCAGCAACCGCCTGCGAAATTGCGGCCAGTGCGCGCCAGAAACGACGACGTCCTCCTGATCCTGCGCTTCGATCCAGGTCGCCGCGCCCAGCCACCAGGAGAGCAGTTGGGCCGTCTGGTCATCGAACGAGCGGCTGCGCCAGGCACGAACCGGACGATTCGTGTTCGAATCCGGTTCGGGGGGATCGAGCAGATTGCCGGATTCCGCGAGCGCCGTCAGGAATTCGAGATAACCGGGGCGTGGCTCGTCACCTCCCCGGTTCCAGAGCAATGGATCGAGTCGCCGGCGTGCCCGTATCGATGCCGACGAGAGCGAGGCGACCGCAGCGGTGCCCGCCCCGAGCCAGCGCAGCAGCGTCAACAGATCCCAGGCCAGCGCGGCGGGATGTCCAGCAGCTCGCTCGGGAGGTTCCGAGCCCGTTGGTTCGGGCGGTTGCTGTTTGTCCTGCAAGTGTTCCGGTTCGGCCAGATGCCAGACCGGCTGGAAGAGCCCGCGTTCTCCCCCGGGCAGCCATGTATGCCAAACCAGCAGCGATTCTTCGAGCTCGGCGAGTGCATTGCGCAATCGCTCGGCGGCGCGAGGCATCGCCGGATCGAGCTCCAGCGCTGTGCTGATTTCGGAAAGCGGTACGGTTTGTCCAGCCGGAAGCTCCGCCACCAGACCGAGCACCCGCCGGGCATCCCAACCGAGCGTGCGCTCGACCATGGCCCGCCGGTCGGGGAAGGCTGCCAGCTCCAGCAATCCCTCCGTCAGTTCCCTGCGGGTGCGGAGACCGGGTATCGCTTCCAATCCCCATATTTCGGCCGCGCGCTGGATATCCGCGTCGTCCAGCAGCGCCAGCAGGGTCGAAGGAGTTGCCATGCTGATATCGCCCGCATCTCGCTCGTCCTGGATACGGGCAAAGAGCTGGCTCAATTCTCTGGGCAGAATGAGACGAGGGGTTTCCCCAACCGGCGCCGGTTGTTGCCGGGCGGTCGTTGCCAGAACGCCCGCCTGGTACAAGCGGGTGGCGGTTGTCCGGGTGGCCGCTTCATCCCAGCCGAGCTCGGCAGCCAGCTCGGCGACGGCCGAACCACGATCCGAGTCATCGGCAACGAACGAGGTGATCATCTGCTGCTCGTTCTCGGAGCGGCGCGTCCAGAAATCGCGAGTGGCGCGGAGATCGGTCATCGCACGCATGAGCTGGGCGATCGATGCTGGCCGGTCGCGGGCGTTGCCGGGCAGCAGCCACGCGGCGGCGATGCGCTGGAGCTCCTCGTCCGATCGGGCGTTCAGCCGCCCCATGAGATTCCGCATGGCGTCCCTCCTGGTCGTTGCATCACACCTGCTGGCCACGAACGAACTTGACCAATCCAATGGCAACACGTAGGCTTCGATGGACAAACAGGAGCACCCGCGGGTGCAGGGTGATGAGGCTCGCCCAGGTTGCCGGCAAACGGCTGATGGCTTCTACCAAGCAGGAATTCCCTGCGGATGTAGTGGCCTTTTTTCTTGCAATGGAATCGACGATGGCGCAGCGACATCTCAACCTTCGACCCACTGAGGCTATCGAACTGCCCGGGTGTCCCATTTGCCGGATCGTGCTGCAGCGAGTAGCCCAGTCCATGGAAAGTATCGACTATGAGTTCGTCAATGATCCCGGCTGGCGCTCGGAGGTCGAGGCCGCATGGGGGTTCTGTAACCTGCATGCCCAACAATGGCTCGAGCATGCCCACCCCCTTGGAACCGCGCTGATCTACGAGGCTGTGCTGGCGCGCATTACAGATCAGATGAACCGGCAGCACTCGGCGCGTCCGGGATTCGCCCGTGCGCTCCTGGCCAATTTGTCGGGAGCGGCAGCGGGTGGCGCTGCTGTGCTCGTCGAGCCAGGGGTTTGCCCCTTCTGTACGGTACGAGAAAATGAGGCAGGAATGGCCATCGCGCAACTGCTGGACGATCTGGCTGCACCAGAGTTCCGGGAGCGCTATGCGGCTTCGGATGGGCTCTGTGTGACCCATTTGGATGCAGCGCTTCGCCAACAGCCGAATGCCGAGGTGTTCGATGCGCTACGAGCGCGTCTGATCGCCGCGCACCGCCAGCTTCGAGACCAGCTGCAAGAGATCATCCGCAAGCATGACTATCGTTTCCACAATGCGTTGCTGGGAGCTGAACGTGGTTCGGTCGAGCGTGCGGTGCACCAGATCGCGGGTCTGCCCGGAATCGGGGATCGCCGCTTCCATCCGCCGGTCTCTGGGTGAGCGCATCTCGGAGGTCAGGCTCATGGCACAGGGAAAGGTGGATCACCCCGGTTCTGTTTGCGCCGGATACATCCCGTCGAACGACCGGGCTACAAGGCGAAGCGTAGATCGGCACATGACATTCTTCCCTGCATCCAGTCCTACTATGATGCGAACGCCTCGTCGGGAGCCCTCGGTGATATGCCAAGCCGGGAAGATGGCGAGTCACTGAGATGATAGGCAAGCGAGTCGAAGAAATGAGAGCGACAGCCAATGGTTGAATTGGGTCCGAATTCCGTGCTGGCCATGATCGAGATACCGCGTGGAAGCCGCAACAAATACGAATTCGACGAGCGGTTGGGTCATATGAAGCTCGACCGGGTGCTCTATTCCTCGGTGCACTATCCAACCGACTATGGCTTCATTCCGGATACGCTGGCGGAGGACGGCGACCATCTCGATATTCTGGTGCTGATGGAAGAGCCAACCTTTCCCGGCTGCTATGTGGAAGCTCGTCCCATCGGCGGACTCGACATGGCCGACGAGAAGGGGTCCGATTTCAAAGTCCTGGCGGTGCCGGTGGGCGACCCGCGCTATCAGCATGTGATCGATCTGACATCGCTGGGCGACCATTGGCTGATGGAGATCGAAACCTTTTTCGCCACCTACAAGCTGCTCGAACCGAAGCACACCGAAGTGCTGGGCTGGCATGATTCCGCCTTCGCCTGGCATATGATCGAAACCTGCGCCAAGCGCTTTCAGGAGCAATCGGCCGGTGGTGAATAGAATCCGGTTCCGCGAGACGAACCGGGGTGGAAAGTGGGCAGGGCCGCAGTCCGCGTCCTGCTAGACTTCCGCCATCGACGTGTCGGCAACTTTCAGCGGCAGGATGAAGGCGATGGCGGGTCCCGATGTGATCGTGGTTGGTGGCGGCGTCAATGGATGTTCGATCGCCTACCAATTGTCGAAAGCCGGCAAACACGTCCACCTCTTCGAACAGCGAGGTATCTGTTCGGGCGCATCCGGGCGCAATGGCGGTATGACGAGCGCGGGAATGCGCATGCGCACCGAGGGCGCGGCTCAGGCGTACGCGGTGAACTCCGCGAACTGGAAGATGCTGCACGAACTGTCCGGTGAGCTCGACACTGATTTCCAGCTTCGTTCTCCGGGCATGCTCGAAATCGGGCGCACCAAAGAACAATGGGACGATATGGTGCGCAATTTCGATGCCGAACGCGCCGAAGGCAACGAATCCGAATTGCTGGACGTGCAGGAAGCGCGCAAGCGCTTTCCCCCGCTCACCGATCAGATCTATGGCGCCAAATACAACCGCCAGTCAGGACATCTCTGGCCGTTTGCCCTGGTGGATGGGTTCGCCAATGCCGCGGTGCGACTGGGCGCCAAGCTTCATACCCACACCCCGGTGGCAAAGATCCTGGAATATGGCGGCCGGGCGACCGGTATCGAATTGCTGGATGGGAGCCGCGTCGAAGCTGGAGAGGTCGTGCTGGCGACCAACGCCTACACCCCATTGCTCTTGCATCAGTTGCCGCGGGGTTCGATCGTGCCGGCGCGCGGGCAGATTCTGGCGACCGAACCGATTGCGCCGATTCTGCCGATGGCCTTCGGCAACAATTTCGACAAGGAATATGGCCGGCAAGCTCCGGCCGGACCGGTGGTGTGCGGTGGGTTCCGGCGGTTGGACGAACAGGAGGGCCTGGGGCTTTACGAAGAGCGGGTGACGTTGCCTGTCGTCAGCGGAATCGGCAAGCGGTTGGTGCAGCTCTTTCCAGCCTTGGCAGGGGTACGAGTGATGCGCTGCTGGTCGGGGATCATGGGATTCACACCGGACGGGCTGCCATTGATCGGGCGTTCCAGCATCATGGAGGGGTTGACCATCGCGGCGGGATTCAATGGTGGCGGGTTCGCCTGGGGGGCGGCGACCGGCAAGATCATCGCCGATGAGCTGACCGGGAAGAATCACGGATTCGATTTGAGCTATTTCCGGCCCGACCGCTTCGCGGAAAAGGGTACCGCCTGGCAAAACCCGTATACCGCTGGGGAGAATCTCTCCGACTCGCCGGTGGCCGCGCAGGCGTAAGGGGCGCGTTCGCGCCAGTGATGCTGGGTCGCAGACCGGCGCGGAGACATCAGGAGCCGCACCGGTCTCCTGGTTTTTCGGACTGCTCGGGAGCGTCGTGGACCCAGACTGGGGTATCCAGCGGAGTCCAATCGTAGAGCCATTCCGCATCGCCGGGCGACAGGGTGATGCATCCATGACTGACCGCTTGGCCGAAGTCGTTGTGCCAATATGCGGCGTGGAAATAGAATCCGCCCCGGCGAAATATCATGATCCAGGGAACTCCCGGAATCTCCCATCGCTCCCCGCGAACGGACCCGCGCAACGTCCGCACGGGGATCTTCTTGGTGATGCTGAAGACTCCCTCGGGGGTGGGATAACCGCGTTTGCCCGTGCTGATGCGGACGCGACGCGTGCAGGATGCTCCATCCCACAGGGTGAGCATTTGTCCGGTGCGTTCCGCTTCGATCCACTTGCCGGTTTTGACGAGCGGCACGGTATGCTGCGCGGCAACCCAGCCGGAATCCGTGGAGAAACGCACCGGAATCCAGGCGGAGGAATCGCGGACGATCGGCTCACCCAGCACGGTAACGGGCGAATTCGCTTCCATGCGGCGAGCTGCTGGAAAATGAATCCCCGGTCCGAGCCGGAGACTCAGCCGGGAAATCGTGATCAGCGTGGCGCCTTCCTCCTGGCGCCCGCGCGGGTTCTTCCGAGCTCCAGGACGCTCGACCAACCCATCTGCATGATCGGGCCCGCGTTCGACCAATTCGAGATACCGGGCCGAGACGCACCCAACGATCTCCGAATCATCCAATCGTAGCCGCACCCAATGGTGTCCATCGAAACGGAATGGCTCGCTCAGAAGGGTTGCGCGCACTCCCTTGTCGAGGGTGGTTCGGACCGGCGCGCTCGTCGACATCCAGGCCCGGCAGTTGACTCCATTGCGATCGGTTTCGACGATGTCGCCCGCGCGCAACGAGACCGAGGCTGCCCGCTGCATCGGACGGTCGGCCGGTGACCGTCCGATCTCGTATGCCGGCATCCGAGCAAGGGGGAGCTCATCGGCTTGTCCGGTCGAAACCCGAATCGTTGGATCCGGCTCGATCGACGGACCGGTGTCCTGGGTTGAGAAAGAAATCTGCATGGCATTCTCCACGGCCCGGAGCCGGGATGTTCTCTGATCGCGCGTCGGCGACAGGCTTGGTTTGTCTCGGTATGGGGAGTCTAGCCGATGATCGCGAGGCGAGAAAGGAGGAGCGCCCCATTTGCGGGGCGCTCCTGCCAATCACTCGAATTCGATCGTCTGCGGTGTGCTAGTAGTGGATGACGACTCGGGTATTCATCGGAGTCCATCCGTAGAGCCATTCCGCATAGGGCACCGGGAGGTTGACGCATCCGTGGCTTCTCACCTTGCCGAAGTCGTGGTGCCAGTAGGCGCCATGGATATAGAACCCGCCGCTCTTGAAGAGCATGTCCCACGGAACGTTGGGAGTGTCGTAGCACTCGCCCTTGATGCACGCGGCCATGCGGACCAGCTCGTACTTGGCATAGATGCGGTAGGTGCCGGTTGGCGTATCGAAGCCCGGTTTGCCAGTACTGACCAGCGACGACGAAACAACCGTCGAGCCCCGATAGGCATAGAGCGTCTGCGTGGTCAGGTTCACTTCGATCCACTTCTCGCCGGTGGTGGCCGTGGAGCATTTGGCAACGACATCGCCTATCGATGTCTTGACGATCGCTCCATCCTGGGCGCCAGCACTGTCGGTGAACATCTCGCTCTTCGTCAGTGCATAGCTGCCACTTGCCTTGCTTCCAGCCTGGAACGAGAGGGTGACCTTGGAGCCGAGCGTCATGTTGACTGAATACGGTTCGCCTGCAGCCGGGTTATAGGTCGAGCCGATGCTGAGGATCTTGATGGACGACAGGTTGTTGTTCTGGACGATGATCCGCTCGGGATTCGATGTGCAATCGACGTAGACCCACACCTTGGACGTCGATGGCGCTGGTGTCGGGGTGACGGCTGACAACTTCTTGATGTAATCCCCCGACACCCAACCGGTGCCGAGCGAGAATTCCACCTGAATCCAGGTCGTGCTCCCCACCTTGGAGGCCGCGCCGAGCGCCAACCCCTGCTGCCCCGGCTGTAATTGGCCAAGCGAAGTGTTCGACGTGCCCGGTAGAGTGCGCAGGTTGACCACACTGGTGACGACCAGCTGCGTACCCGCCGTATAGGGACCGGGAATCGTACTGGGGCTGGACACGAGCTTGGTGTACTTGGCAGCGAGCCAACCGGTCCCGGTCGGGAACTGGACCTGAACCCAGTCGAGTCCATTGGCTTGCTTGAATCCCGGAAGGACTGTGCCCTGCGTCTTCGCGGCAGCCGTAAAGACGACCAGGAAATTGGTGCCCGCGTCCGTGCGGACATTGACCTTCGTGGTCGTTTCGACAACGTCGCCAACCACGTATGGACCGGCTGGTTCAGCAGTGGCCGATCCGGTTGCCTCCGGTGTCGGGGTAATTCCTCCGCCGGATTGCACCAGATCCAGGTATTGTGCCGCGACATAGCACTCCTTGGTGGTGCCCATCGGGCGAACCTTGCTCCACCAATAGCCGTTCGCGTTTTCAGGGTCGGTGAGCACGACCGCACGATCGTTCGGACTCATGATCCAGACGATTTCGTCCTGAGCCGAGTTCGAGACCCGGCAGTTGATCGACGCATTCGCCTTGGCAATATCGCCCGCATGGAGATTGCCGAAGGTTGGTGTCGGCGTATCGCTGGCCAGTGGCGTAATGCTGGGTGTATTCGTAACCGTTGGAGTAGGAGTCTCCGAAGGGGTATTGGTGACGGTGGGCGTAAGTGTCTGGGTTGGTGTCGGAGTTGCGGTCTCGGACCCGGTCAGCGTCGCTGTCTCGGTCGGCGTCGGCGTTTCGGTCGGTGTTGGCGTCTCCGTCGGCACCGGTGTATTCGTCGGCGTATTCGAGGGTGTATTCGACGGCGTGATGGATGGAGTCAGCGTGAAGGTGGCCGGAACCGAGACATCGCTGGTGAGAAGGGTGATGTACTGGGCGGCGAGGTAGCAGGTGGTTCGAGCGGCATCCTGCATCTGCGCCAGGACCCAGTCGTAGCCACCGTTTGCCTGGGCCGATTCGACGATGTAGAACTGCTGATTCTTTTCGACGACGAACAGGACGGTGCTGCTGGTCGAGCCGGCAACACGGCAATTCACACGAGCGGTTGCGGTGACCAGATCGCCATACTTCAGGTTCTTGTAGGGAGTTGCGATGGGTGTCTTGCTGGGGGTGCTCGTGATCGTCGGGGTCGACGTTGCGGTGGGTGTATTGGTGATGGTCGGCGTGAGGGTCTCGGTCGGAATCGCCGTCGGTGCCGCTGTCGGCGGAACACCGACATTCGACTGGACGAGTTTCAGATACTGATCCGCTGCGAAGCAGCGTGTGGTCGCGTCATCCTGCAACTGGACC
>JBIQLF010000039.1:0-27311 GCA_044464585.1 Thermomicrobia bacterium
GAGTATCCGCGCGGGGTCATCCGGGTTTCGTATTACGGGTGCGCTCGCAGTGTTCCCGGAGTCCCTGACGGCTGGCGCCGCACAGTCGCGCTCAGCCCGAGACCGCCGGCTCCAACCGGACGACGATGAAGGAATGATGGTCTCCCTCGCCCAGATCGCCCTGGCCAACGGCGGTCAGGTTCTGGGCATCTCCGGAAACCGTGAGCAGGCATCGAATTCTGAACGGTGGCTCGACCTGGACCAGCCGCTGGAGAAACTGTTCGAGATTCAGCGACTCATCCGGTTTATCGGCGATCGCGAAGGATGCGTCGCGTTCCTCGATGGTATTTCGGAATGCCTCATTCCGGAAGATCGGATTGCCGTCCGGGCCTACCACGACCACCGGCTGATCGACTTGGAACAAGATGGCTTCCAGTCGCTCCCGTCGCTCTTCGCTGATTCGAGCCATTTCCTGGAGCTCATCGGTGCGAGCCCGAAGATCGTCGTTTGCCGCGTTCAACTCCTCGGCCGTTGCCTGCAGCTCTTCGTTGAGGGTTTCGAGTTCCTCATTCGTGGCGTGCAGCTCTTCGTTGAGGGTTTCCATCTCCTCGGTGGCGGCCTGGATCTCCTCCGCTGCCACCATCAGTTCTTCATTCTCCGCACGCAACGAGGCAATCGTGCTGGTCAGCTCGAGGTTCGCGGAAAGGACTTCCTCATTGCTGCGAATGGCATCGCTGGCCAGTGCTTCGGCGGTGTCGCTGGCCTGGAGAGCGCGCTCGCGCGCCGAGACGTCCTCGACCTCGAGCACAACGAGCAGTGGCTCATCCTCCTTGGGAGCACCGAGCGGCATCCCGCTGATCTCGAGGATCCGACCCTCGATACCTCGCCGCGCCTGCTCGGCAAGCTGGATCGTCTCCCCTTCAGCCCCATGCAGGATCCGATCGATGAGCCGCCTCAGCTCGGTGGCGTCGAAATTCGTCACCAGATGCAGAAAATCGTCGCCGACAGCCGGGGCATGAATACCGAAGAACTGCCGCGCTTTCGCGTTGATGAGCTGGATATCGTAGCGATCGTCGACCACGACGATACCAGCCCTCAGTTTTTGGATGACTTCTTCGGACTTTGCTCTCATCCTGCTTCGAATCCCCACTTGGCCGGCCAGTGTGCCGCTCGACTGCCTGGCCACGGGGTGCCGCGGCATGCGGCCAGGAACGGGTGTCCAACTCAAAGAAGCGACATCTTTCATACCAAGCGGCAATGCTGCCCGGTTTCCCAACCGCCGAAATACACGATAGCGGCTATTGTCGAGGGAAAAGTATTCCGACATCGATCCGACCGATTCCGACTTGCCGACGACGAGATAGCCGCCCGCGCGCAGCGAAAACGCAAAAAGCTGCAGTGCATGCCGTTGGAGCGCGGGAGTGAAATAGATCAGTACATTTCGGCAGACGACCAGATCGATCCGCGGGAACGGGGCGCGCTGCCCCAACCCATGCTCGCCGAAGACGAGCAATGATCGTAGTTCCTTGGTGACCTCATAGCTTCCGTCCCGGCGATAGAAATATCGATCGACGATCGCGTTGGGCACCCGGGCCAGCGAGCGAGCCGAATAGACTCCCTTTCGCGCAAATGCAATTGCTTCGCTATCGAGATCTGTTGCAAAGATGCGGACCCGGAGATCGATTCCCTGCTCGCGGAGGTGTTCGGCGACAAGGATGGCAAGCGAGTAGGCTTCTTCGCCGGTCGAACAACCGGCCGACCAGATGCGCAGCTCGCTCCCACGCTCGAGCGCGACGGAAATCAGCTCGGGGAGGATCTGATGCTGAAGATAGTCGAACAGATCCTGATCCCGAAAGAACTCGGTCACATTGATCAAAAAGCTCTTGACCAGCTGCTGTCGCTCCTCGCTCTCGGTTCGGGCGAATGCGACGTAATCGGACAACGTCCGGTGTCCACTGGCGGTCAAGCGACGTTGCAATCTGCGCTGGATGGTCGGCTGCTTGTAATTGGTGAAATCGATCCCTTCCTCATCGCGCAGCTCGGCGAGGAACGCCCGAATCTCTCCATCTCGCCCGTCGAGTCGATGTTCGGCGATGCCCGAGATATGGTCGGCGATGAGCGCGCCCATCTGGGGCGGCTCGGCGATGGCATCGACGATGACCGGCGGGAGCGCCCGCGGCATTCCCGGAAATGCCGCGGTGTCCGGATCCTGAATGACGATCATGCCCCCTGAGCCTTTCACCTCCTGGGCTCCGGCGGCGCCGTCCGATCCGGTGCCCGAGAGCACCACCGCGATGAGGTTCTCGCCGTATACGCTGGCGGCCGAGCGAAAGAGCCCATCGATCGATGGAATGCCGTCTCCATCCGTCGATTCCGTGGCTCTCACCTCATGATCGGAGATGAGCACATCGCGGTTCGAAGGAACCAGATAGATCACCGATGGCTCGAGGGTGGCAACCGTCTGGACTGTTTCCACCGGAAGCGATGTTCGGCTCCGGAGAATAGCGTCGAGCGATGACGCCCGATAGCGACTCAAGTGCTGAGCGATGACCACCGGCGCGGGAAAGTCGGGCGGCAACCCCGAAACAAACCCGGAGAGGGCTTCGATTCCCCCCGCTGAGGCGCCTACCACGACGAGGTGTTGTGGGGGCGCCAGCGCAAGCTTGTCTTCATTCGACATGACCAAGAAACTCCATGGGAGCAGCGCTGAGTGCTCCAGCAAACCCCTCGTTGTCTGGGATAGGTTGTATCTCGAACGCAGCTATTCGGACAGGGTGGGCGTCAATTCGCTCAGCATATCCTGAACTTCCCGGGAACGTTGCTCATCCTGATCGGCAAGAACATGGAGCAGACTCGCATTGCTGGCGTCCGGTGCAACCCGGACACTCCGGGATGCTACCTGGCGGCGTAGAATCGCCCGTTCCACGAATAACCGGCTGGTTGCCCAGAGGGCGGATTCGAGTTGCGTCGTCTTCTGTTCCAGCAACGCCTCCCAACTCCACCCATGCCCAACATGGCACTGAAAGCGCAATACCCCTGCTTCGTCCACCTGCCATAGCGTTCCCCCACAATCCGGGCAGGTGAAGAGCGTCGAGCTCGACGGCGCATCGTCCACCGACTGACGATACAGATCCTGTTCGATGATTTTGTCATGCGGGGCCGGCGGCGGCGCGCCATCGAAGTCGGTTCGATTGGCGTTCGGCGCCATCGCTTGCGCCAGCGTGGAAAACAGCGCAACCATTTCATTGGAGGTCAGGACAAGATCGATATTGCCCGACGCCATAGCGCTGGCCGGCATCCCGCTGACCAGTGCTTCCGCGGGGTCCTGCACGATGGTCAAACCGCCATGGGCACGCACCGCGGCCAACCCAACGGTTCCGTCGCTGAGCGCACCCGAGAGCACGATACCAATGACCCGGCTCCCATAGGCATCGGCCACCGTTCGAAACAGCGGGTCGATCGCGGGCCGGAATCGATTCTCGCGAGGACCATGCGAAAGGCGGATGCGACCATCGGCGACCAGCATGTGCTCATTGGGAGGAGCGACATAGATACGGCCATGCCGGATTGGCTCTCCGTCTTCCGCGTGGGCGGCCGGAAGCGAACCAGCGCGCGTGAGAAGACGCGGCAACAGACTGGGTCGATTTCCCACATGAACAACGATAAAGATGGCCGCATCGAAATCGGGCGGTAGCGCGGCGATGATCCGGAGCAGCACCTGGACACCGCCCGCGGACGCACCGATTGCAATTATGTCGCGTGGCTTGCCGCTGCGCGGATCGAGCGCCAAATCGCTATCGTTTGCGACGGATACTTTGGCAGCGTGCTCCACGTTCGAAATCCTGTTCTCGCGATCGACGAGCCGGTGGAGGTTAGCACCGTGCACTGAAGTTCCACTATAAGCGCTTCCTGTCTCAAACCATCGAAAACAGGACGCAGCCATCTCAGTCCCCGGCTCCGGAGCCATCCAGGGGCAATGCGACCGCAATCGTCGTGCCAGCCCCCGGATGTGTGAGAACATCGAGTGTGCCGCCGAGCAGTTCGGCTCGCGCGCGCATCCCTCCGATTCCCTCCCCGTCGGGACGGCGAGATGCGCCGAATCCCCGCCCGTCATCCTGGATCCGGATCTCGAGACACTCGGCGTCCGCGACGAGCAGAACGGTCACGGCCTGGACATCGGCATAGTGCATTGCGTTCGCGAGGGCTTCTTGCACGATGCGAAAGGCGGCCACTTCGATCGAGCTGGGAAACCGGCGATCGAGTCCCGATTCTTTGACATCGATCTGCACTTCGGCGTGCCCTCTACAGCGGTCGACATGCCAGCGCACCGCGGCTAACAAGCCATAGTCGTCCAGCACGGCCGGACGAAGTCCCCCAGACAGCTCGCGTACCTGTTCGGTCAGGTGGGCCACGATCCGGCGAGCCTCCGCTAGCTGGTCTGCCTCCATGTAGGCACCGGCCGATAGAGAGAAGCTCAATCCCGCCAGAAGCTGACCGATCTCCTCATGCAATTCGTGGGCAAGAAATCGGCGTTCTTCTTCCTGCCCAGTCAGCAGCTTGTGCGAAAGACTGCGCAGCTCCATCGTGGCGGTAACGATGTGTGCGTCGATCGCGCGCTGGAGTTCTTCGATCTGTTGCGGAAGCGGAATGCCAGCATACGACGCCATGCGGTTTTCAGCATTTCGAAAGGCATCACTACGCGTCCGTCCGACCACGGTGAAGTTGGTCGTGGTGATTCCTCCGAAGCCCGGGCGGCTATACCGCAGAATCGTGACGTTCGGGCAATTGATTTCCTCGATCAGTTCCCACATTGCGAACGCATTCCGTGAACAGCAAAAGCAAACGCGGAGAGCAAACAGGCCCAGCCACGAGATGTTGGTTCCACCATGCCACAGCCGGAAGCATGGTAATGGATTCCGCAACGGCGGCCCGCGACGAGGAACAATCTGGATACAGGAGCGATTGCGCGGAATGCCGATTCCCTGCATGGCCGGCCCCCACGGGTTGCGATCGCAGCGGATGCCGGTATCTCTATCTCGCTGCTCATCCCATCGCTTCTTTCAGCGGCAGCTCTACCGTGATCGATACTCCCTCTCCCGGCGAGGAATCCACGGCAATGGTTCCGCCGAGCAGTTCGGCGCGTTCCCGCATCCCCGCCAATCCACTTCCAGCCTCGACGGCGTGGAAATCGAATCCCCGGCCGTCGTCTTGAATCGAGATGGTGAGAAACGCTTCGTCGGCGATGAGCTGCAGCAGCGTGTTGGTCGCTGCTCCGTGACGAGCGGCGTTGGTAAGGGCCTCTTGCACGATTCGGAAGGCAGCGATCTCCACGGCGGCCGGGAACCGGCGTTCCGCGCCCTCCTGCCGAAATTCCGTTTGCAATCCAGTTTGCCGGCCGAAGCGATCGAGCAACCATCGCAGCGCTGGCACCAGCCCATATGCGTCGAGCGCGGACGGACGAAGATCCATGGAGAGGCGGCGCACTTGTTCCGTCAGCTCCATGGTTATTCGTCGCGCCTCGGCCAGCGAGTCTCCGTCCAACCTGATTCCCGCGCCAAGCAGAAAACCCAAGCCGGTCAGCATCTGGCCGATCTCGTCGTGCAGTTCGAGCGCAAGATGGCGCCGTTCTTCCTCCTGGACGAGCAGGAGGCGCCGAGAGAGCAATCGCAGCTCGGCGGCCAGCCGCTCCCGCTCCGCATCGACTTTCCTTCGCGCGGCGACGTCGCGAATGGCAACGACGGTACCGGTGATCTCGCCCTCCGCATTTCGAAGCGGAGCAGCGGTGAGCGATAGCTCGCGGACAACGCCGTTCAGAGCGGTCATTCGACTCTCGACTGCCTCGCTCACGATCTCGCCGTTCCGTGCCCGGACTGCGGGCAGTGCGTCACGCGGAAAAGGCCGGTCGGCCACGTCCCGGAGGTTGATGCGCCCCGCGCGTTCCTCGGACGTCTGGCAGAAGAATTCCGGGTCCATATCGAGATGAAGGCATTCGCGATAGGCGCGATTGACCAAGATGCCTCGCAATTGGCGGTCGGTGATGATCATGCCGTCTGGTATGGCTTCCATGACCGATTCCAGCAAGGCAGCGCGCTCGGCAGTCAAACGCAATTCCGCCGCTTGTGCGTCCGTCGCGCGGCGCTCGGTCAGATCGCGGGCAATCTTGACAAACCCGGTCAATGTGCCATATTCGTCCCGAACAGCCGAGACGACCTCATCTGCCCAGAACCGATCTCCATTCTTGCAGAGCCGCCAACCTGCGCGTTCGGAGCGCCCGGTCGCCGCCGCTTCCGCCAGCTCATCTTCGAGGACGCCTGCTTCCAAGATGTCTGGCGGATAGAGCCGGGCAACCGACTGGCCGATGATCTCATTCGCATCCCACCCGGTGATTCGCTCAGATTCAGCGGTCCAGTCCGTCACGATTCCGCCCCGATTCAATCGGAAGATGGCATAGTCCCGCACGTTCTCCACCAGCGACCGAAAACTCGCCTCGCTCGAACGCAGGTCGGCCTCCATACGGGCGCGTTCGACGGCCGTCCAGGTGCGGTCCGCCACATCCTCCAATATGCGCAGCTCCGATTCGGTCCAATCACGCGGGGTCCGCGAATGCGCGCCAACGATGGCAACGAGCCGGTCGTTTTCGACGATCGGTACGGCAACCCAGGCGCGAACGCCGATTGCCCGGTACACCTCTGGTCGTGAAGCCAGCTGGGTTTCGGTTTCGGTATCTCGAAATACGAGCCTACGCCCGGTCCGACAGGCGCTCGACATCTCGGGCGCGATATCGGACAGGCGCGTGCGCTGGGGAATCGGCAATGGGTCCCGCTCATATCGTGCGGCTACCAGAAGTGTATTCTGATCAGGTCCAACCTCGAAATAGGTCGCGCCCGCAACGTCGAGGTGCTCCGCCAGCAATCTCACGGCCATTGTCGGGATTTCCGTGGCGTCGGTCAGTGGCCGGAGTGCGTCGCTGAACGCCAGCAAGAATGCTTGTCGTTCCTCGCCCGATCGGAGCGCCATTTCGGCCTTCACCCGATCGGTAAGGTCGGTCAAGGTCACGAGCACCCCCGCCACCGTTCCGGAGACAGCTCGCAGAGGACTATAGGTCAGGCTCGACCATGTATCGCCCGCCGGGCCGCAACGTACGAGCGGACCGGAGTCGTCACGCGCCGTAACGGTTTCGCCTGCTTGGACCCGCCTGAAGATCGGTTCGCTGATACGCCACGCCTGTAACCAGCATGCAGAGGCCGGTTGTCCCAGGCTATCCCCATACCAGTCGCCCATCAGATCGCGGTAGCTGTCGTTATAGATCTGTACGAGCGACGGTCCCCACAGGGCGACCATGGGAGATCCACAGGCGATCACCAGATCGACGACATGTCGCAGATGATCCGGCCAATCCTCGATCGGCCCGAGGACGGTCGTCCCCCAGTCGAACGACCGGATGCGATCGGCCATTGCGCTGTCACTGACCGGCCAGGGTTGTTTCGCCAGCATTCCTGCATTCTCCGTCTGAGCTGCCGGGCGGTTGGCGTCGACCGGTTGTCTGCAACCGCGGGCATTCCATGTGGCACCGGATGCGAGCGCGAATGACAACGGCTCCCCTGCTCACATGCTTTCCGGCGCCTGCTCGCATCGCCACGGACGAACCCATTCGCTCCTAATTCAGAAAGTATGTGCGATCGACCATTCGAGCGGGACTCCCGGCACTGAAAAGGTCCCGCGCACCGATCTGTTGCCGGTTCCCCGACCCGCCGATTGCGGCGGAGGCGATCCCCGGTTCGGACGGACGACCGTCGCCTGGTCCAAAGTAGGGGCACGGCATTGTGGTTTGCGGCAACGATTCCAACATGCGGAAATCGGTATGGATACACATCAGCACGGACTTCCAGATGAGCGTGATCGCATCACTATCGTGATCATCACGCGCAATCGCTGTGATTCCCTCGCGCGAACATTGGAATACGTTTCCCGGATCCCCGGCGTATTGGAAACCATCGTGGTGGACAATGCCACGGAAGGTTCTTGTGTGGTGAACCTCTGCCAACGATACGATACGGTTCAGTTGATTTCCCTCGAACAGAACCAGGGACCGGCCGCCCGGAATGTCGGCGTGAATGCCGCCCGCACGCCATATGTCGCCTTTTGCGATGACGATAGCTGGTGGGAACCGGCATCGATCGGTCGCGCAATTGCGTATTTCGAGGAGTATCCGGGGGTTGCGTTGCTCGCGGGAACGGTCCTGATCGGTCCGGACCACCGGCTCGATCCCGTATCGGCATTACAGTCGAGCAGCCCGCTGAGGAGCATGATACCGATGCCCGGACCGGCCATATTGGGATTTCTGGCGTGTTCCGCAATCGTGCGAGTCGATGCGTTCGGTCACGTGGGCGGATATCCGTCGATTCTCGGCGTGGGCGGTGAAGAGGAATTGCTCGCCATCGACCTGACGGCGGCCGGTTGGGGGTTGAGTTACGCCAGCGACATCATCGCGCATCATTATCCGTCCCCACATCGTTCTCTCGCGCTCCGCAAGCGAAATCAGACCTGCAATGCCCTTTGGGTTGCCTGGATGCGACGACCGTGGCGGTCCGCGTTGCGGATCTCGATGGCGGAATTGCGACGCGGATGGCGAGACCGCGCCGGCGTCCACGCGTTGGTCGATGCTGCCAAGGGATTGCCGCGCGCCTTGCGACACCGGCGCGTCATCCCCTGCTGGCTCGAAGCCGAGCTGAGCCTGCTCGAACGATCGAACGACCGCTCGTAGTTCGGCTTCGATCAAGGACTCGTCGAGCATTGGAATCCGAAGAGCAACGCGCTGCGCGCGGGCACCTGCACCTGGGGTCCCGGCGTCGGATCCTCTGGCCGGTTGCTGGCGCTGGTGGATTCGGCCATTTCGTCACCGATGGCCAGGATCACGGCCAGATCTCGCATGCCGATTCCAGCACCGAGCTCGAGCGTTTCGATCGGAACCGCGAGGGCGGCTCCAAAATTCGCAATGAGAACGCGATGGTCGTTTCCATTCCAGCGATGGAGCGAGAGCGCCGCGCCGCCGATGGGATGCGCATGACTCCGCGAGCGGTCCTGTATTTGGAAGACCGGGTCCTCATTCCGGAGCTGGAGCAAGCGTCGATACAGTCGATAGACATCTCGGTGAGTCTCACGTTCCGAAAGCCGCAACTTCGACGCCAGAAACGTCGATTCCGCCTGCGGGTCGGGAATGTATTGGCGCGTGCGCTCGTCCTGAAACGCACGAAACCCGCCGAACTCCTGGCGGCGGCCCTCGGTCACCAGTCGACCGAGCTCATCGTGATGGTCGGAAAAGAAGAGAAACGGGGTCGAAGCGGCGAACTCCTGCCCCATGAAGAGCAGCGGCGTTTCTGGCGCCAGCAACAGCAACGCCGAAGCCACCAGGAACCGTTCCCGATCGATTTCGTGGTGCAGCCGCTCACCGAAGGGACGATTTCCAATTTGATCGTGGTTTTGCAGCGCAATGACGAAGGCATTGGCGGGCTCGTCGGTAATATCCGTGCCGCGCGGTCTGCCCCAGGATGGTGACATCTCACCCTGGTAGATGAAGCCTTCGTTCACGGCCTTGACCAGTTCCTGAATGGAACCCGTGAAGTCGGCGAAGTAGTTTTCCCAGGCATTGGAAAGGAAGACGCGCATGTCATGATGGAAATCGTCGGCCCAGACGGCATCGAATCCATGACCGCCTTCAGCGACGGGTGTGATGGTGCGGACCTCGTTACGGGCGTCCTCGGCCACCAGGAAGACCGGGCGATCCACGGCGGCACGCACCCGGGACGTGAGCTCTTCGAGAATATTGGGCGAGCTGTCGTCGCGAATCATATCGATCGCATCGAGCCGCAATCCGTCGAAATGATAGTCACGCACCCATTGAATGGCGTTTTCGATCACAAAATCGCGAACGAATTGTGTATTGGGGCCATCGCAATTGATCGCCTCTCCCCAGGGCGTATGATGACGATCGGTAAAATAATCCGCACTGTAGCTGGTCAGATAGTTGCCATCCGGACCGAGATGGTTGTAAACGACATCGAGCAGCACCCCAAGACCCAGATGGTGGGCGGTGTCGATGAGTCGCTGCAATTCCTCGGGGCGGCCATAGATACACGCCGGCGCATAGAGCGCGACGCCGTCGTATCCCCAACCCCACCGACCGGGAAAGGCCGCCACGGGCATGAGCTCCACCACGCGCACGCCGAGCTGCGTTATCTGGGCCAGTTGAGTGGTGAGCGCATCGAACGTTCCTTTCGGCGTGTAGGCTCCAACATGAACCTCGTACACCGAAAGATCCTGATTCACGAGCCCGGGCCAGTCTTCATCGGTCCAGTCGAACGCACCGAGATCGATGACTTCCGAAGGGCCATGCACGCCTCTCGGTTGGTAGCGCGAACGTGGGTCTGGGATCGGAGCCTTGCCATCGACAGCGAAACGGTAAAGCGTGCCTGCGCCGATACCCGGAACGAATGTGGTCCACACTCCCTGGTCTCCCCGATCCATGGGAGAGACGATCGGAGATGGTCCGTGTTCGATCACAAGTTCCACCCGCTCAGCTATGGGAGCCCACACACCGAAGTGAACGCCTGCCGGGATGACCGTGGCGCCGAGGGTAGATGCCCAATCGTTCTGAACCCTATCCATACGAATCATCTCCGGTCGATCGGGCGGTCGTTCCCGAATTCGTCGCGCGAATGGAAATCGAGCAATGCCACCGGAAAGTGCTCCAGTACGCTGGCGGCTTCGAGCACCAGCTCATCCGCGTAATTCGATACGTCGACACTGATGCCAGTGAATGCATTGCGATAGCGACGCGAGCCGTGCGCTCCCAGAACGATGACCGTATCGCGCCAGAGATCCCCGACCGGTGCATCGCGGGCGCCGCCCATCACCTGACCGACCAGGCGTGGAACCACAACGACGACGCCCTGGTCATCGAGCGTGCGCCGGAATGCCACCAGATGCTCCCGGAGCGGGCCGCGCGTTTCGAGCGGTTCGTATGCTCCGCGCGCATAAAGGTCCGGATGGTCGGATCGATGCGCCAGCGCCACCGCGGTGAGAAAGAGCTTGATTCTCCCGGTCGGGAGATCCGCCAGCAATTCGGCGGCGAGATCGGAGCTCGGCGGGATCGCCAACGCTGCCTCCAGCCAATCGCTCCGTTGCGCATAATCGACCGGCCGCCGGTTGTCGGGATCGACCAGACTCAGATTCCAGAGCTCGGTTCCCTGATAGATGTCCGGAACCCCGGGGCTTGTCAGCTTGAGAAGTTGCTGGGAAAGTGACGAAAAGGCGCCGATCCGAATGATCGGCGGCATGAACCGGCGAACATCTTCCAGAAACGCCTGACTCGTCTCCGGATCGAGCACCCCATCGACGAATGCGCGCACCGCAGTCTCATACGCTTCGTTCGGATTGATCCAGCTGGAATGGATCTTCGCCTCGCGCACTGCCTTGATCATGTAATCCCCGATACGTTCGCGCAGCGAATCGTCCGGTACGGGCGGATTGTCGAACGGCCAAATACCGACCAGTGTTTGATAGAAGTGATATTCATCGTTACGGTCTGGCGCGCGCCCTTCGGATGAGCGCGTCGTATGGCGCCGGTTCAGACGCGCCCAGCGACCAACCGCGTCGCGCCATTCCGCAGGCAGCTCGGTAAGCGCGCTGATGCGGGTTCGCACATCTTCGCTACGCTTCGTATCGTGGGTCGAGGAAGCCAGCAACGCGCCCGGCCATCGTATCGCTCGCTCGCCGGCATCGCGGTGGAATGCCTCGATCGAAGCGCCGAAGATCGCGGGATCGCTTCCCACCTCGTTCAACGACAGCAGGCGATCGTACTGGTAAAAGACCGTATCTTCGACGCCCTTTGCCATCACCGGACTGGTCAACTGCTGGAACTTCATGACGAAGCGATAGACTGCCGTTCGCTCATCCTGAGAAGCGGATTCCGGAATCCGCAATTGCAGAAGATCGCGAATGAATTCGAAAACGCCCGGGTCCGACTCCGGGTTTCGATGAAGCGCCTCGTCCACCGCTTCGTCGATAGAGGCACGCTCGGTCGCTTCCAATGCCGTATCGGAGCTCGCGATATAGGTTCGGTACACCGGAAAACAGGCGATGATCTCGCGGAGGGCGTATCGCAGATTGTTCAAGGTGAAATCCCGGGTACGCCGGTTTCGTTCGGTAATCCGATCCAGCGCCCGGGCAAGAACGTTGACCTCGCTGACGAGCGCCACCCGCATGATGCGTTTCTTCTGCTCATATTCGAGATCGGACACATCCGGCACCGGCCCCACGAACCGGCGATAAGTGGAATCGAACGCCCGCTGGCTGGACGACCGTACGAAGAGCCCGGTGACCAGAGCCGCGAACTCGTAGCCGACCGTGCCGGCCACCGGCCATGTTTCGGGCAATTGCTCACCCGCTTCCAGAATCTTTTCGACCACGACGTAGATCGGAGCGGAGACCGGTCGCTCCTCCCATAACGGCCGAAGGGCCTCTTGTCGGCGGGCGAGCGTTGCGCCATCAGGCTCATCCAGCCTCCCCCGAGCACCCCGGGATTCGAATAACCGCAGAAACGCTGCTCGCTGGAGTGTTTCCAGATAGTCTTCCGGGTCCCAGAGACCATCGGGATGATCGATTCGGACTCCGGCAACCTGGCCGCTGGCGATCAGGGAGAGAAGCAAACGGTGGCTCTCAGTGAAGACCACCGGGTTCTCTTGGCGGATCGCGGCCAGATCGTCGATGGCAAAGAAGCGCCGGTAGTTGATTTCTTCGGCGGCCACTCGCCAGAAAGCCAGCCGCCAGGACTGCGCATCGAGCAGCGCTTCCAGCTCGTCGAAACTCGCTGGATCCCCGACGATCCCATTCAGCCGCTCGAGCACCTGTTCGAGCGCGGCGCGTAGCGTTGGCTCCGTTTCCAGCAATACGGTAAGCCGGTTCTTCGCGAGCAGTTGTTCTCGCCGGCGTTCGGTGAGCAGGCCGGCATCGGTCTCGTCGTTCGACGGCAACCGCTCGAACGCACGCACGATGCTCTCCAATTCGAGCAGCGACAGATCGTCCGGCTGATACCGTTCTCGCACCGCACCGAGCACGGACCTGAGCATGACTGGATAGCTCGGAGGCGCGATCGGGAACGGCGTGCCGAAATAGTCGACCAAGAACGAACCGTCCTCGAAGCGCAACGACAACTCACCGCGTTCGAGCACATTGCCGAACTGGTCTCCGAGCACTGGCACGAGAACCTGATTCTTCAGCTCGAATTTGAGTGGCAACCAGTCGATATCGAAGAAATCGGCATAGTCGGATGCGCGCCCGTTCTCCAGCACATCCTGCCACCAGGGATTTGCTCCCTGGGCGATCCCCATGTGGTTGGGGACCATGTCGACGATGACTTCCATGCCATGCGCATGCAGCGCATCCGTCAAGACATCGAACGCGCTGCGCCCTCCGATCGCGTCATCGATGCGTCCGAAATCGACGACGTCATAACCGTGTGTGCTCCCGCTGGTCGAAGCCCAGACGGGCGAGAGGTAGAGGTGAGAAATTCCGAGCCGTGCGAGATAGGGAACGATTTCGCATGCGTCCGCGAGTGAAAACCCCGCGCGAACCTGCAGTCGGTACGTTGCCCGAGGGGGCACCGGCGGGGTGCGAAGCAGGGTTTCGGCAAACGCTCGCTCACGCTCGTTCAGGTCGGTTTGCCGCGTCATCTCGCTGCCTGGAACTGGACAAGGCATCCGAAAATCCGATGTCCGGAACGAAGGACGTACTATCGAAATACGTGCCGATGAGAAACGTCGGAATGCCCGCCGGCATCGTTCATGCCCGGCCCCGAACCTACCTTAGTCGATGCCTCGGCCAGTCGCCGGTTTGTGCAGCACGGTGCTGCCCGACACCGGAAGTCGGCCGATTCTGGAGATGATTCACGATGCCTGCCGATCCGCTCGAAACCGAACCGATCACACCGGGTCAGCCCTATCCACTCGGATCGACCTGGGAGGGCAACGGAACCAACTTTGCGCTCTTCAGCGAGCATGCCACCGGGGTCACGCTTTGCCTGTTCGACGATGATGGCGCCGAGCATCAGGTTCCCCTAACCGAAGTGACCGCGCATGTGTGGCACGGATGTCTGCCCGATGTCGGACCGGGCCAGCACTATGGATACCGCGTGGACGGGCCGTATGCCCCCCAGGACGGACATCGGTTCAATCCATCGAAACTGTTGATCGACCCTTATACCAAGGCGATCACTGGTTCGGTGAACTGGGATGCTCCGGTGTTCGGCTATCAGCAGAACGGCGAAGCCGATGCCGACCTGACATTCGACGATCGGGACAGCGCCTGGGGAATGCCGAAATCGCTGGTTGTGGACACCGGATTCGATTGGGGTAACACGCAACGACCCAATACTCCCCTGCATCGCTCGGTGATCTACGAAGTCCATGTCAAGGGGTTCACCAAACAACACCCGGACATCGAACCGGAGCTCCGGGGCTCTTATGCCGCGATGGGGCACCCGGCAGCGATCGAGCATCTGCACGAGCTGGGCATTACCGCGGTCGAGCTCTTGCCAGTTCATGCCTTCCTGACCGACAAGCATCTGGTCGACAAAGGACTCACGAATTATTGGGGATACAACACGCTCAATTTCTTCTCCCCGGAAGCGCGCTATAGCAGCAGCGGGGATCAGGGCGGGCAGGTACGCGAATTCAAGGAGATGGTGAAGGCGCTTCACCAGGCGGGTATCGAGATCATTCTCGATGTCGTCTATAACCACACAGCGGAGGGAAACCAGCTTGGGCCGACCCTCTCATTTCGCGGGATCGACAATGCCTCCTATTACCGACTGGTCGAAGACGATCCCCGGTACTACATGGATTACACCGGCACCGGCAACACGTTGAACGCCCGCAATCCCCAAACGCTGCAGATGATCATGGATTCCCTGCGCTATTGGGTGCTCGATATGCATGTCGACGGCTTCCGATTCGATCTCGCGTCGGCCCTGGCGCGGGAGCTCTACGATGTCGACCGGTTGTCGGCGTTCTTCGACATCATCCACCAGGATCCCGTCTTGTCCCAGGTCAAACTCATTGCGGAACCCTGGGATATCGGCGAGGGCGGTTATCAGGTGGGCCAGTTTCCAGTGCTCTGGGCGGAATGGAATGGCCGCTATCGCGATGCGGTGCGAGGCTTCTGGCGAGGAGACGATCGCCATGCGGCGGAGATGGCCTATCGCGTGTCCGGTTCCTCCGATCTCTACCAGCACGACGGACGCCGCCCCTACGCGAGCATCAATTTCATCACAGCGCACGATGGCTTCACCCTGGCCGACCTCGTCTCATACGACCACAAACACAACGAGGCAAACGGCGAAGACAATCGGGACGGGATCGCCGACAACCTCTCGATGAACTTCGGACATGAGGGGGCAACCGACGACCCGGAGATTTGCGAGCTGCGGGCTCGCCAGCAACGCACCTTCCTGGCCACGCTCCTGCTCTCACAGGGGGTGCCGATGCTGCTGTCGGGTGACGAAATCGGCCGGACCCAGCAGGGCAACAACAATGCCTATGCGCAGGACAATGAGATCAGTTGGCTCGACTGGGATCTGACCGAGGATGATACGCGGCTCCTCGAATTCACCCGCCGGTTGATCGATCTCCGGCACCGGCATCCGAGTCTCAGACGGCCGAAGTTCTTTCAGGACCGGCAAATCCGCGGCAAGGACGTCCGGGATCTCCTTTGGTATGCCACCGATGGATCGGAGATGGATGACGAACAATGGAACAACGATTGGGTACGCTCTTTCGGTCTCCAGCTCACCGGCGGCACACTCGATGTCCACGACGAAGAGGGCAAACCGATCCACGATGAGACCTTGCTGATGCTCTTCAATGCGCACTCCGAACCGGTGACGTTTTCCTTACCCGCGGCGCCGATCGAGGTCCGATCTGGCGAAATCGTCGCAGCGCCGCCCGAGACGGCGGATATCGGCTGGACCCGGATCGTGGACACCGCGGTTCCAGACGAAGCGGCTGGCAGCGCATCGCTCGCGCCCGGGGCGACCTATGATCTGCAAGGGAGAACGCTGGCACTCTTCGCGTGGGCGACGCCGGCATCGACGATTATCGAGCCGGAGGCATCCCAGGATTAGATCGGCCGCGCAAAGACCTGCCGGCCGGCATGGCGCTCCGTGACCTCGGAGTCTCCGCTGCGGGCAAGGAGACTGGACGACGTCGCTCAGGATGACGGGGTTAGCGAACGGGCAGTTCCTGTATGAACCGTGCTCGAAGGTGATCGCTGGCTCCGCTGGGCGGCGACAGAGCCCGTGCCCCCGGCGGTCACCTCGATATCGAAGCGGCGCCCACGATACGGCATCCCACAGAGCCGGAAATGCCGTCCGGACGCAATGGGATCGACCCGAAGCCCATCCCCATCGGGCTCTACACCGGCCAGCTCGGTGATCAACATGATGGCCGAACCGGCGGCCCAGGCCTGGGGCGAGCATGCCACGGGATAGTCGACCGGGAATGGAGTTGCCTCGCGATCCCAACCGCAGAAGAGCTCTGGCAGGCGGTGTGCCTCGAACCATGCGGTCGTGTCGAGAATTCCGCCGGCCAGCATCGCTGCTTCCCGGCGATATCCATAGCGCCGGAATCCGGCGGCGATCAAGGTGGTGTCGTGCGGCCAGACACTTCCCGTGTGATACCCCACCGGGTTATACCCAGTCATCGACGTGGCCAGTGTTCTGATACCCCATCTCGAAAAGGAATCGGGCGCCATCAATCGTTCGACGACAGTCCGGGCATATTCCGGTTCGGGCAGACCTGACCACAGCAAATGTCCCTGATTGGATCCGATCCCATCGACTTGGCGTTTCTTGCCATCGAGTGCCATCGCGTAACACTGCTCCCGCGGCATCCAGAAGGCATCCTGCACCTGTTCTTTCAGCCGGGCGGCCTGGGATCGCAGCGACGACGCCTCATCCGGTTCGCCAATCGAATCGTAGAGCTCGGCCATCGCGCGCTTGGCCGCATAGACATAGCCCTGCACCTCCACCAGGGCGATCGGAGGTTCGGGCAACCGGCCATCGGCAAAACGAATTCCGTCCCACGAGTCTTTCCATCCCTGGTTGACGAGTCCCTGTGGGGAGCGGGTCTTGTATTCGACGAATCCATCGCCATCCAGGTCCCCGTATGCATCGATCCAGCGTAATGCGCGTTTCGCCGTGGGCAGCAGTTCCTCGGTCAGCACCCGATCACCAATCCACGTATGCGCGGCAGCGAAGAGAACCAACCAGAGTGGTGTGGCGTCGACCGTTCCGTAGTAGCGCGAATGCGGTACCGCATCCGATTCGGAGAGCGCTCCGAAGCGCACCTCGTGAGGCATCTTGCCGGGCTCGGAGTCGCGGAAGGCATTCGAATGGGTTGCCTGGTACGCGGCAAGCGTTCGCAACGTGCCGATGGCAAAACGCGGAGCCACCGGCAAGGTCTGCAAGCTGGAGATGATCGAGTCTCGGCCGAAAATGGCCAGATACCAGGGAATGCCGGCCGCGAGAATGGGCTGGCCGCTACTCAGGGCAAGCTCCAACATCACCAGATCGTGCAGCGCGCGGTCATATGCGCGTTGCAGGAGGGGCGTGTCGGCCTCGAGGGTTGGCACCTCATGGAACCAACCGGCGAGCGATTCTTCCCATCGCGGTCGTATTCGGTCCACGGGAACCGGCAGAGCCGTTTCGGGCCTCGGCGTTTCCCATTCGACGATCACCTCGAGCGTCCAGATCCCATCAGGCGGGAGCCGGACGTCGAAGCTGGCCAGTCGGGGCGCCAATGCATCCGGACGCCGCGAGAACGAGATGCGCGTATTGCGTCTGTGGTGGGGCGACCGGTTCGAGTAGACGATGCGTTCCTGCGCGACCTGTCCTTCCGCGCGCTCGGGTGGGCCGCCGGCCAGGAAGGTGCGCACTTCGAAGATGTCGGCAAAATCGACGTCGATCGCGAGGGTCAACTCCAGTTGGACTGGCGCCGAGCTGTGATTGGCGAGTTCGATTTCCTCCCGAAAATCCGAACCGAGACGCCGCCGCCTCCAAAGCGTGAGCGATTGATTCGGGATGGATTCGAGACCGCTATTGGTCGCGAACACCTGCGCTTCGTCCAATCCAACCGGCGATGACTCCAATTCCATCGGCGCCTTGCCGTTCAACCGCAACACGTACCGCGACAGGAAACGGGTGTCGGCAACGAACAATCCTCGATCGGTGGTCTGCTCGATATCCCCGCGGCGATCGGTGACGATGAACGAACGTCCGGCGATAGTGGTGAGATCGTCACGAGTCATAGGGTTTCTGTCCCATTCCTTCGGGCGGCATGCAGCGACCGGGAGCGATCGTGACCGCTCCGACCGGCCCCAGCGCGGCCAGCTTGTTCCAGCGCCAGCGCATAGGCCTCCTCATAACCATCGGTCATAGCGGCCGGGGAGAAGAGCCGCTCGGCCCGCTCTCGACACGCCCGGCGATCGAGCTCGCGCACGTGCGGAATCGCGTCGGCCATTGCGCTCATGGAATCGCAAACGAATCCGGTCACGCCGTCTTCCAGCACCTCGTCGACCGAGCCAGCGCGGAATGCCACGACCGGGGTGCCAGTGGCCAGCGATTCGGCCATGGTCAGTCCGAACGGTTCGGGCCAGTCGATGGGAAACAGATACGCATAGGCACCGCCGAGCAAGGCGTCCTTGCCACGCTCATCCACCTCGCCGATGTATTCGATGATGTCGGGATGCGCCTCGATCAATGGCGCGATCGCATGATCGTAATACTCCCGATCGGAGGGATCGACCTTGGCCGCCATCACCAGCCGCATGCCGACGTCACGCGCGAGCTCGATGGCGCGATCGGGGCGCTTCTCGGGACTGATGCGCCCCAGAAACACCAGGTAGTCCCCGGGCGCCGATCGAAACTGAAAATGGTCGACGTCGATACCGTTATAGACGACGCTCAACCAATCGACCCCGGGCAGCGAAGCTCGTTGATCCTGACTGATCGCCACCAGCGGCAGCGATGGGAAAGCGCGATAGACGCGCCGGACCTCCGCCAGATCCAACCGGCCATGGGTGGTGGTGATCGTGGGGGTATCACTCGAATTCGCCATGGGAAAGGCGAGATAGTCGAGATGATTGTGAATGATGTCGAAATCGTCCGCCCGCCGGTAGACGGCATCGAGCTGGGTCAGAATATAGGCGATCGGGTCGATGCCTCCAGGATCGAGACGCAACCCGTGTTCGCTGCAGGGCACCAGCTCGGCGCTGGTGCGGGAATCGCCGCTGGCAAACAAGGTGACGTGGTGACCGCGGCGGACGAGCTCTTCGGTCAGGAGCGAGACGACCCGCTCGGTTCCGCCGTATCTGACGGGCGGCACGGCTTCCATGAGCGGAGCCATCATGGCAATACGCAAGGGATCCATTCGATTTCCATCCGTTTCGGGAAGTGAAGGAGGACGACAGAGACGGATTCGATCGATCCAGAAGATCGGGGCGCGGACCGTTTGGCGATTCCGGCCGGTGAACGCGATTGGCGCACAGGGAACCGGATCGTGAGCGGCGTCTCCCTGATCCGAGTCTAGCAATGTCCCCGGAGGGAGAGTGATTTTCGGCGGTCTTGCGCATCCGACAGAGAACACTATCCGCTGGCGACCGGGTAGTGGCATTTCCGGTACGATGCCGAGGACGTTGAAACTTCGATAGGAAAGGTTGGAAATTGCACCAAATCCCGGATCGGTCCATCGCAGATGCCGAGCGCTTTCTGCGGATGGCTATGGAGGAAGCGGCACAGGCGGCGGCCGCCGGTGACACACCGTATGGCGCGGTGATCGTCGGCCCAGATGGCACGATCGTGGCGACGGGCCGGAATCGTACGAATACGGAGATGGACCCCTCATCCCATGCCGAGATGAACGCGGTCCGGGCGGCGTGCCGGTCGCTGCGGTCGACATCGTTGAACGGCTACCGGTTGTTCACCAACGGTTCCCCATGTTCCATGTGCGCCGCCGTGATGATTGCCGCCGGTCTGAGCGAGATCTGGTATTCCGCTCCCGCTGGACCGGACCGGACGATGCCCACCATCGAGGAATTGGTCGAACGATCAAAAGGACCCGTGCCCGCAGTGACGCAGGGCGTCCTGGCCGAAGAGGCGAGTGCGCAGCTTGCTCGGTTGAGCAACTAGCGACTCCGCAACCACGCCCCGGGAAGAAACGAAGAAATCGAGGACAATGCCCGAAATCCTCGACCGATTCCGCTTGCTGACAGGGCGTTCACCCGTGATCGAATCCGAAGCCGAATCGAATGCAATTGCGGACCGGAATCAGCCGCCGCGCGGTACGTTTGCCTCCCTGAAGGTCAGCCGTCCCTTTCGGTTTCTCTGGATTTCCAACATGTTCTTCTTTGGGGGGGCATGGACGCAGACGCTCATCCTGTCGTGGCTGGTGCTGGAAACAACGGGATCGACCTTTCGGTTGGCACTCTTCACCGCGGTGCGCCTGGCTCCGCTCCTGCTCGGACCGTTCGGCGGTGTCATCTCGGATCGTTTCGACCGGGTCAGATTGCTGATCGTCGCGTCGTGCTGGACGCTCGTCACGATCTCGCTTGCCGCAACCGTCATCACCCTCGATGGCTCGCCTTATTGGGTTCTGGTGCTCGGCGGACTTGCAATCGGTCTTGGGCAATCGCCTTCGCAACCGGCGCGTTCCGCGCTGGTGCTGGACTTGGTCAGCCGGGAAAACCTCAGCAATGCAAATGCCCTGAACGCGATGGCCATGAACATGACCCAGGTCATCGGCCCGGCGATTGGCGGCGGGATGATCAGCGCGTTTGGCGCACCCGCGGCATTGTGGGTATCGACAAGCTGGTATGTCGTTTCGCTCGTCGCGCTGATACCGCTCCTGTCCGCAAAATTCGAGCGGCATGTCTCGACCGAAACTGCCCGGGCCATGCTCACCGGAGGATTCCGGACGGTGCTCGCCAACCGGCTCACCGCAACGATCCTCGTGATCACGCTGTTCGCGAACCTTTTGATCTGGCCGGTCTATCAAGCCTTCGTTCCGGTGTTCGCGGTCGAGATTCTGAAGCTGGACGCGGCCGGGCTGGGTTGGTTGCTGACCTGTGTCGGCATCGGCGGTTTGGCCGGTTCGCTCTTCATCGCCACCCTCGGCGATTTCCGTTTCAAAGGCGGCCTTTTCGTGGTGGGCACCGGCGTTTGGGGGATATTCTGGGCGCTCTTTGCCGTATCCACCCATACTGCCCTTTCGTTCTTGCTGATGATCGCCATCGGTCTGATGAGCGCCCCGTTCGGAGTGTTGCAAACCACGCTTCTGCTTATGACGACCGCGCCCCACGTGCAGGGCCGAGCGCTCGGCATGCTTCAATTCGCAATCGGCGTCATGCCAATCTCGGCACTCGGGCTTGGAATCGTCGCCGACCGGTTCGGGGTCAGCGTGACGACCGCGGTGTGCGGCGTGCTCATGGCGCTGAGCATGGTTGCGGTGGGACTCAAAGTGCCGGAGATGCTGCGCTATAGCGGGATCGAACCCGCCTGATCGCACCGGCCCGACTGCTCCGCTCTCCAGCGGCTTCGACGCGTGCCGAGCGCCGCGCGGTCACATCCGATTGAAAATTGCTTTCGCCTTCCTGCACTATTTGCGCCAGCAAGCGTTGGTTCGTTGGAGAGGAGCAGTGGGTGCGGTATCTGGACGAAGATCAAATCAGGGATGTCGCGGTCGGTTCCGCGGTGCTCGGCACGGGCGGCGGCGGGAATCCCTATCTCGGTATGGTCGGTGCGATCCAGGCCGTACGGAAACACGGCAATCTCCAACTCTATTCGATCGACGAGCTTCCGGATGACACCCTGGCGGTTTGCCCGTTTGCCATCGGTTCGCCCGTGCCGTTCATCGAACGGCTTTCCATGACCGATGAGATCATGGTCGCCTTCGAGGCAATGTCCCGCTATTTCGGCAAGGACATCGGGGCGATCATTCCCGCCGAAATCGGCGGGGTCAATTCGGTCATTCCGCTGGCGGTCGGGCGGGAGCTGGGTTTGCCGGTCATCGACGGCGACGGTATGGGCCGGGCCTATCCGGAAATTCAGCTTTGCACCTTCACCCTCTATGGTCATAAGGCCGCTCCGCTGGCCGTCGCGGATGAGCACGGCAATGTCTCGGTGCTCGATACGATCGACAACTTCTGGGTGGAACGGCTTGCCCGGCCGGTGGCGGTCGAAATGGGTGCAATCGCCGGGGGTGTGGGATTCCCGATTACCGTGAGAGATCTGAAAGAGGCCGCGGTACTGGGAACGGTGAGCTTTGCCGAGACGATCGGCCGTGCCATCCGGGAAGCGCACGCAGGACATGGCGATCCAGTCGATGCGGTGCTGTCGGCCACGCACGGATTCCGTCTCTTTCAGGGACGCATCGTCGATGTCCAGCGCCGGATCGAACGCGGCTGGGCGCTTGGCGAGGTGACGATTGCCGGGATCGATGACGACACCGATTCCGAGATGATCGTTCGATTCCAGAACGAGCATCTCGTCGCCATTCGGGATGGGGAGATCCTGGCATCCGTACCCGATCTCATCGCCATTCTCGATTCCGAACGGGGCACGCCGATCACCACCGAAGAACTGCGCTACGGCTTCCGGGTCGCCGTCATCGCCATGCCCAGTGACGAAAAGTGGCGCACTCCGGCGGGCATCGAGCTCGGCGGCCCGCGCCATTTCCACTACGACATCGATTTCGTGCCGGTGGAAGAACGATTCGGCGCCGTCTCCTAGCAAGGGTTCGTTGTCGGTATGCCGTGGAGGTCTGGCCGCCGTGGCCAGAGCGTGCTGGTGTCATCCATGACACGTGGATATCGATCCGACGGCGAGCCGCAACGGCAGATACTGTTGACGACATCGAATTTTCGAATTATGCATTTCTCGCATATGCAACCGATGCTCTTGTACGGCGTTTGGTCCGAGGGCACACTCGAATCAATGGCGCTGAGAATCACGAGACGGCCAGCTCGATCGCCCGATCGAACGAACTGGCTCGAACGTGAAACGGCACAATGGCGCCGCTCGCAAGCAAGGAGGCATACATGGTTGCTCCTCTGGACACCCCGTTTGCAGGCACACCGCTCGTCGATACGAGCGCGCGGATCCCGAAGGAACTGCATGCACAATCGAGCGTTTACGAACTGCGGACGATCGGAGATGCGCGCGAAGCATTGGCGCGGCTACGTGAGCTCCGGAGAGATTTCGACGCCAGCACGAAACGCGGGCGAGCAGCAAATGGCCCGCTGCCATCCGAGCACCAGCCGCTCGCGCTTCCCGGCAAGGGCGAGGAAATGCTCGCAGGACTGTCGAATATCCAGCGAATGCGCACCATTCGCAAAGAGATTGCCTATCTCGAGGATTTGATGGTTCGGATCGCCGCCCGCGATTTCGAGATGGAGGAACGGCGACATCATTCCTATCTCTCGGGTATTGGGCAGTGGACCGAATGTGACGACCGAAGGCGACCGGCGATCTAGCCGATCGTTCCGGCAGGCGGGTAGAATACGATGGCAACTCCATCGAGAGTCGCTTCTCTTCAGATACAGTCTGGATACCCCCATGCCGGATCGAATGGTCAGAGTCAGCGGCAATGTCGAGCATCCGCGGCTCCGCACCCGGATCCGCGGACTCGACCGCTTGCTCGATGGTGGTTTGCTGGCAGGTGACGCCTATTTGGTTTCGGGCGGTCCCGGGACCGGCAAGACCACCATCAGCAATCAACTCGCATTTCAACACGCGGCCGCCGGGGAATCGGCGGTCATTTTCATGCTCCAGACCGAACCGCACGAGTGGATGCTTGCTCACCTCGGCGGGTTCCATTTCGTTCGTCCGGAGCTGATCAACAAGCGCATTCACTACATCAGCCTTTTGCGGCAGATCGAAAGCGATGGTCTTCCAGCTGTACTCCAGGCGATCCAGATGGCGGTGCGCGAGCACAATGCCAGCCTGATCGTCCTCGATGGCGCCGAGCTGCTGGAGGCCATCCGGCCCAACGATTCGTCGATGACGCACGGCCGGTTCGTTCGCGATCTGCAGGCCCGAGCCGCCATGCTGAATTGCACGGTTGTTTTGCTTGCGGCCCGAAATGCGCAACCCATGCTTGCGCCATTCGTCGATGGGGTCATCGAGCTCGATTACGAACCGGTGCATTCCCGGGATGCGCGGTGGATTCGGATCGCCAAACAACGGGGCGCACGCCACCTGAGCGGCAGGCATGAATTCGAAATTGGTTCGGACGGCATCGAGATCTATCCGAGACTGGAATCCGTCACCGGAGCGAAAGCGCCCCCTTGGGAAGATTCGTCCCGGCGGATTTCGACCGGGATCGAAGGACTCGACCGAATGCTCGGCGGAGGCGTGGTGGAAGGAAGCACCACCGCCGTTTTTGGCACGCCAGGTGTTGGCAAGACGCTGCTGAATCTGCAGTTTCTGGGCGCGGGCGCGATGGAGGATGAAGTCGGGTTGCATGTGTCGTTTCACGAAACCGCTGAAATCCTCATCGCCACGAGCGAGCGCCTGCTGCTTCCTTATGGCGACTGTTTGACCTCGGGTTGTTTGCAGGTGATGCGCATGCCCTCGCTCGAACGGTCCCCCGATGGGTGGGCGTGGTCCGTACTGGAAGCCGTCGACGAGCTCCATCCGAACAGGTTGACGATCGATGCATTCACCGATGTGGCGCGAATGTTTGCCTTTCCCCAGCGGCAAACGAACTTCGGTGTGGCATTCTCCAATGAGCTCCGTCGGCGTGGCGTGACCACGCTCATCAATCTCGAGCTCGATTCCTACGTTTCGCAGACGGTCGATTTTCCGGTGCCACGCATCTCGCCGATGATCGATTCCGGAATCCTCATGCGATCGGTGGAATTGCAGTCGTCCCTTCACCGCATGATCTCGATCATGAAACACCGGCAGAGCTGGTTCGATCCAAGTATTCGCGAATTCACTATTGGGTCCGGCGGGATCCACATCGGCGGGCGATTCGAAGCGTCCGGGTTGCTGACCGGGAGCGCGGAACCCGAACCACCCAGCGAATCCGGCATCTTCGGTCTCGGTCCCGAAGAGCCGATAGAGATCTCCTGAGCGACCAGCGAGTCTGCTCCAGTTCGGCCAACTCTGTTTCGACGAGGCGCTCGATCAGGATCGAGTTGGGTGACTGTGCCCGTTGGGCGATGAATGGACCGGAGCAGGTTTCCGTTCGACCGAGGAAATGAACGCGAACAGTTGCCGGGAATCGATTGGCTTTTCCAGATACGGCCCTTCGATGGCGGCGTCGGGGAAACCGGTTCCCATGAACACCAGCACCGGACTGGGAGACCGCAGGGCCATCTGCTCGATGAGCGATCCGGGATTGAGTCCCGGTAACGCAATATCCGCGATCACCAAACCCGGTGACGCGAGCTCGATGGTCTCGATCAACGAATCGAGATCGTAGGCCGTCGCCGTCGAATACCCCGAATCGCGCAGAATGGCCGCCATTGCTTCCAGACTGACCGGTTCGTCATCGGCGATAACGATCGGGGTGTCCATACCGGGATCGGCGGTATCGGCCGGAACGACCTGCGCGCTCTCTTCATCGGTGAACCAGCCGGCTTCGACCAGCAACGCGCCGATGGAAACGCCCAGCGCTGCGGCGATCTGATTGAGCCGCTCGAGCCGGGGAAAGAGAATCTTGCCCCGTTCCAGCCGGGAAACATCGGACTGGCGAACATCGGGGCCGATCTTCTCTGCCAGTTCTTCCTGGCTCATTCCCAGTTCGGTCCGGCGAAGTCGAATCGCCTCTCCAAGCGAACGGCTTTCTGCCATTTCAGCAGCCCTCTACTGACCACCTAAACCACTGCCATAGTGCACTGGGGCATTGTACGCAAAAGCCTCCGAATTACGACCCGGAACGACTCGTTCATGACCCGAAGAGAATAAGCTGTCGGCAGGCGGCCAGCCTCGTGGCCGATGTGGTCCAATATGAGCGAAGCGTTCGCCGGGTTCCGGCGCAGACGGCGCAATCCGATCCGACGTGCTCATGAGCCTAGGATAGTACATCGATGCAGGCCCCCTCTACGCAGCGCATGCACCAGCCAGAGAGCTGGGCGGGCGATGTCATCATCGCCGGTGGTGGCATTCTCGGGCTGGCCACCGGGCGGGAGCTCCTGCTCCGCCGTCCCGGAACCCGACTCGTCATTCTGGAGCAGGAACACGAGCTGGCCAGCCAGCAGACCGGTCACAACAGCGGGGTCATCCATAGCGGCATCTATTACAAACCGGGGTCCCTGAAAGCGAAGTTCTGCGTTGCCGGCGCAGCCGAATTGACCCGCTACTGTGACGATCGCGGTGTTCCGTATCGACTGTGCGGAAAGATGATCGTCGCGACCGAACCATCGGAACTGCCGCGATTGGAGAATCTCGCCGCTCGTGCGGCCGCCAACGGAGTTCCGGGAGTGCAGGTGGTCGATGGCGATGAGCTGCGGGAACGCGAGCCCCATTGCCAGGGCATTCGGGCGCTCTGGTCCCCACGAACTGGCATCGTCGATTATCGGGACGTCTCACTGGCATACGCCAGAGAAATCCGGGAGCTCGGCGGAGAGATCAGAGTCGGACATCCGGTGACCGCTCTGCGGAGATCGGGCGCGCGGTCGCTGGTCCGGGCGGGAGCGAGTGAGTTCGAGGCTCCAGCTGTCATCACCTGTGCGGGCTTGTATGCCGATCGGGTCGCGTCCCTGTCCGGCGGTGCGGCTTCCCCGGTGATCGTTCCGTTTCGGGGGGACTACTTCGTGTTGCGGCCCGACCGGCGCCATTTGGTCACTTCGAATATCTATCCAGTGCCCGACCCGCGGTTTCCATTTCTCGGCGTCCATTTCACGCCAAGGATGAATGGCGATATCTGGCTGGGTCCCAATGCGGTGCTGGCGTTCTCGCGACGGGGATATCAATTCTCCGACGTGAATCTCGGCGACCTGCGAACGACGTTTGGCAGCCGCGGTTTTCGGACGTTTGCGCGCAAGAACTGGCGCACCGGGTTGTCGGAGATGGAACGCGATCTGCGCAAATCGAGTTTTCTCGCGAGTCTGCGCCGCTACATTCCAGAGCTGGCCGCGGACGATTTGCTGCCCGGCCCGTCCGGAGTGCGCGCGCAGGCGCTCACCGAACGCGGCGAGATGGTCGACGATTTCGTGATCGACGAACAGCCGGGGGTGCTCCATCTGCGCAATGCGCCTTCGCCGGCGGCAACCTCGTC
>JBIQLF010000040.1:0-25866 GCA_044464585.1 Thermomicrobia bacterium
GCGACATGTTCACGCCCACATTTGCGGTGTCGCGTTCGGTCGGCTGGAGCGCGCATGTGCTGGAGCAGGTGTCGAACAACCGGCTGATTCGGCCGCAATCCGAATTCGTCGGCGAGCTCGGGAAGACGTACATGCCGGTCGACAAACGATAAGCATCGAGCAGATCTTTCACCGAACGGACCGGGGCAATTCTGTCCCGGTCCGTTCGTTTGCCAATTCGATCGCGGAGATCGACTGGTCTGGGCAACGACGCGACGAATTGGGGAGACAAGACGCATGGTCGACGTGCAGTTCAGGCCCGGTTCGACCGAGGATACCGGCGCGGTATTGGGATTGTTCGATGCCACTGTCGTCTGGTTGGTCGAACAGGGACGATCCGACCAATGGGGCCGCGAGCCGTTTTCGCAGCAACCGAAGCTGGTCGAATTCGTGCGGGATCTGCTCTCGACCGGTCTGGTAACGATTGCCGAGATCGATAGTGCGGTGGTGGGCGCCAGTGTGGTGACCGATCATCCGATGCCGTATGTACCGCCGGCCGCGGAGAACGAGCGCTATCTCAAGCTCCTGATCGTGTCGCCTGCCCATCGTGGGCAACGGATCGGTCATCGATTGATCGAACTGGCGCGGGATTTCACCAGGGCCGAGGGGGTTGGTCTCCTCAGAGTCGATTGCTGGTCCGGTGGCGACCGCCGTCTCGTCGAGTATTACATCAGCGAAGGCTTTACGGCGGTGCAGGAGATCGAGGTTCGTCCAGGCGTCTTCGTGCAAGTCTCCGAATGGCGCGTTCCGGAGTTCGACGGTCGTCCTGAAGAACGGATCTGACCGGTTCGCGTTCTATGCGGGAGCTTCGAACGGCATGATTCTGGCGATCACGATGTAGTCGTTTTCGAAGAGGATGTCGTGCCCGGCCCGGAGGAGCTCGACCAGGACGCCAAGGTTGGTGTCCGACCAGGTGGCTTTTCCCTGCACAGCGAGATACTCGACGCCGTTCGCTAAGACCTCCTGGAGATAGATACGGAATTCGTCTTCGGTCCGTTCGGTCGAACGGATGTCATCGTCTGGACGGAAAACTGGGCGCTTGGGGCGGATATCGGAGCGGTCGTAGAGTGGGCCGGCAACGAGCTCGACCGGAGCGCCTTTGGGCAGGTGTTGGCCAATCGTTGCCTGGGCTTTGACGATGCCATCGAGTTTCCGGTAGTAGCGATTGTTCCGGCGCCATTGTTCGATCGAGACATCTTCTCCGCGCTCGATGAGCCAGGGTTCGAGATGCCGGGCGCGGGTTTCCCAATGTTCCATGCGTTTGCGCGCGGTGAATGCGGTGGAGACGCTGGCGCCATGCACGCGATATCGCGTGAGCGGTTCGTCGACAGAATGAAACGACCCGAAGAACGGCGAGAAGGTGAAGAGATAGGCGTCGACGATATTCCGAAAGTCGGTTTCATCGACGGGCATGATGGCATCGAGCAACGATCTGCGCCAGACGTTTCCGCTCTGCGGCGGGGTGTAGTGGCTGGCGGGGCCGATTCGCAGCGCTTGCCGCCGAAAGTCGCCCATGGGCAGGTGGCGATACCGGATCTCGCCGGTGGGATGTCCGAGCCGGTCGATGATGGTGAACGGCCAGCACACCTTGACGATCTGGGGATCGGCGAAGAAGCCGATCGTCTTTTCGACGGCACCCGGTTCGAGCACATCGTCCGAGTCGAGAAAGAGCACCGCCTCGCCGTTCAGGAGTGGGTATCCGGCATTGACCCCAGACGCTTGACCGCCGTTCTTTTTGTAGATCGTTTGGATGGCGTCGCCATACGTTTGCATCATGAGCGCCGATTCATCGGTCGAGCCATCGTCGACAACGACCACCTGGACATGGGGCCAGGTTTGGCCGAGAGCGCTATCGATCGCATCGGAGAGATAGCGTCCGTAGTTGTAGTTCACGATCAGGATCGAAGCCGTCACCGGGGCGCTCGTCAATGTGCAACCTCCGGCAGAACCTTGGTGGCCAGCAAGTCGATCGTGTCTTCATCGGTTCCGAGAATGTTCGCGATGAAGTACTGGTATCCCAGGGCCGCTTGCGCTCGATAGAACGCGATCGCCTTTTCTGGGGTGGTGGCGATCAGCGCATCGCCCCAGGACGCGACGGTTTCCGCCGGCCAACGGGAGAGTTTTCGATCGATCTCCTGCTGGTTGCGACCGAGCACCAACGGCATGGTGAATTGGCTTCGCAGAACCGATTCGGCCGGACGGCCGAATTCCTCGCAATAATTGGCGAGAACCTGGAATTTGCGGCGGATGTCCTCGTCGCTGACGGCCATGCCAATGGAGCCGTGCGCGCCCATGTTGGATGCGTCGGCATAGCGAGCCACCTGGCGCAGGGTGACCTTTTCCCCGCCGCCGGCGAGCAGAATCGGCACGCGGGGGTGTTGTACCGGGGGAAGGAAGGTGCCGGGAGAATCGACCGACCATTGTTCCCCCTCGAAGCGAATGGGCTCTCCACTGAAGAGACCTCGCACGATGGCAATCGTTTCATCCATGCTGCGCAGCCGTTCGGCGGTGGACGGGAATGGGATGCCCATTTCAGCGAATTCGGATTGCACATGACCGATGCCGAGCCCGAGCACCAGCCGTCCGTTCGAGAGGCGGTCGACATCGGCGGCCTGCCGGGCCAAGAGATAGGGGGACCGGTAATAGATGCAATCGACCGCGAGCCCCAGCCGGATGGTGGAGGTTACCGCCGCCAGCGCGCTGAGCGCGGTCCAGCAATCGGCATTGGCGCTCGGATGGTCGTAGGCGAAATAGCCGTCGAATCCGGCGGATTCCATTTGCTGAACGAGCGACAGAAAGTGGCGCCAGTCGGGTGGTTGGGGATAGATACTGACGCCGAAGCGGATTCGGCCGATTCCGTCCCGAACCCAGGGATGGATATCGTGTGGAGTCAGATCCATCATGGGTGGCGCTCGTTGGCCGTCATGCGGCGTTGCACCGAATCCTGTACGGCCAACCGGTAGTAGATCACGATATCCCCTTCCTGCAACCGAAGCGTATCGAGCCGGTCCACCAGCAGATCGCCCGCCCGCGAAATACCCAGGACCAGCACATCATGAAAATCAGGCAGTTGTTGAACGGTTTTGCCGGCTTCGGCAGGTAGGATCGCCCGTTCGAGCCGGTCCGTCCATCCCGTTTCCAGCAACTGCTCGACATACCACGGCACCGATTGGGTTTCCGAGGCGGCCGCCATCAAGCGGCCACCCATCACAGCCGGGGCAATGACGCGGTCGGCGCCGGCCTGGTAGAGCAGTTTGAGGTTTTCCCGTTCCATCCCGGCGGCCACCAGATTCACATCCGGTTCGATGTCGTTGACTGTCAGACAGATCAGCACGGCGGTGTCATCGCGGCCGGGCGCGACCAACACCGATTCCGCTTTGTGCACCGCCGCATGCCGCAGGGTGTCTTCCTCGGTGGCGTCTCCCAGGAAGGCGCTGAATCCATCGGCGATGGCGCGATCGACCGCTTCGCGATTCCGGTCGATGATGACGATCTTTTCCTTCGGTTTTCCCTGCGAGATGAGGGTGGATGCAGCGGCGCGGCCGGTGGTGCCATAACCGCAGATGATGGTGTGTTTGTCCAGCCGCTTGTTCAGATCGTGCACATCGCGCTCCTCGGCCCGGCGCATGAAGAACACCGAGACCTCATAGGCTGTTCCGAAGAAGAGAACGAGAAAGAGCAACCGGATCGGGGTGAGCAGGACCGAGTTGAGCAATCGGGCCTGCGATGAGACCGGGACGACATCGCCATAGCCCACCGTCGTAAGCGAGGTGGCGGCATAGTAGATCGAATCGACAAGGGTGAGCCGGTGGCCGGGATGCGAATTGTCGACGAACCCATCGCCACCGACATAGACCGCCAGCGTGACGACGACGATGATAATGCCGGCGAGCGCCAGGCGGACGCCGAGCCGCCGGGCGAGCGAGTCGCCCGGCTGGATCAGCGTTCCGCCTTGCCGCAGGCGGATTTCCCGTTCGGCGCGGCCATGAGCGCCTGGATTGCTGGAGAGGAATTCGGACATAGCTCCCGTTCGAGGAATCCGCCACGGATTCGGTCCCGGGCAGGATAATACCGAACCGGACGATTCGACCGAACCGGATGAGCGAAACCCGCGAGGATTGCGAGCGCGATGATGTTCCCAGCTACACACGGGGGGTGGAGATGAGCGACCCGATCGAACGCGACGAACTGCTGCCGCGGGTGAACGCATCGGGAGCCGCATCCTCTACGGGGATTCCGGATGAGACCGATCTGCTGGTCATCGGAGCCGGGCCGTATGGACTGGGTATCGCCGCGTACGCCCGTTCGCTTGGTCTCGATCCGCTCATCGTTGGACAGCCGATGAGCTTTTGGCGAGACCATATGCCTACCGGGATGTATCTGCGCTCGTCGTGGGATTGGCATTACGATCCGAATGGTATCCATACGATCGAAGCATGGCTCGATGCCACCGGGCGCACGAAAGCGCAGATCGATCCCTTTCCCTTGGCGGAGTATCTCGAATATGCGACCTGGTTCGAGGTGGTCAGCGGTCTCGAACCGCTCGATCGTTCGATCCAGCGGCTCGACGGGTTGCCCGATGGCCGCTTCGCGGTGGTATTTGCCGATGGTGCATCGGTGCACGCGCGCGCCGTGGTGCTCGCGCTTGGGTTCGCGCCATTCGCCCATATTCCCGATGAGCTCCGGCGGGTGCTGCCTGCGGAGCAGGTGACGCATACGGTCGATTTCGTCGATTTCTCCGATGTCGCCGGCAAGCGGTTCGCCATTGCCGGGGGGCGGCAAAGCGCGTATGAGTGGGCGGCGCTGCTGCACGAGGCCGGAGCGGCATCGGTCGATGTCATTCACCGGCATCGGACGCCCCGATTTGCGCAGGCGGACTGGAGTTGGACCTCACCGGTGGTGGAACGGATTGCCACGCATCCGTCCTGGTTTCGTTCGCTCGATGCGGCCGAGCGCCGCAGGCTGGCATTTCGGCTCTGGATCGAAGGACGCAGCAAGCTGGAACCGTGGCTTCTGCCACGGCTGGACACCCCATCGGTGCGCAGTCGCCCATTCCGCACGATCCAGGGTTCGGAAATCGAGAGTGGGGGCGCAATCGAATTGCGTCTGGACGATGGCGTGACCCTCGAAGTCGATCAGGTGGTGCTTGCGACCGGGTATCGGGCCGATATCGAGCGGGTCGATCTCCTGGCGGCCGGCAATCTGCTCGACCGGATCGATCGCGATGATGGGTTCCCGGTGCTGGATGCGCACTTTCGAACGTCGGCGCCGGGTCTGTATGCGACATCCATGCTGGCGACCCACGATTTCAGTCCGCTCTTTGCCTTCACGGTGGCAGTCCGCGCGTCGTCACGGGTCATCGGCGAGGCGGTTGCGGCCGGGAGATGAACGACACCGTCGATGTCGAGCGACCGCGAACGCGGCTGGGCGGTTTGCCGCAGGCCCTGAGTCCAACGGCGTTCCTTGCTGTTTTGATCTGGGGGGCGATCGCTCCATTTACGAAGTATTCGCTGGAGACGATCCCGCCGCTCGCCTTCATGGCGATTCGCATGGTAATTGCCACGGTTGCCGTCTTTCTGATCCTGGGGCTCCGGCGCAAACCGATTGGCATCGAACGGGCCGATATTCCGCGTTTCTTGCTGGCCGGCGCCGTCCTCTTCGCTTTTTCGACTTTGCTCTTCACCAGCGGGTTATCGCGGACAACCGTGGCGCATATGGTCATCCTCTCCGCGACCAGTCCGCTGCTGGGAGCGATCTATCGCTGGGCAGTCACGCACGATCGGCCCGACCGGCGTTCGCTCGTGGCGATGCTGATCGGTTTCGCGGGCGTGATCGTCGTGGTCAGCGATGGATCGGCGGGCGAAGGCACATCGCTGACCGGCGATCTGATGGGGTTGGCATCGGCAGCGTTCTGGGTGGGCGTCACGATCTATCCGCAACCGCTGGTGAGAAAATACGGGGCCATGCGCGCCACCGGCTGGATGGTGGCGATGTCGGTCCTGTCGATCGTGCCGCTGAGCTTGGCTTCGCTCGGTGAGGTCGTGCGGCATCCGGCTCCGCCCCTGGCGTGGGGCGGGTTGCTCTATGCCGCCATGGGAACGTTCGTGGGCAATGCGCTTTGGCAAGCGGCGGTGCAGCATGTCGGTCCGGCGCGGACCTTGATCTATCTCTATCTGCAGCCGTTTCTGGCGTTGGTGATCGCGGCTCTCGTGCTCGGCGACCGGATAACCCTGGTCCAGGCGATCGGGGGCTTGCTGGCCATCGGTGGCGTCATGTTGGTGAAGAAAACGTGACGCGCAGCGCGCGGATGAACCCGCCAATTCGAGGCCGGGCAAGACCCTCTTTCGCGACTTCGCGGGTTGTTGGGTGCGGCTGCCTGCACCGGTGCAGGCCGCGGTCGCGGGCCAGTCTGGCGGGCTGGCGGAGCGATCGAATCTCGGTTGGTCGACCGGTGAAAACCAAGCGGTGATTTCGGTCGAAAAATGACGCTTGCGGTGCTATTGTTCCGGTTGTCTGCACAAACGAGCGGTTTCCCTCTCCCGATTCGGGACGTCGGATGGTGCATCACGGCTGGTGCAGATTTTGGGTGATTGGGATTCCGATCGAGGCGTGCCATGTCCACGGAAGCGGTATTGCATCCAGTCGAAATTCTGACGGTCCGGATGGCCAACGACCGGCCCGTGCGCGATTTCGAGAACAGCGATGTCGCGTTCTTTCCGATCACGCGATTCAATCTGCGGATGGCGGCGGGACCCGGTACGAAGAGCACGCATCTCAAAGGGCGTCATCTGGTCGAATCTCCTGAATACGAGGCATTCTGGCGGCATCGCATCGATATCTTCGAGCGCGTGTGCATTCCCTCGGTGCTGAACCTCTCCCCCCTCCCGCACGCCTGGTTCATCGGTTTTGGGGAGATCGATCCTCCTTTTCTGCAGGAGTTTCTCGAACGACTCAGTTTGTATCCCTGGATTCGGCCGTATTTCCAGAAGCAGGACGATCCGCGCAGCGAACCTCCAGTCAAACAGCTGTTGGCGGAGCAGATGCAGGTGCTGGGAAAGCGCTTTGTCTGCGCGACCAGGCTCGATAGCGACGATTCGCTGCACCAGCAGTTCCTGGGCATGCTGGATGTCGCAATCGCTCAATTGCGCCAGCGCGGTATGGGAAACGAAAAACGGAGTCTGAATTTTCCCTATGGTTTGGTCGAAGCCGATGGAGCGCTCTCGGTGCATTTGCGGAGCACCAGTATGTTCCAATCATGGTTCACGCCCGCAACGATGGTCGAAGGACCGTATTCCGTCCCGCACGACCGGGTTCGGGAGCGAATGCCGCTGGTCGAGATTCTGACCAATATGCCGATGTGGATGTATCACCGGCACGACGATGTCATCGACACTCCGTCGGCCATACCGCGCGATCGGCTTCCACTTACGGATGCGGAGCGGATCTTTCCGCTGTTCGGACTGACGGCCGGTCCCCGATCCGGGGCGGCGACAAGCGGCAGCGCCAAGCGGCCGGCGCCGAAGCCCGAGCGACGCGGGCGGGCGGAAAAGGCCGCCGAGCTTCGCGGTGCCCGTTATTGGGGAGCGCATCAGTGGGGAGCGGCAAGTACGCTGGCGCGTTCGCTCGACCAACCGGAAACAGCATTCTGGCTGCTGTCAGGGGCGGGCGATTTCGTCGATGCGGCTGTCGTTGCGCGAGAGGCCGAAGACCGCCGCCATTCTGTGCTGAACGCCCCACTTCTCGGGCGGTTGGGTTGTCTGCTGCGCGACTCGGGTGAGATCGTCGCGGCGTTGCGCATCTATGAATACGCGGTCGAGTTGGCCCCCACGGACCGGCACGTGCGCGCGTTCCGGGACGAGCTGGCACAGTCGCTCATTTCGGCGAGCGATCGTGTCGAGCAATCCAGACTCGCGGCGCTCGGCGGTCCGGTAGGCGATCGCACCAATGTGGCGGTCATGGTGACCGAATCGGCCGCGGAGCTGGATTCGAAGGGGCTGCTGGATGCCCTCCACGAACGTGCGACGCACCTGGTGGCGCAGGGATACACGGTGCATGTGGTCCAGCTGCCGCCCCAGGGCGACTCCTCCAGCGAATCGGAATGTGCACCATATGTGGTCGACCAGGTGCACTATGTCTGGCTCGGCGCAACCGTGCCACTGCCGACCGGAGCGGATGCCTCACGGCAGGCGCTCGTGCAGCGACTGGGACGGTATGTCGTCGCTCAGAATCCCAGTCTGATGCTGACCGACGGATCGGTGGTGGCGCAGGTGGTTGCGGCGGCGGTCGCGCGGGCGTTCGGAATTCCCGCGCAGCTGTGAATCGGCAGCCGGTGCGAGCACTCTGGATAGGCAAATGGGGGTCAGGCTGGACTGGTGCGCGCAGCCGGGTGCGGGGATGATGCGGAGGGTGCGCGTGCCGGGTTTTGGCGATATGCGCGAATTGCATTCCATACCAAACCGGCCAGCCAACCCGTGAGCACGCCAACGCCCACCGCGGCGGTGAAGACCAGCGGTTCGTAGTAGCGATTGAAATCGACCCCCAATGCACCGAGAATCACGGCCGATTGCCCCGCGATCGCCAGCATTCCGAGCATCTGTGGGCTGGCAAGTCCGCTTCTCCAGGCGAGATAGACCAGGATGGCCAGGCCGGGAATCGCCAGGGGGAGATCGATCCCCGCTCTGCTCCAGTCGTACCCGAGTCGATTGCCGATCCATTCGATGATGCGGCCGGATGAGGAGGTAGTGTCCTGCAGATTGACCCAGACTCGTCGCATCGCTTCGATGGGACCGTGGACGGCTGCATTGGGGAAAATGGCGGCCTGATTGTCCATCTCGTATTTGCGGAAATCGAAGATGATCCTGGTGCGGCCAATCGGATCCGGCCAGAGAAAGGGATAGACCAGCACGAAGAATGTGCCGACCAGTCCGGTTTGCACCAACAGCTTCCAGCCAAGCCGGCGTTCGGCGCCCAGCTCCTTGCGGGAAACGAATCCCCACAGGCGACCGATCCGTTGCCGCGAGCGCAACCACGGATCGAGAAAGAGCACGATGGCAAATGCGGTCCACCCAACCGCGATCAACAGGGGACTGAGCTTTGTGGCGGCTCCCATGCCCAGTGCAAGCGCCAGCAGGAGCGACCGGCCCCAGGTTGGATTCCGCGCCAGCCAGATGGCTGCCAGCACCGCGAAGGCGACGAAGGTGGTGAACATCGCGTCCGAGACGGCCAGCGTCGAAAGATAGAGATGGAGCGGGTGGATCGCCATGAAAAGCCCGGCAATCGCGCCACCGGGCCAGTTGACCATCATCCCGACGATCAGCACCAGCATGACGCAGGTGAGCGCGCCGAGCACCATATTCCATTGCCGGGCGGCGATCAGATTGTCATAGGTGGGCATGTTGCCGTGGGAGACGTTCCAGGTAACAGCCGATTCGAAGCCGTATTGGAAATCCCACGGACCGTTGGTGTGGAGATCCTTCCCTTGCAGGAGCAGGCCCAGCCCGATCATGTACGACCCCATCGGCGGCTGGGCGCGCGTCAGATAGCGATCCTGCCAGAAGCTGCTCAGTGGGTGCCGCAATTCGTCCAGATAGGCCGCCCGGTTGATCCAGCGCGATTCGTCGGGATGGAATGGCGAGGTGTGCAGGTTCGCCGAGCTCTGCCAAAGCGCGAAGAAGAACACGAAGAGACAGAGAGCGGCTATGGCGATCCAGCGCGGCCAGGGACGGGAGGGGGCCGGGTTCCGAAATTCTGGCGCCGGCGTACCGGGGGGCTTCTCCGGCCCCTGGCTCCCCGGCTTGGAGCGGTCGAGGGCGCTCTCCGGAGCCCGGACTCCAGATTGGAAACCGCCTTGAGCGCTCTCCGGCCCCCGGACTCCGGACCCTGGACTCGTTCGATCAGCGGATGGTCGTGGTTGCATGCGGCTCGATCGGTGCGTAGCGACGGATAGATTCGGTTGCCAAGTGTAGCCAGTGACGACGCTATCCGGTGGCCAGTGCGGTCAGACGATCGAAGAAGTCCGGAAAGGTCTTGGCGGTGCATCCAGGATCGAGGATGCGGATTCCGGGCGCGCGCAGAGTCGCGACCCCAAAGCTCATGGCCATACGATGGTCGTCGTAGGTGTCGATATCGGCGGGTGTGATCGGTTGGGGAACGATGGTCAACCCATCCGAACGTTCCTCGACCTGCTGGCCAAGCTTGCGCAGTTCGGTTGCCAGCGCGGCCACGCGATCGGTTTCTTTCAGCCGGGCGTGTTCGACCCCGCGGAATGTGGTCGGCCCCGAGGCAAAAGGCGCGATGGCGGCCAGCGTCTGGGCGGTGTCGGAAATGGCGTTCAGATCGAGATCGACTCCGCGCAGAGCGCCATTCGGTGGCCCGACGACCTCGGTATGGTCGTCTGCGACCGTGACCGTGGCGCCCATTGCTTCGAGCACGCGCACGAAGTTCAGATCGCCCTGGGTGGAATGCCTGCCCAATCCCGCTACCCGCACGCGGCCGCCGGTGACTGCCGCGGCCGCGAAGAAATAGCTGGCGTTGGAGGCGTCCGGTTCGATCTGATAGGCGCGACCCGTGTAATGCTGGCCGGGAACAACCGCGAACCGTTTCCAGCCGATCTGGTCGAGTTCCACCTCGACCCCGAATGCGTTCATCACGCTGGCGGTCATGGGCATATAGGGCTTGGAAACGAGATCGCCTTCGACGAGAATCTCGACTCCCGCGCGCGCGTAGGGCGCGGCGAGCAGCAGCGCGGAAAAGTATTGGCTGCTTTGGTCGCCGGGCACCGTCACCGAGCCGCCGGGCAAGCCATCGGCGATGACGCGCACGGGCGGGCAACCGGTGCCCGCTTCACTGGAAACGCGACTGCCGAGCTCGTTCAGCGCCGTGATGAGCGGCTGGATCGGACGTTTGCGCATCCGCGGAATGCCGTCGATGCGGAAGGCGCCATGTCCGAGCGCCAGCACCGCGGTTAGAAAGCGAACCGTGGTGCCGGAATTGCCGATGAAGAGATCGGCGCTGGCAGCGGGAAATGTGCCATCGCCCCCGGTTACCGAAAAGGCGTTGCTGGCTTCGTCGGATTCGACCCGAATTCCGAGTTGGTTCAGAGCTCCGGCCATATAGCGAGTGTCATCGCTGAAGAGCGCGCCGGTGAGCGTGCTTTCGCCCCGGGCCAATGCCGCGATCGGCAATGCCCGGTTGGTGATGCTCTTGGAACCGGGAATCACCACCACGCCATCGACCGGGCGCCCGAGCGGGGTGAAGGTGAACGCATCCGAGTGGGCAGATTCGGCCAGCATCATTTCTCCCAGAGGAGGTAATGGCCATCGACCAGGAACGGTTCGCCATCGACCTCGACCCGGCCGCCCTTACGCAGATCGCAGATCATGTCCCAATGAACGGCTGACTCGTTGCTATTGCCGGTTTCCGGGTAACCAGCGCCGACGGCCATATGGACCGTGCCGCCGATCTTCTCATCGAACAGGATCTGACCGGTGAATTGCTGGATACCGAAATGGGTACCGAAGGCGAATTCGCCCAGATAGCGCGCGCCGGGGTCGATATCGAGCTGGGTGATGAGGAAGTCCTCGTTCTTTTCCGCGGTTGCGTCGACCACTTTGCCATTCTCGAATTGCAGGCGGATGCCTTCGACCGAACGTCCATGGGTGATGGCGGGCATATCGAAGCTGACGTATCCCTCGGTGCCGGATTCGACCGGACCGGTAAAGACCTCGCCATCCGGAAAGTTCTTGCTTCCATCGGAGTTGATCCAGGTGCGGCCGGTGACATCGACTCTGAGATCGGTGCCGGGTCCGGTCAGATGGACTTGGTGCTTGCCCGTGAGCCAATCGACCAGGATCTGCTGTTTGGCGGCTTGTTCGTTCCAGGCCGCGACGGGATCGTCCCGATCGAGCATGCACGCCTGAAAGACGAACCGGGCAAAATCCTCGGTCGCCATCTCCGCATCCTGCGCGAAGGCGTCGGTAGGATATTGGGTCAGCGTCCATGTGAGCGAGCCGTCGGCATCGCGTTGCATATAGGTCTTGAAGAGCTCGCGCCGGGCTCCCTGAAAGACGGCCTGGCGCGCCGGATCGACCCCGCTGAGCGCACGGGTGTTGCTGTCGGCCAGCACGACGATGAGGACATCGACCGTTTCGCGCATGAAGCGCTCGACCGGGCTGATCCACTGGAGTTGCTCGTCCGAGCCGTTTTCGAAGAGCGAAGCCTGGATGCCGGTGAAGGTCGGAACCATGACCGGATGGCCACCGGCCGCGACGACCTCGGCATAGATGGCCCGGAGGAGCGGTTCGGCCTGCACGCCCCCAGTGATGTAGACGGAATCTCCCGGCTTCACCGGCGCCGAGAACCGCACCAGCGTCTTCGCCCATTTTTGCATCATCGGATTCGGCATAACACCATCCTGTTTCGCTTATTCGCCACGTGCAGCCGCCGTTATAGCACGCAATCGACAGTCCTGAGTCTTGGGTCCTGAGCCCTGCGAGCATTCGTATTCGATACGTCATGTGCTCGAAGCTCACGCCTCAGGGCCCAAGCCTAGATGCCAGCCGCGATGCCTTCACAGCGCGGGTCGCACCCCCCGACGAGCACGCCGGTGACCGGATCGCGGGCGATGATCATCTCCGAACCACTCTGGCCCCAGGGACCGCAGGTGACCACATTGTGCCCGCGCTCGCGCAGGCCGTCGATCGTTTCCTGACCGATCTGGTCCTCGACGATCAATTGAAAGGGGTGTCCGACATCGACCGGATAGGTGCCCGGCCAAACCGACCAGCGCGGGACCTCGACGGCGGCCTGCACGTCCTGGCCCTCATCGATCAGGGCAGTCAGACATTGCAGGTTCCACTGGGTTTGGCTGTCGCCACCCGGGGTGCCACCGACCACGATCGGGGTGCCATCGGCCTCGGCGACGAGATAGCAATTGAGGGTGTGCATCGTCTTCTTGCCCGGAGCGTAGATATTCGGGTGATCCGGGTCGAGCGAAAAACAATGTCCGGCGCGGTTGTTGAGCAGCACGCCGGTGTCGCCGGCGACCACAGCACTGCCCCAGACACTGGAAATCGAGATGATCAACGAGATCATCAATCCCTCGCCGTCGATGGCGCAAAGATAGGTCGTGTCACTGGGGTAGAGATAGGTCGATTTCGATTCCAGCAATGCCCGGTTCGGGTCGATGGTTGCGCGGCGTTCGGCGGCCCATTCCTTCGAAAGGAGCCGATCCATCGGAACCTCGGCGAATGCGGTGTCGGCGGCATAGAGATGCCGATCGTGGAAGGAGCATTTGAGTGCTTCGACCAGATAATGCACGCCCTCGGCGCTGCTGGTGCCGAGGGCGCCCAGATCGTACCCCTCCACGATATTCTGGGCTTCGAGCTGCATGAATCCCTGGGTGGGCAGCCCGGTCTGGTAGACGATCTTGTCGCGATAGGTCGACTGGATTGGCGGTCCGACCCAGGCTTCGTGGTCGGCGAAATCTTCGGCACAGAGTTTGCCGCCGTTGGCTTCGAGCCAATCGGTCATTCGTTTGGCAATCGAGCCCTGATAGAACGCTTTGGAGCTTTCGCGGGCGATCTGATCGATCGTGGCAGCGAGATCGGGTTGCTTCAGCATGGTCCCCGGAGCCGGCGCTTCGCCGCCGGGGAGAAAAACGGCGGCCGTGGCGGGATATCTCTCCAGGAGCGCGCGTTCGCTCGAAAGATAGCCGGAGACTTTCTGGGTGACCGGGAAACCGTCCGCCGCATAGCCGATGGCGGCTTTGCTCAATTCGGTGAGCGGTTTGCTCCCGAAGCGTGCGAGCAATGCGTCGATCCCGGCTGGGAATCCCGGCACCGATGGGGAGAGCGGACCGGTTTGGGGCAGCACGCGGCCATCGAGCTCGCAATGCTCTCGCATGAATTCGAGCGAGGCCTTGCGCGAGCTGATGCCAGAACTGATCACGCTGATCAGCTCGGAAGCGCCCCCGCCCGCGGCGGGTTTGGACACGATGGCGAACAGATCGCCGCCCACCCCGCAGGAGGCCGGCATGGTAACCGCATCGACCAGCGCGGCGGCGATGGCGGCATCGACCGCATTGCCCCCGTTCGCCAGCACTTCGAGTCCCGCGGCGGTCGCGAGCGGATGCGCGGTGGCAACCATGCCATTGCGGGCATAGACCGGTGAACCGCGGCGACGCCGCCCCATCGGTTTCGGCAGTTCGGTGGTGGTCGGGAATCCGAGCATGAGTCTCCTCTTGGCACTGAACGAGCGCGGACAAGCGCGAACGACGGGTCTATTATCAAGGAACGGGGTAATCCCGCTCGACAGCAAGGAGCCGATTACGATGTGTCACGAATCCATCACCTGGCCGATCAGCGGCGGCGCGCCGTCCACAGCCCAGCTCGACCACATCGAACGCGAAGACACGAAATTGCCGGTCTATGTTTCCAAACCCGAAGGGGATGGCAAACGAGCCGGAATCGTGATCGTGCATGATATCCATGGCGCCAACGATTTCTATAAGGATATGGCCGGGCGGCTGGCCGAAGATGGCTATCTTGCCGCGTTGCCCGATCTTTTCGTGCGGCAGGGAGCGCCCGCGAACGATTCCCGGGGGGCGAAGGCCGCCCGGGCGAATGCGCTCGATCTCGACCTCTGCCTGGAAGATATTCTGGCGACGGTGCGGTATATCCGCGACCAGAATGGCGCCGAAGGTCCGGTGGGGCTGATCGGATTTTGCATGGGCGGTACGCTTGCCATGCTTTCCGCCAGTCTCGAAGCGGGTCCGGATGCCGTGGTTTCCTTCTATGGCTTCCCGGCTGGCCGCCAGGGCTGGGCCAAGAAACCGATCGACGACGTGGCATCGCTGCGCGTTCCCCTCTTGCTGATCGTGGGCGATCAGGATACCGGTGTTGGGATGGACACCATGGAGACGTACGAAGCCGCGCTCGATGCCGCCAACAAGGATTATGAATCGATCACCTATACCGGAGTCGGGCATGCGTTCATGACCTTCGATCCGAATGCCGAAACATTTCCGCAAGCGTCCGATGCCTGGACGGCGGCGCTGCAATTTCTGGATCAACAGCTGGGGAATGTTTGACGAGGGTTTGTCCGCCGAGTTCGTCGAGGCGATCGGACGCCTGAAGGAGATTCCGCGCACTGGCTGGCTCGATCGGGGTATCCCCGATATCGAGACCGAGTCGGTCGCGGATCATTCATTCGGGGTGGCGTTGCTGGTGTGGTTGCTGGCTCCGGATGATCTCGACCGGACCCGGATGATCGAGCTCGCTCTGGTACACGATCTGGCCGAGGCGTTCGTTGGCGATTCGACGCCGTATGACCGCGATGCCGTACGGGCGCTCGATCCCGAGCAGCGCCGCGCTCTGCTGGACCAGCGGCATGTGCGATCGCCGGAGCAATCGGCGGCCAAGCAAGCCGCGGAAGATGCTGCCATCGAACGGCTCGCGGCCACGCTGCCTGCCGGGCGAGGGCGCCTGCTTCGCGAACGGTGGGCGGAGCTGCGGGATCGTTCGACGCCAGAAGCGCAATTCGTGAAGCGCATGGATGTGCTGGAGACGTGGGTACAATCGCGCCGGTATCTGGCCCGGTATCCGGATGCGCCGATGCACTCGTTCGAGCTGGAGATGCGGGAGCTATTCGGAGAAGGAGTGCCCGGCGAGCCGCGCCCGTAACGTGGCCATTCACGGCAACCGCTCTTTTCCGGGGCGTCGCCGTCGATGGTGGCCTTCCCGCTCCGGAGCGTCGCCGTTCATGGCGGCCTTCCCGCTCTGTAGCGTCGCCATTCATGGCGACATTCGGGAGGACGGGGTCGCCATGAATGGCGACGCTACAGCAGGACGGGGGGTTCGCGTCTGGAGGGGCCGGCAAGAGGTCGCCATGAATGGCGACGCTACAGCAGGACGGGGGCGGCAAGAACGATGGATGAGGCGCGGTGATGGAACGAACTGAGGGTTCGCTGATCGACCGGGGCGGGCAGAGCTACCCGCTCGGCGATCCGCGCTGGCGTGGGGATGATGGATCGCCGTTGCGGGTGAGCGGGTTGCCCGGGTTGTCTCCTGATCGGATCGATACCGCCGAGCGGTCGATCTGGCGTTACCGGGCGGTCCTGCCGGTCGACCCCGGTCACCGCGTTTCGCTCGGGGAGGGATGCACCCCGCTGGTTCCGCTCGAATGGCGGGGTGTGCCGGTGCGGTTCAAGCTGGAATGGTTCGCGCCGACGGCGAGCTTCAAGGACCGGGGTGTTGCGGTGATGATGTCGCACATGCGGAGCCTGGGGGCGACGAGGGTGCTGGAAGACAGCTCTGGCAACGGCGGCGCCGCGGTTGCCGCCTATGCCGCGGCGGCGGGGATCGCCGCGAAGATCATCGTGCCCGCCGCGACCTCTCCGGCGAAGATCCTGCAGGCGCGTGCTTATGGAGCCGAAATCGAACTGGTCGAAGGCACGCGGGATGCGGTGGCCGCCGAGGCGATCAGACAATCGGCGGTTCTTCCCTATGCCAGCCACAACTGGCATCCCATGTTCCTGCAGGGGATCAAGACGATTGCGTATGAGCTTTGGGAATCGCTGGGCTTCAAGGCGCCAGATAACGTCGTGCTGGTCGCGGGAGCCGGAAGTCTGGTGCTCGGATGCGATGTTGGTTTTCAGGAGCTCCTGGGCGCTGGACAGATCGATCGATTGCCACGCTTGCTGGTCGGCCAGCCCAAACATTGGGCAACCATCGTCGACACCCTGAACGGCCACCTTCCGCGCGAGGACCAACAACGGGCGCCAACCATTGCCGAGGGCGCCTCGATCGCCCATCCGGTGCGGTTGCCGGAAGCGATCGATGCCATTCGGCGTTCCGGTGGCGCCGGTGTGGGGGTCGATGACGAGGCGATTCGCGCCGCGACCCGAGCACTGGCGGCACGCGGGCTCTTCGCCGAACCGACGAGCGCGGTTGCGGTGGCCGCGCTCGATCGCTTTCTCGATGCCGGTGTCATTCAGCCCGATGAAACGACCGTGGTCGTGTTGACGGGGTCCGGACTGAAATCGGCGCAACGGATGCACGAGGTGTTCGCCTCCTGACGTGCCGGGGTCGCATCACTCCGGCGCGAAGACCTCCGCGAAATCGTTGCGCATGCTGACCAGATGCCAGCCATTGGCGGTCGCGTTGTCCAGACCACGGTCGAGACGACCGAACGTGGAATCGCGGTCGTAGGCGAATTCGCGTTCGGCGTCGTCGTGGTGCAGGAGCAAGCCCATACGGGGACCATCGCCAGCGGTGATGTATTGGAGCATCTCATAATCGCCATCGGAATTGCCGAACGCGAGTGCGGGGCGGCGACCGACCGAATGGGCGATACCGACTGGTTTGCCGGGACCGTCGCAGATGAAGGAAATCTTGCCGGTGCGGATGACCGTCGGTTGGCCGTCGAGCACGGAAAATTCGGTTTCGACGACACTGCCGATGATCTGGTCGAGCGGAATACCATAGGCCGGTTCGGCAAAGGCGCGGATGAATTCCTGGCCGCCTCCGGAAACGATCCAGGTCTGGAACCCGTGATCCCGCAAATAGCCGAGCAATTGGACCATAGGCGAATAGGTCAATTGGGTGTAACGGCGACCGAGCTCCGGATGGCGAGCGGTCGCAAGCCAGGCGGCGACATTGGCGATGTATTCCTCGGTGGAGGTGCCTGCCGGGTTGGCGCTCATCATCGTCAGCGTTGCGTAATCGCCCTGGGCGATCAACGCATCCAAATTACCTTCGAGTGCCGAGGCGAATGGTTCTTCGGTGGCCCATTCTGGATGCTGAATGAAGAGCTGCTCGACTTGTTGCAGGGCGTAGACGAGCTGGACGTAGGCGGGTTGCTCGCACCAGAGGGTTCCGTCATTGTCGAAAACGGCGATGCGGTCGACGGGATCGAGATAACCGGGATCACCTTCGGTCGTGGTCGTGGAGACGAAATCGAGGAGCGCGGAGCGGACCGCGCCATCGGTCCAGAGTGAGAGTGGCTCGTCGCCCGCGATCGGCGTCGATTGTGCGGCGCTGGCAAGCGCCGAGAGGCCGATCGAGCCGAGCGCGGCGCCGGTGCCTTGCAAGAGTGTCCGGCGTGAAACCCGTTGATCCATCGCGTATGTCCTTCCCGATCATGGTTGCCAAACGATGCGCGCACGGGAGCGACCGCATTCCTGATGCAGGAACCGCTGCCTGGAGCGGTCTCGATGGCCGTCGAACATGGGGACCGGTTCGAATGCCGGATTGGCGGCTCGATGATGCGCGCACTGGCGACGAAAAGCTATCCCGGTCAGGATACCCTCATGGTTTGCATTCTGCCTGGCTTCGGGATCGCCCGGGTGCGGTCATGATTTCCATCATGCCGAATCCCGGGTTGGATCCAGCGGCGCGGCGCGCCGAGCTCCTTCGACGCGCCGCGATCTCGCGAAATACAAGGGAATGGTCGGAAGAGTCCGGTCAGCCGGCTGGCGTGGGACTGCCCGTGGTATTGGGGGGCGCGGAAAATGCGATGCGTTGCAGATTGCCCGCTTGCACGACCGATTGCACCTGATACATCGGATCGCCCACCGTCGATGCGCCGTCGGCGCCGACCCGGAGCTCGAAATGGTCGGACCCGCTGCCGATCGGACCGCCATCGGTCAGGACGGCATCGAACGGGTGAGTGCCAGCACCACCGATCGTGGCGACTCCGGAGAGTTGCCGCGTGGTCGTTTCGCTTCCTTCGACCGGGCCAAAGGCGGTAATGGAGACGCTTTCGATGTCGATCTTGCCGACGACATCGAGATAGTGCAACGCGCCGATGACGATTCCATCGCGATTCTCTGCACTGGCGCAACGAGCGGCGAAGACGGAAAACTCCGCCGGACCGCCCCCGGCCTGCATCGTGCCTCCACCAGCGATGCCATCTATGGTCTCGAACGAGACGGCAGCCATGGCATCGTTCGTTGCCAGCCCGGCAAGCGCGAGCGCCAGCGCACCCGAGCCGACGAGCGTTCTTCGATTCAAGGTTGTCAAGGTTGATCCGGTCATTGGTTGCTCCTGCTGTCTGCGGTGTGCACGTGGCTGCCCTGGCGCCTCTTCCCGCCTCAACGCTATCACGCCGGCGGAAAAGGGTAAACCCGGAGGCGACGCGATCGCGAGCGGGCGCATCGAATGGGTACACGCAACGGCCGGAGCGATCGTACGCTCCGGCCGTTGCTGCTCTTGCCGTTTCGGAAGGCGCTGGCTCACCCAGCGGGTGTGGCTTCTGGGGTGGCCGAAGAGCCTTCCCAAACCCCGGTGGTCACTTCGGTCTGCTCGTCGTCATCATGCTTCGGTCCGAAATGAACGCGACCGATGAACCCCGAATCGTTCATTTCCTTCAGATCGATCATCAGCGTTCCGTCGCTGCCGACGTCGCCTTCGATCTTGCCGCAAGCAATGATGTCGGCATCGGCATCGTCGGTCTTGTGGATGGTGACGATGTAACCACTGCCGACCAGATCGTCGACCGATTGGCGGATACCTTCGTCTTCGCCGTAGATAGTCCTGGGTTCTTGCTCGCCCTGGCCGAGCAGATCCCAGATGTCGTCATCGGGATCGAGATCGCCGACGTCTTCGATCACCTTGCCGGGTTGGTCGCAGCTTCCCTCGCGGATATACGCGCCGAGATCTTTGTCGCCGATAGCCGGGGTCGAGTCCGCGGCCATCGCTGGAACCGCAAACGCCAGTAGCGCAAGCGTTCCTATGGCCAGGATGCGAAGGGCTTTCATCGTTGGGGCAATCATGACGTCCTCCTACCAGATAGTTCGTTGCCCATGAGCTGGTGTTGGTCGGATTGGACCGAGGGGATGAAAACCGCCAGCGTGGGCGAGCGATCGGTCCTCTATCAATCTGTACCATGCGGCCCAGAGGCAGGGTGAGTTTGGGGAGCAGTCAGCATCGCCCAGTCCGGTAGCTCGCGAGCGTGCGCGCCGGGAACGAATGGAGGATGGCCTCGGGGAGAGCAATGCCCGGCGGGCGCGTTGCGGCGATCGCCTCACCCCCGGCCCCTCTCCCCAGAGGGAGAGGGGCCGAACGAAGCGGAGCTAGAATGTGCCGAGCATGCCGTTGGCGTCGAAGGCAAAGGGCATGGGATCGGTGAGCTGTTCGACCCGGCCGGAGGCGAGCATCTGCGGAAGCAGCGGTTCGCTGATCCAGAATTCCTCGACATCCTTGGTGTTCTTGATGCGCGCGATCCTGGCGGTTTCAGCTTCGGTGCGCAGGGCGCTGCCGATGGCGAGATAGATCGCCTGCCGGTCGTTGTCGGCCACCATCGGCAGGCGGCCGCCGCCCGGATATTTCGAAGTGATGACATTCATATAGGTCGAAACGGGATCGAGCTTGTCGGCCAACTGGCGCAGGACGAAGTCGCCCATGCCGACCCCGGTCGCGTTGCCATCGGTGTCGACCGTGAGATCACGGAAGACGATCCGGTGGATTTCCGGTTTGGGATTGATCTCGTTCTTGAGCATCTCGCCGGAAACATCGCGATTGATCACATTCGGATCCGCGCCGTCGCCACTGATGTTCTTGCCGATTTCGTCGACCAGCAGGATATCGATCTTTTCGCCGGGGAGCCGTCCGAGCCATTCGCGGGCGAGTTTCAGCAGCTCCTTTTCCCGTTCCACCATACCCTTGGCGGGCACGGCTTCGATGATGCTCATATGGCTGTAGCCGTTTTCGACCAATGCCAGTCCGAAGGGGATATTGACATGGCTGAGGGTGGAGAGGCCGACCGCCGGGATGAGGGTATGGAAGTCGGGGAAGCCGCGACCATGGAAGGTATCCGCGCCCTTCTGCTTGCCCATGCCGATGGCGATCATCTTCATCAGACCCGATTCGATCGGGCCATAGAAATCGGTATGAGGTTTGACTCGTCCCACCGGGATGACCGCATCGGCCTGTTCGTAGGCGATCCGGTCGAAATAGACCGGCACGTCGCCTTCGACGATTCCGAGCTCGACGGTGTCCATCGAGGCCTTGATCGGGCAACCCATGGTCTGTTCGTTGATGCCGTAATGGTCGAGCAGCGCAAGCTGGCCTGCCGCCGTGGCGCCGCCATGACTGCCCATGGCCGGAAAGACGAATGGTTCCCCGCCGAGGAGTTTGACCTGATCGACCGTGGCTTTGACGATCTGGCCGATTCGGTCGATACCGCGACTGCCCGCGCCGATGGCGACGCGCATACCGGGGGTGATGGTCGCGGCAATTTCCGGTCGCTGGAATTGAGCGGCGACCGCGGCATCGATATCGGCGATCTCTTCCGAATAGAGCTGCTGGCGCACCTTCAACCAGTTGGGGAGGGTGCCCCGTTCGAATACGGATAGACCTGCGAGCGCCATAGCATTGTCCCTCGTTGGATGGAATCGTGGCCGATCGGTGTGTGGGTGGCCGGAATCGGCGCATCCGCTGATGGAGTCATACTGGCGTCACTGGGAGAGGTTGTCAACTTTGGACAGGGTGAACGAAGCGATGCGGCTAAGGATTGTGGGCGCGGGCCCGGAACGCGAGGCGTATCTCCCGTTGCTGTTGCTGGCGGACGAGTCCGAGCAACAGGTGCGCGGGTATATGCAGGACGGCATCCTCTATGTAACCGAGTTGGAGGACCGGACCGCCGGCATCGTGCTGGCGATCCCGCTCGAAGCCGATGAGATCGAGCTGAAGGCAGTGGCGGTCGATCCGGACCGGCACAACCGGGGATTGGGCCAACAGATGCTGGCGCTCGTGTTGGACGACCTGACGCGGAAACGATTCACTCGGGTGGTGGTGGGCACCGGAAACTCGGGGATCGGGCAGTTGGCCTTTTATCAAAAGGCCGGATTCCGGCTCTGGAAGATCGAGCGCGATTTCTTTTCACCGGAGCGGGGATATCCGGACGAAATAGAGGAGAACGGGATCCCGTTGCGGGATATGGTCTGGATGGAGCGGTCGATTCGATCGGGCGATATGGCCATCTCCGATTCGACGGCTCGTTGTAAGAAATGAACGCGCTGCGCTACCATCACGTTCGTTCCTGAGAGAAAGCACGGTGCCCGTGTCGGCGAAACCGTGCGTTCCCGGGGCGCCAGATTTGGTCAGGCTCCGGTACCGAAGTGGAGTTCGATCTCCGATGACCGCAGCCGTCAATACGCGGAGGAGTCTCGTCCCGATGCCGTTCGAACCACCGATCAAGACACGCGTTCAGCTGCGTGATTCGCAATTGGCCGAGCGCCAATGGGCGGAGTGGCGGGCGAGCCGCCGATCGTTGATCAAGATGGGAGCGCTGGGAGGCGCCGGTCTGGCCGCGGCTGGGTTGGCGCCGCGCGTTGCTCCCACTTCTCTTGCCCATGCGCAGGATGCCGAGCCGGTCCTGGGTGGCACGATTACGATGAGCATGGCCGATTCCGATGCCACCTCCTTCGACCCGCCGATCCCAGTCGACAATATGGCGATCTGGACGATGCTGCTGTTCTATGACCAGCTCGTGCGCGCCAACGCCGACGGCAGTGCGGTCGAGCCGGGGCTGGCCGAGTCCTGGTCAGCCGACGACGCAGGAACGCAGTACACCTTCAATCTCCGCGATGCGGTTTTCCACGATGGGTCGCCGGTGAAAGCGTCCGATGTGGTGTTCAGCCTCATGCGCGTCAAGAATCTGGAGGAAGGTCCCTGGGGGTTCATCTATACCGCGATCGAATCCGTCGAGGCGCCCGACGACAAGACGGTGCTCGTCAATCTCTCCCAACCATGGGCGCCGCTCGAAGCCGACCTGGCGATGTTCTGCGCTTCGATCATTCCCCAGGCATTGGTGGAAGAACGGGGAGACGATTTCTTCCAGCACCCGATCGGGAGCGGTGCATTCAAGTTCGTGTCCTGGGAGAAAGACCAGGAGATCGTCCTCGAAAAGAATCCAGACTGGTGGGACACCGGCAAGCCGTATCTCGATGGAATCACATTCAAGGTCTTGCCGGACTCGAATGCGCGCATGCTGCAATTTCAGGGCGGCGATCTCGATATCGCCACCAGCGTGCCGTTCAATCAGCTCGATGGTTTGAAAGCCAATCCCGATGTTCAGATCGTGTCGGATTCGGCTGCTCGCTTCGATCAGATCTTGTTCAATATGCGGGTTGCGCCACTCGACGATCTCAATGTTCGCCAGGCGATCAACTACGCGATCGACAAGCAGGCGATCATCGACAACGTGCTCTTCGGCAATGGCGAGGTGGCCAACAGCTTCCTGCCCAAGATGAGCGGGCATGACGACGCGCTGCCGCCCTACTCGTACGATGTCGAGAAGGCAAAGGAATTGCTGGCCGGTACGGCGGCGGAGAACGGATTCGACCTGGAATTGACCGTTGTCGCGGGAGATTCGGTCGATGCACAGGTTGCCCAACTGGTGGCGGCGATGCTTTCCGAGATTGGCGGGAAGATCACGATCTCACAGCTCGATGGCGCCAGTGCGCTAGACGCCGTGTACGGTCCCGACCACGCGTTCCAAATGTCCAAGTCGTATTACACGACCGATATCATCGACCCCGATGAAATCACTGCCTTCGTGGCCGGGACGGATGGAGCGATTGCCGCCGCCGCCAATTTCTCGGATCCCAAGGTCGACGAGCTGGTGAAGGCATCGCAAACCGAGTTCGACCCAGCCAAGCGGCAGGAGATCTACAACGAGATCCAGAAGCTTGTGCAGGAAGCCGCGTACATGGTGTACCTGTACTATCCGTCGGGCGCGACGGCGGTCCAGTCCGCGATTCAGAACTTCCACATTTCTCCGACCGGCAATTACCGCCTGTACGAAGTTTGGCGTACTGACGTCTAGATCGCCGTTCGAGACCGGTGGGATGCCCGCGCGGGCATCCCACCGGTCGTTCCCCGACTGCTCGTCTACTCATCCTTCCGGATTCATTCCATGATCGCGTTCATCATTCGGCGCATGGCTACCATGATTCCCGTGTTGTTCGTGCTGACCCTGTTTACCTTCATGCTGGTTCGGCTCGTTCCGGGCAACCCGGCATCGACGATGCTCGGTCCACGCGCGACGCCGGAAGCGATCGCCTCGATCGAGCAATCGCTTGGGCTGGATAAGCCGCTGCTGGTGCAATATGGCTATTTCATGCGCCAGTTGGTGTTCCATGGGGATATGGGACAGTCGATTCGCAAGAAGCAACCGGTTTCGACCGTCATTGCCGACCGGATCGGCGCGACGCTCTTTCTCGTGATCTATTCGATGGCGCTGGCGGTGCTCATCACCGTGCCGCTGGCCACGGCGGCCGCCCTGAACCAGGAACGCTGGCCCGATCAGCTGGTGCGGATCTTCACGCTGGCGGCGCTGGCCATGCCGACCTACTGGATCGGGATGATGCTGCTGCAATTACTGGCGGTGAAGTACCGGGTTTTTCCCGTTGCCGGGTATGGGCATGGATTCTTCGGTCATCTGCATTCGCTTTTTCTCCCGGCGATCTCGCTGGCGCTGGCGATTGCGGCGCTGACCATTCGCAGTCTGCGGTCCAGCATTCTCGAGACGCTGGGAAGCGATCATGTGCGAACCGCGCGGGCCAAGGGACTTTCCAGCCGGAGTGTGTTCCTCTGGCATGTGATGCGGAACTCGTCGCTTTCGTCGGTCACGCTGCTGGGGCTGATCTTCGTTTTTGTCATTGGCGGCACGACCATCATGGAGACGATCTTCTCCATTCCAGGCATTGGCCAGTTGATCATCCGCGGTATCTTCGACCGCGATTATCCGGTGATCCAGGGGGTGACGCTGGTGATCGGGGTGATCGTGTTGCTGACGAGTTTGGTGATCGATGTCGTCTATGCCTTGCTCGATCCGCGGGTCACGCTTTCATGAGTGGCGGCGTAGAGGCATCGAGTGCGCTGGTGGGCAACGTTCGTCCGGTGGTCGTTCGTCCCAAGCGCTTTTCCGGCCGCTGGCGGAATCCGTTGCTGATGGCTGGGTTCATCGTGCTGGGATTCATGCTGCTTTTCGTCGTCGTGGGTCCGCTGGTCAGCCCATATAGCCCGACCGAACCGGCATTCGACCAACCGACCTTTGCCGGACCGAGCTGGTCGCATCCATTGGGAACCGACAATTTCGGCCGGGATACGGCCACCCGGCTTGCCTACGGGGGCCGGACCGATTTCGTCATCGCGATCGCCGGCACCATCGTGACCGTGATCGTGGGGTTGCTCGTCGGGTCGGTCGCCGGATTCTATGGTGGCAAGATGGACACGCTGCTGATGCGGCTGGTCGATTTCACCCTGGCGCTGCCCTACCTCGTGCTTGCCATCGGGATCATTGCGGTGCTGGGCACGACCCCAACCCAGGTTCCAGGGTTCGGTCCTCTGCCGGTGAATGTGATCTTCGTCATCTGGCTGGTCGGGTGGGTGACGTATGCGCGGCTGGTGCGCGGCGAGGTGCTGGTTGCCAAGCAGATGGAATATGTGGAGGCGGCGCGGGTGTGCGGGGCCAGCACCACCCGGTTGATTGTGCGGCATATCACCCCGAATGTGCTGGCGATCGTGATCATTTACGCGATGGCCGATGTGGTGCTCAATATCCTGCTCTTGTCGTCGCTCTCGTTCCTGGGACTGGGGCAGCAACCGCCCTATCCGGAATGGGGACTGATGGTGTCGGAAGCGCGCGATTTCTTCCTGCGCGACTGGCGGTTGATGACCTATCCCGGTCTGGCGGTTTTGATCACCGGGGCAGCCTTCGGCCTAATCGGGGACGGCCTGACGCAGGCGCTGCGTCCGAAGGGGTAGGCTGGTCTTGGGTCTTGGGTCTTGGGTCTTGGGTCTTGGGTCTTGGGTCTTGGGTCTT
>JBIQLF010000041.1:0-25494 GCA_044464585.1 Thermomicrobia bacterium
CTGAGTCCTGAGGCTTGGGTCTTGGGTCGTGAGACTGGAGTTGTGCGTTGTGCGAATGGTGGTTTGGCCGGGGTCGTGCGGGACCTCCGCGTCCTATGCTGGGTTCAGCAGGATACGGAGGTCCCGCGTTTCACCTTCTCAAGACCCACGACTAAAGACCCATGACTCAGGTCCCAAGACCCAGGTCCCAAGACCCAAGACCCAGGTCCCAAGGCCCAAGACCCAAGACCCAAGACCCACCCTTGAATCTGCTATACTCTCTGGCTGGAATCACTAGCGGTCGCCTGCTTCGCGGCAGGTTTTTTCTACGAAAGGACAGGGATCGAGCACCGCATGCATGTCGAGCTTCGCGATTCTGAATCGTTCGATCAGCTTCTGCGCCGTTTCACCAAGGGGATCGAGCGCTCAGGCGTGATCCGCGAGCATCGCCGCGGACTGCGTTTCATTAGCACGCAGGAAGAGAACCGCGCCAAGCGCCGCAAGGCCGAGCGCCGTCGCCGCCGCACCCAGAGCTAGTCGACCCCGCTCGATCGGCCGGGGCGGCCGGTCGCTCATCGAATAGCCCACGAGCCGGCCACATGTGCGTCCGGCTCTTTTCATGTGAGGTTCCCTTTTCGTGATGGCTCGAACGCTCGTTCACGACTGGTACGCGATCTCGAACCCGTCGCCGGGTGTGTTCGCGCTGCTCGAGCCATTGCAGGTCGAACAGGTGCTGAGCTATCTGGTCGTTGGCAATGACCGGGCTTTGCTGATCGATTCCGGCACGGGCGCCGCCAGTCTGAAACGCGCCGTCGCCACGCTGACCGACCGGCCGATTCAGTTGGTGAACAGCCATTCCCATTGGGACCATATCGGCAATAACCGGGAGTTCGCGGACATCGCCATCCATCGCCTGGAAGCTCCCGGACTGGCCCGCGACTATGGTCGTGTCGAGATTGCGGAATTCTTCGGTGAGGGCGGGCTTTTGGGTCCCTTGCCGGATGGGCGGACACATGATTCGATTTCGATCGGTCCCTCCACGCCAACCCGGCTTCTGGAGGGCGGAGAACGGTTCGATCTCGGGGGCCGAGTCATTGCTACGCTTCATACGCCTGGACATTCGCCGGGGCTTCTCTCGTTGCTCGATGAGGCGAACGGCGTGCTGTTCTCTACCGATACAGCCTATCCGGGGCCGCTCTATGCCTACGAGGACGATACCGATCTGGCTGCCTATATCGACTCGATGAACCGGTTGGCCGAGTTGGCGTCGTCGTTGCGATTCGTCCATCCGTCGCACAACGCCGATTCGATGTCGCCCGCTCTGCTGCCGCGTATGCGCGATGCCCTCATCGAGGTTGCCGGCGGCCGTGCGCCCGAGGCGCTCGACGATGAGCGCGCGATCCACGAATTCGATGGCTTCGGTATCTTCGGCCCGTTGCCCCGGGTGTTCTCCTAACCCCGATGGTTGCCCGAGTCGTTGCCTATATGCTGGCCGCCAGCGTAGCGGTGTTGACCGCTGGCGAGATCTTTCAGGGCGGCATCATCACGTACACCAGTGTTCCGGCGGTGCTCATGTTCGGGTTGCTGGTTGGGTTGCTGAACGCCTTCGTGAAACCCGCGCTCGAGCTCGTCACCGCGCCGCTTTCCTGCCTGACCTTCGGCCTCATCTCCGGCGCCTTGAATTTTCTGATATTCGGAGCGGCCGCGGCGATCGTGCCGGGTATCGACGCCAGCATCTGGGGAGTGATGGTCGGCACGGTGCTGACCACCGCGATCAGCGGGGTGATCTACGCGATCCTCGACGAACGATGACGGTGCGCAGGCGGGCTGGTCGCACCTACCGGCCGTTACATGGACGTATCGAGCGGATCGAGCGTGGACTGCCATTGACGCTCGGCGTCATTTCCGACACCCATATCCAGCCGGGCGATGCGGACCGATTACCGTCCGAAATACTCGAGTTATTTCGCCGGTTTCAGGTGGATCTCATCGTGCATGCGGGCGATATCGTCGTCCGTTCGGTTCTCGACCGGTTGGAGACGGTTGCGCCAGTCATTGCCGTATATGGCAACAACGAACCGCTCGAACTCTGGAAAGAGCTGCCCGAGCGAATTCTCTTGACGGTTGGGCCCTGGTCTCTTGGAATCGTCCATGGGCATGGCGGACCGACCGCGCGCAAGACCGTGGTGACCGCATTCCCCGAGCCGGTCGATTTCGCGATCTATGGGCATAGTCACATACCCAAGATCGAAGAAATCGGGGGCGTGGTCTATTTCAACCCCGGATCGGCCACCGACCGGCGCTGGGGACCGCATTTTGGAATCGGGATCGTCCATATCGACGAGCAGGGGATCCGGCCGGAGCTGATACTGTTCGATACACCGGCCGCTTTGGCGAGTATCTCGCCCCTTCCATCTCCAGGAGCGAACGAATGAAGAGCAATTTCCGACTGCCCGGTCCGACCCCCGTTCCCCCGCAGGTCTACGCGGCTATGCAGGGCGAGATGATTCCGCATCGGAGCGCGGAGTTTACCGCGTTCTATCGGGAGATGCTGGCGCGATTGCGCCGGATTCACCAAACCGAGTCGGATGTGCTCGTCTGGCCGGGGTCGGGCTCGGCGGGATGGGAGATTGCGATCACCAATTTCCTTTCGCCCGGCGATGAAGTCGTTTCGTTGGTGGCAGGCGCCTTCGGGGATCGGTTCGCGATGGTGGCCAACAAATTCGGCATCGAGGCGCATCGCGTCGATTTGCCCTGGGGCAGCGCCATTCATCCCGGGATCTTGGTCTCCGCGCTCGATGCGCACCCGAAGGCGAAGGCCGTGTTGCTGACGCACAACGAAACATCGACCGGCGTCACCCACCCGATCGCCGAGCTTGCCGCCGTGGCGCGGGAGCGAGGGGTCTTGACCCTCGTCGATGCGGTTTCGGCGGCGGCGGGATTGCCCGTCGAATTCGATGCCTGGGATATCGATTATCTCTTTTCCGGTTCGCAAAAGGCCTGGATGTGCCCGCCGGGTGTTGCGATCGCGGCGGTCGGTCCGCGGGCTTGGGCGGCCTATGAGCGATCGAGCTTCCCCAAATTCTTTTGGGATGCCAAGACGATGCGAGATGCCGCCAGCGATGGCATCACTCCAACCACGCCGCCGATCTCACTCGATTACGCGCTCGACGCGGCCGCGCGGATGATCGAGGCGGAAGGGCTGGAGCATGTCTATGCCCGGCATGCGGAGCTGGGCGCGCAAACCCGCGCCGGAATCGAAGCAATCGGCCTGGAGTTGGTGGCCGAGCCCGGATTCGAATCGAACACCGTCACCGCGGTGCGCCTTCCCGAGGGACGTTCGGCGAAATCGGTCATTCAGCAACTGATCGATCAGCATGGGGTTACCGTTGCCGGCGGTCAGGGGCACTTCTCCGACACGATCATACGCATCGGCCATATGGGCTGGGTGGATGCGGACGATATCGACATCTGCCTCACGGCTGTGAAGGATGTGTTGGGGTAGCACGGGGCAAACGGCCCGATTGAGGCAAAAGGCAATAGGCAAAAGTGCGGGCCGAGTGTCCCGCGCGCCGGTTCGGGGCCCTGGACCGGCCAATCGGCTAATCTTCTTTTGCCTATTGCCCGTTGCCTTTACTCCGTACCCCCTTTTGTCCTTCCGGATCCTGCGTTATACTTGCTAATGTGGGCAGCGAGTCCGCGGGCGCATTGTGCCCCGCGGCTTTTCGATGCCTGCGAATGTGAAGTCACAAGGAAGGTGTATGGAAGTTTCGAACGTTACCGAGCAAGGGGGAGTGCAGGCCACCGCGGCACCCGTCTCGCTCATGGAAAAGTACCTTAACGATCCCAGCAATGATTACCGGACCCTCAAGTTCGGGGACGTCATGGACGGGACCATCATGCGGGTCGACCGGGATGAGATTCTGGTCGATATCGGATCAAAGTCCGAAGGGATCGTGCCGGCGAAAGAATTCTCCTCGCTCACCTCGAACGAGAAGCAGGCCCTTTCGATCGGTGAAACGGTGCTGATCTTCGTCGTCCAGCCTGAGAATCAGGAAGGCCACGCGGTCGTTTCCATCGACCGGGCGCGGCAGGAAAAATCCTGGCGGCGATTGCAGGAAATCTACGAAGAGAATGGCGTCATCGACGCCGAGGTCGTCAATTACAACAAGGGCGGCCTGTTGGTGAACCTCGATGGCGTGCGCGGTTTCGTGCCGGCATCCCAGGTCACCGAGATTCGCGGTGGGGACGAAGCCGGCAAGCAGGCCGAGATGGCTCGCATGATCGGCACGCATCTGCCGCTCAAGGTCATCGAGATCAACCGTCATCGCAACCGGCTGATCCTCTCCGAGCGCCAGGCAATGCAAGAGAAGCGCGACGAGATGAAGGAGAAGCTGATCGAAGAGCTGCGCGAGGGCGAAGTTCGCCAGGGTCGCGTTTCCTCGATTTGCGACTTCGGCGCGTTCGTCGATATCGGCGGCGCCGACGGGCTGGTTCACCTCTCCGAGCTGAGCTGGAGTCGAGTGCGCCACCCAAGCGAAGTGCTCAAGATCGGTCAGGATGTCGATGTCTACGTTCTTGGCATCAATGCCCAGGAAAAGAAGATCGCCCTGTCCATCAAGCGCACGCAGGCCGAACCGTGGAGTCAGGTTGCGTCCGATTATGAAGTCGGCCAGCTCGTTCGCGGCACGGTCACCCAGCTTGCCAACTTTGGCGCGTTTGCGCGCATCGTCGATGGCATCGAGGGACTCATCCACGTTTCCGAGCTGACCGATGCGCGCATCACGCATCCGAAGCAGGTCGTGCACGAGGGCGAGGAGCTTCTGCTCCGCATCATCCGCATCGATCCGGAACGACGCCGCATGGGGCTGAGCCTGCGCCGCGCGCTCGATACGCCGGACGAAGAGCTGGCGGCTTCGCTGGGTGAGGAAGCGCTGGCCGAGCGCGACAGGATCGTGGCCAATATCGCCACGGCGCTCGAAGCCGAAGGGATCGATATCAATGCCGCCGAGGAAGAGGAAGAAGAGGAGGAGACTCCTGAGACCCTCGTCTCGGCGATCAACGATGCCAGCAGCAGCAACCAGCGCGACGAGCCGGCCATGGCGGCGGCGTTCGCATCGGCGGCTGCGTCACTCGGACTGTCCGACGACGATTCGACCGAAGATGCCGTTGTCGCGGCCGTCGAGGGATCCGAGGACGGCAAGTCCTAGACTGCGGCAGTTCAATTGGAATCGAACCAATGGCCGGTGGGAACATCCACCGGCCATTGGCGTTTTCATCCTTGATGCTGGCGTGGTTGACGACATGGGGGCTGACGATCGTGCCCGTTGGCCGGTTGGAAAAATGCACGAAATACGAGAGGAACACGATGGACGATAGAGCGTGGGGCCGAAAAAGACAACTCCCCATTAGGGTAGGCGTCTGTTCTGCGCCGTATCTCGTATGCTTTAGAAGCACATCGGCGTAGCTGCAGAACCGAGGCGGTTTTGCAGTGAGGCGTCAAGGGAGCCGGGAATGGCAAGCAATTTCGACAAATTTACGGAACGAGCGCGGAAAGTTCTCTCCCTGGCCCAGGAAGAGGCCCAGCGTTTCAATCATCCATACATTGGTACTGAGCATCTCCTTCTCGGCCTGGTGCGTGAGGGTGAGGGCGTCGCAGCCCGCGTATTGACCAACATGGGCGTGCAATTGCCCAAAGTCCGCTCCGCGGTCGAGTTCATCATCGGCCGGGGCGAAGGCGCGGTCATCGGGGAAATCGGTTTGACTCCCCGGGCCAAGAAGGTCATCGAGCTGGCCGTCGACGAGGCGCGCCGGCTCGACCATAGCTATATCGGCACCGAACATCTGCTGCTCGGTCTCGTCCGCGAGGGCGAGGGGATCGCGGCAGGTGTGTTGGAGAGTCTCGGGGTGAATCTGGAAAAGGTTCGCCAGCAGGTGATGCAGGTGGTCAACCAAAGCTCCAGCGCATCGCAATCCAAATCGCAGACAAAGACCCCCTATATGGATGCGCTCGGATTCGATCTCACCGAAGCCGCGCGCAACAATAAGCTGGGTCCGCTCGTCGGCCGGTCGATGGAGATCGACCGGGTGATGCAGATTCTCTCCCGGCGAACCAAGAACAATCCGGCGCTGATCGGCGAACCGGGGGTCGGCAAAACGGCTATCGTCGAAGGTCTGGCCCAGCGGATCGTTTCCGGCGATGTGCCGGAACGGTTGCAGGGCAAACGCCTGGTGGCGCTCGATATCGGGGCGCTGGTCGCGGGCACCAAATACCGTGGCGAATTCGAAGAACGGTTGAAGAAGATCGTCGGCGAGGTCAAGGAGACCGGCAGCATCATCTTCATCGATGAGCTGCATACACTCGTTGGGGCTGGCGCCGCCGAAGGAGCGGTCGATGCCGCCAATATTCTCAAACCGGCGCTTTCGCGCGGCGAGCTGCAGACGATCGGCGCGACGACACTCGATGAATATCGCAAATACATCGAGCGCGATGCGGCCCTCGAACGCCGCTTCCAGCCGGTGACGGTCGAAGAACCCTCGATCGACGAAACGATCCAGATTCTCGAAGGGGTGCGCCCGCTCTACGAGGAACACCACCGGTTGAAGATCAGCGACGAGGCACTCAAGGCCGCGGCGAATCTGGCCGCGCGCTATGTGACCGACCGATTCATGCCGGATAAGGCGATCGACCTGATCGACGAGGCGGCATCGCGCGTGCGAATGCAACGTTCGGTGGCTCCGCCCACCCTCAAGGATGCCCTGGCCGGTCTCTCCTCACTGCAGCGCGAACTCGAATCGGCGATCGACAGTCAGGAATTCGAAATAGCCGCCGAGCTGCGCGATCGGGAGCGCAAGCTCCGCGAGCGCATCGAGGATCAGGAACAGGAGCTGCGCGACCAGCAGGCCGAGGAAGATATCTACGTCACCGAGGAAGACATCGCTCAGGTGGCATCGATGTGGACCGGGATTCCGGTCTATCGGATCGCGGGTGAGGAATCCGAGCGGTTGCTCAAGATGGAGGAAGCCCTCCATCAGCGCATCATCGGTCAGGACGAAGCGATCGAGACGATGTCCAAGGCCGTTCGCCGGGCTCGCGCCGGACTCAAGGATCCGAAGCGGCCGATCGGCACCTTCATCTTCCTGGGGCCGACCGGGGTCGGCAAGACCCTGCTGGCCAAGGCGCTGGCCGAATTCATGTTCGGTTCGGAAGATCATCTGATCAAGATCGACATGTCGGAGTTCATGGAGCGGCATGCGGTGGCCCGGCTGGTGGGCGCGCCTCCGGGCTATGTCGGCTACGAAGAGGGCGGTCAGTTGACCGAAGCGGTGCGCCGCAAGTCCTATTCGGTGATCCTGCTCGACGAAATCGAGAAGGCGCATCCGGAAGCATTCAATATGCTCCTCCAGATCATGGAAGATGGGCACCTGTCCGATGCCAAGGGACGCCGGGTCGATTTCCGCAACACCATCATCATCATGACCTCGAATGTCGGCGCCGACCAGATTTCGCGCGAGATGCGCATGGGATTCGAGTTTTCGCAAGATACCGAGAAGGCCAAGCAACGCGACTACGATCTGATGCGCGACAAGGTGATGACGCAGTTGAAACAGTCGTTCCGGCCAGAGTTCCTGAACCGGATCGATGCGTCGATCGTCTTCCATTCGCTCACGGCCGAGCAAATCCGCGAGATCGTGGAGTTGGAACTGCGCCGAGTGCGCACCCAGCTGGCCGAGCAGGAAATCGAGCTGGAAGTCAGCACCGAGGCAATGGACCTGCTGGCCGAGCGTGGTTACGATCAGACCTATGGGGCGCGTCCGCTGCGGCGCATCATTCAGAACCTGATCGAGGACCCACTGGCCGAGGGACTGCTGGAGAGCCGGTATGCGTCCAATACGACCATCCGGGTCGAGGTCGAAGACGATCTGCTCAAGCTCTCGCCGGTCAAGGAACTGGCTATCGTTGGCTAGTCTCGAGTCTTAGGGGGCAGATCCCCAGACTCGAGTGAGAGAAATCGGGTATCGCTCGCGGGGGACGAATCGATTCGTCCCCCGCGTCGCGCTCGGCGAGAACCGGGCCGCTAGCGCAACAATCCTTCATCATTCTCACGACTCAAGACTCACGACTCACGACCCAAGACTCAGGATCGCACAGGTACACTTCCACGCATGGCGAAACGTTCCACAACCTATGTTTGCCAGCAATGCGGCGCGCACAGCCCGGCGTATCTGGGCCGCTGCCCGAACTGCAGCAGCTGGAATTCGATGGTCGAAACCATCGAACCGAAAGCGCAGACTGGGAAGAAGACCGGTTCCCGGTCGTCGCTGGCGCCCTCGATGCGAGCGCAACGGATTTCGGAGGTCGAAACCGCCGAATCGCAACGCATCGAGACTTCGATCGGAGAATTCGACCGGGTACTCGGCGGCGGGCTGGTGCCCGGGTCGGTGGTGCTGGTTGGGGGCGATCCCGGTATCGGCAAATCGACGCTGGTGCTGCAATCCGCTGCCCAACTTGGCACCGCGGCGGCGCCCAGTCTCTATGCCAGCGGTGAGGAATCGACACATCAGATCCGGTTGCGGGCCGAACGGCTCGGCGTGCCGGGCGACAATGTGCTGGTCGTTTCCGAATCCAATCTGGACGAGATCATCGCGCTGGCCGAACAGACCAATCCGCGCGTTCTGATCGTCGATTCGATCCAGACAACTACCGTCGAGGAGCTGGAAACCTCGGCCGGAAGTGTGGGGCAAGTGCGGGAATCGACCGCGCAGCTGATCCGCTGGGCGAAACCGCGCATGGTGCCGGTCATCATCATTGGGCATGTCACCAAAGAGGGGAATATCGCCGGACCGCGGGTGTTGGAGCATATGGTCGACGCCGTGCTCTATCTCGAAGGCGAGCGGTTCCAGCAGTTCCGCATCCTGCGCGCGGTCAAGAACCGCTTCGGTTCGACCGACGAGGTGGGGGTGTTCGAAATGGCCGAATCGGGTTTGCAGGAGGTCCGCAATCCGTCCGAGGCGTTTCTGCAGGAACGAGCGGAGAACGCGGCCGGTTCGACGGTGACCGTTACCCTCGAAGGCAGCCGTCCTATTCTGGTCGAGGTGCAGGCGCTGACATCGCCGAGCGTCTACGGTTTGCCCCGCCGGAGCGCCAACGGGATGGATCAGGGAAGGCTGCAACTGCTGGTGGCCGTTTTGCAGAAACGGGCGGCGCTCAAGCTGGGCGAGCAGGACATCTACACGAACGCGGTCGGTGGGCTGCGCATCTCCGAACCGGCGGCCGACTTGGCGGTTGCCACCGCGATCGCATCGTCCGCTAAAGACACGCGGATCGACCCGCGCACGGTCATCATTGGGGAGGTCGGACTCTCGGGCGAAGTGCGGTCCGTCAGTCAGCTCGACCGGCGTCTTCTGGAAGCGAGCCGGCTCGGGTTCGACCGCGCGATCGTTCCCGCTTCGATCGGCCGGCGCACCAAGGCAATACCGGGCGGGTTGACGGTCACCCGGGTCTCGACCCTGGCCGAGGCAATCCACGAAGCGGTTGGTTAGGGCGGATCCCGTTCGCTTCCGGACGCTCTGGGGTTCGTGTCAGCTTCTGCGTCGCGCTTGCGCCAGTTCGAGCAATTGATCGGCCAGCCGGGATGCTGCGTCCGGCCGTCCGGCGTTTCGCGCGTTCGAACCGATGATCGACCGCCGCTCGGGGTCGGAGACCAATTCGAGGATGATCGCTTTCAACTTCTCGGGCGATGCATCGGTTTGGTCGATGACGACCGCACCATCGAGCGAGGCAAGCGCTTCCGCATTGCGATGCTGTTCGTTGCCCCCGGCTCCGGGGAGCGGAATCAGGATGGCGGTTTTGCCGAGGTAAGCAATCTCCGCCACCGTACCGGCCCCCGCCCGCGCGAGCATGAGATCCGCCATGGCATAGACATCGGCCATCTCGTCGCGGATGCGTTCGATGACGACATACCGGTCGCGCAGCGCTGGCGGCAGCGCGTGCTGCCGTGCGGACAACCGGTCGAAATCGGGATTGTCGGTGCGCCCACCGGTCTGGTGCAGAATCTGGATTTCCTGGAGCAATGCATCGAGAATCGCTTCGATGCGCTCGTTCAGAGGGGACGAACCGCGAGCGCCGCCGGTTACATAGAGAACGGGTAGATTGCTTCGGAATCCGAAGCGTCGCAGTCCTCCTTCTCGCGTGCCCGCTCGCAGCGATGCACGCACCGGATTGCCGGTAACGACGCATTTGCTCGTGTCGTTCACATAGGCAAGCGACGAATCGAAGGTGAGCGCCTGCACGTCGACGAAGCGAGCGTTCAATCGGGTGGCCAGACCAAGCACCGCTGTCTGCTCGTGGCTGAGCACCGGGGCCATACGGGTTCCGCCGACGACACTCGGTGTGGAGACATAACCGCCGGTGCTGAAGATCACGTCGGGGCGGAATTCGCGTAGGATCCACCACGCCTGCGGGACGCCGAGTGGCATGCGAATTGCGTCGGCGACCGTTCTCGCATCGAGATACCGGCGGAATTTGCCCGTGGATACCGCGCGGAACGGAATGCCCCGGGCTCGGGCCTCGGTACCTTCCACGCCATTCCGACTGCCGATCCAGAGCAACTCCACGGGCACCTTGCGCCGTTCCAGCTCCTCGATGACCGAAAGGGCCGGCAACACATGACCGCCGGTGCCGCCACCGGCGATAACGATTCGGATCGGACGATTGCTCGACATGTGGGTTCTGCTCGATCGTTGCGTTCCGCGAGTGGAAACCGCTCCACGGGAAAGCCTGGCCGAGTATAGTCCGCCGCCGGTCTGCCCAGGCGAGTGTGCTACCATGCAAAACCGATGGCTCTTCGGAGCCGTTTCGCTTCTCCGGCGAATTCCGTCGCCGAACGGACCGTTCCGTGGTCACGAATCATATGGCCGATACCGATCATCGCCGCCTGGCTCCCGCCGCGAGCCGCTCGCTTGGGCTTGCGGTTGCAACCGCGCTCGCGGTGGTCGTGCTGGATGGCGCCAGCAAACGCCTGATCGTCGATACGATCGGTCCGGGCGCGGCGCGTGCGGCCATCTCGGTCGCCGGACGCTTCATCGAGCTGCGTTATTCGGTCAATTCCGGAATTGCCTTCGGGCTCCTGGGGGGACAGGCGACGTTTGCCGGCGTGCTGGCCGGTTTGGTGCTCGTGCCGCTGACTATCGTGCTGGTGCTCCTGGCGATCCGGGGCGGATGGTGGGCCGCGGCCAGCGGGCTCGTGCTGGGAGGGGCCGCCGGGAATTTGATCGACCGCATCGGCGATGGAACGGTAACGGATTTCATCACGGTCGGTCGCTGGCCGTCGTTCAATATCGCCGATGCCGCGATAACGACAGGCGCGCTCCTTCTGATCGGACTCAGCCTGATGGATCCACAACGTGATTCGGATTCGGACGAGGTGATCCCCGGATGACGGATACCGTGCCCACCCACGCGGCGCTTCCAGACGACGCGGAATCTGCCGGGCAGATCGTTTTCCGACCCGGCGATGCGGATTCTGGCGACCGGCTGGATGTCTATCTGGCCGCGAGGCTGTCCGATCTTTCCCGTAGTTACCTGCAGCAGCTGATCGCGGGTGGTCACGTCCTCGTCGACGGCATTGCCCGCAAGCGCACATTCAAGGTGACGGCGGGCCAGACGATTTGCCTGACTCTTCCCGAACCCGAGGTCCATGACATCGAGCCTCAGCACATTCCGCTCGACGTCGTCTACGAGGATGCCGATATCGCGGTTATCGACAAGCCGGCCGGGATGGTGGTCCATCCGGCCGCCGGGCATGCCGGTGGAACACTGGTGAACGGCCTGCTCTATCGATATCCGGAAATCGCGATCAATGGCTCCAACCGGCCTGGCATCGTCCACCGGCTCGACAAGGACACGTCCGGGCTCATCGTCATCGCTCGCACGCCCGCGGGGCAGAAGTCGTTGCTCGAGCAATGGGCGGATGGCTCGGTTCGGAAAGGATACAAGGCGCTCGTTCACGGGGTCATCGAGGAAAACGAAGCCACGATCGATGCTCCGATCGGCCGCGATCCCACCGACCGGCAACGTATGGCGGTGATCGCATCGGGCAAGCCATCGGTGACCCATTTCACCGTCGAGGATCGCTTCGACGCGACAACGTTGCTCGATCTCGAAATCGAGACCGGGCGCACCCATCAGATCCGGGTGCATTTGACGTTCATCGGACATGCGGTCGTGGGCGATCCCCTCTATGCCCGGGGCAACCTGCCGTCGTATGGACTCCAGCGCCAGTTCCTGCATGCCTGGCAGCTCGGATTGCGATCGACCGATGGAAGCCGCCGGTTGTTCGAATCCCCGCTTCCCGAAGAGCTGGAGCGAACGCTGGCCGAGCTGCGCAAGGGAGGTGCGGTATGAGCGGAATACCGGAGATCGCCATGGCCGAGGGCTGGTTCCGACAGGTTCTCGCCCAGCTCGACCCGCGCGACGCGACCCGGGAGGCGCTCACAGTAGAGCCGGATGGATTCCGGGTTGGTGAGAACGACATCTCGGTCCGTGGCCGCGTGCTCGTCGTTGCCATTGGAAAGGCCGCCATTGCCATGGCCACTGGAGCGCAGGATGCGCTCGGCGACCGGTTCGACGCGGGATATGTTCTGACCGTCGAGGGCCCCGACCCATCGGCCTTGAATGAACGCTGGACGGTCTTTCGTGGCGGGCATCCCATTCCCAATCAGGCGGGAATCGAGGCCACGCGCGCCATTATCGATGCGGTCGAACATCTCGATCGGAGCGATGTCGTGCTGGCGCTCATCTCCGGTGGGGGCTCGGCGCTCTTCGAAGCGCCGCATCCACCGCTGACGCTGGACGATTTTGCAACGTTGACCCAACTGCTGCTGAACGCTGGGGCGCCGATCCATGATCTCAACGCGGTACGCATTCCGCTCAGCGATGTCAAGGGCGGCAGCTTTCGAGCACGGTCACCCGCTGGCCGATTCGTGACATTGATTCTGTCCGATGTGCTCGGCAACGACCCACAGATCATCGCCAGTGGTCCGACCGTGGCGCCGGCCAGCTCCGGAACCGCGGCGCTGGCCGTGCTCGACCGATATGGACTGCGTGCCTCGATTGCTCCGGTGGTGCTGGATGCGTTGGACGAAGCCGCCTTGGTTCCAGGAGATTGGGACCATCCGAACGATCTGGTAGAGATCATTGGCGACAACCGCCATGCGATCGATCTCGCCGTTATGGCATCGAAGCGAGCCGGATGTCGCACCGAAATCCTCTGGACCGAAATGGAGGGAGAAGCCTCCGATCTTGGCCGTGCCTGGGTGCATGCCCTCGACCAATTGCCGGGCGATATCGATGTCGCCTGGGGGGGAGGCGAGGCGACCGTGACCGTTCGGGGCGATGGTGAGGGTGGTCGCAATACCGAATTTGCGCTGGCCGCCGCGCTGGAGCTCGAACGGCTCGGGGACGCGACCTGGATCGTCGCTAGTCTCGCGACCGACGGACAAGATGCCACCACCGGCAGCGCGGGAGCCATTGCCAGCCGGAAGACGATCGAGCAGGGGCGGGCCGCTGGGCTCGATCCCGAAACCGCCCTGACCAACAACGATAGCGCCGGCTTTTTCCGGGAAGCTGGCGGATTGGTCCTCACTGGACCGTCTGGCACGAATGTCAACGATCTCTATCTGGGGGTGCGCAGGCGCTCCAACTAGGACCGCCGTTGTTCGGCGGTGCTTGCTATAGTCTTGGAATCAGAATCGACTCCGAGAAAGGACGGCTACTCCACCCGATGCAAGGCGCCAGGGCTCTCGTCGATGTCCTCGTCGACAGTGGTATCGAACATATTTTTGGCTTGCCGGGCGACACTGGCATGGCGCTCTACGATGCGCTCAACCAGCGGCGCGACCGGATCGAGCACATCATGGCGCGCGATGAACGGTCGGCTTCGTTCATGGCCGATGCATACGCTCGCGCGTCCGGCCGCCTCGGTGTTTGCGAGGGACCGAGCGGGGGTGGGGCGACCTATATCGTCCCCGGCGTTGCCGAAGCGCAGGGGTCGGCAATTCCGCTCCTCTGCATGACCACCGATACGCCCGTAGCGCAGCACCAGCGCGGTGTATTGACCGAGCTCGATCAGGAAGCGCTCTTCCGCCCAGTGACCAAGTGGAATACCCGGATCAACGCGTCAGCTACGATGGCCGAAATGACCCGCCGCGCCATCCGGATGGCCACCGTCGGGCGACCCGGCGCGGTGCATTTGTCATTGCCGACTGATTCGCTCGAAGGCGAAACCGACGATCGATCGGTCTACGGCGTGCCCGAGCTGTCACGCGTGCCCGTCGTGCGGATGCGGCCCGATCCGGTCCTGGTCGAGCGGGCTGCCCGGGCGATCGAAGGCGCCTCGCGCCCGGTGATCGTTGCCGGGGGTGGGGTCGTTACCGGACGAGCGTGGGACGAGCTGACCCGCTTTGCCGAAACACTGAACATTCCAGTTGCCACCTCGATCAACGGGAAGGGCAGCATTGCCGAAACGAGCCGGGTTTCGATCGGGATCGTCGGGGGCAACGGCGCGCGCGCCTATACGAACGATGTCGTTTCCGCGGCCGACCTGATCGTCTATATCGGCAGCCGCACCGATTCCACCACGACGCATCATTGGTCGGTGCCGGCAATGACCGATCCGCCAGCGATCATCCAGATCGATGTCGAGCCATTCGAGATCGGCAACAACTACCAATTGGTGGTTCCACTCCTGGGCGATGCGGGATTGACCCTGAACGATCTGCTCGATGCCATCGACGATCCCGCAGCGGTCGGCAGCCGCAATCGCGAGCGGATCGATGGATTGGTCGCGATTGCAGACCGGTATTGGGAGGATGTTCGCCGGCAGGCGCTACAGACCGATGTGCCCATCAAACCGCAGGTGGTGGTTGCCGCGTTGCGGGAATTGCTGTCCGACGACACGCTGATCGTGGCCGACCCCGGCACCCCAACGCCGTATCTCGGAGCGCACTACCAGCTTCGCCGCCCTGGGCGAACGACGATCATTCCGCGGGCGCATGGCGGACTCGGTTATGCGATTCCGGCCGTCGTCGGTGCTGCCCGGGCGCGTCCGGATGTGCCGGTGGTCGGATTCACTGCCGATGGCAGTTTCGGGATGTCGTGCGGCGAGCTCGAAACGATCACCCGGTTGAATCTGCCGATCGTCCTGCTCCATGCCAACAACAGCAGTTTTGGCTGGATCAAGGAACTGCAGCATCTCTATCACGACGACAACTATTTCTCTGTCGATTTCGATGCCGTGGACTATGCCGGAATCGCACATGGATTCGGTTTTCAGGCAGTTCAGATTACCGAGCCGGAGCAGGTGAAACCGGCATTGGCCAAGGCGCTGGCCGATGGCCGGCCCTGGTTCATCGATGTGGTGACCGAATCGCAGATCACCGAAACTCCGCCCGTTGCGGGGTGGATCAGCGCCGAGGCAAGACGGAAGCAGGGGAGTCTGGTGCGATGACCGGGCGCGTGCCGCTGTTGCTCGATGTCGATACGGGAATCGACGACGCCGCCGCCATCGCGCTGGCGTTGCATTCGCCCACTGCCGACCTGCTTTCGATCTCGACGGTGGCCGGGAATACGACCATCGAGAACGCGACGCGCAATACCCTCGATGTGCTCGATCTCCTGGGAGCGAACACGGTACCGGTGTATCAGGGGGCATCTCGTCCCCTGGTGCGCGATCTGTTCACCGCCGGCTATGCGCACGGGGACAATGGGGTCGGCGGCGCCAGGCTGGCACGCAGTCCGCGCCGGCCCGGTGAGTTCCGTGGCCCGGCATCGATCGTGCGCCACGCTCACTCGCGGCCCGGAGATGTCACCCTCGTCTGCCTTGCGCCGCTGACCAATCTGGCGATCGCCCTGAATGTCGAACCCGATCTCCCCAGACTCCTACGGAAGGTCGTTATCATGGGCGGCGCGTATTGGACTCCCGGCAATGTGGCGCCCCATTTTCATGGTGAGTTCAATCTCTATGTCGATCCCGAGGCCGCGCAACAGGTCTTTGCCGCGGGATTCCCCGAAATCTATGCCGTCGGTCTCGATGTCACGCACGAGGCGCCCGTTTCGAACGCGGTCTGGGATTTGGTCTGCCATTCCGATTCGGCCCCGGCGGCTTTGATCCAGGCGCTCTTTCGCTCACGCGTCGAGCATCCGGAAACCGGCCAGTCGTATATCCATGATGCGATGGCCGTGGCGGCCGCGCTCGATCCCGCTTTCATCGGCTGGCGGCGGTTCGGGGTGGAGGTTCAGACGAATGATGAGCACCGGGGACAATCGCGGCTGATCGAGGGAGGCAATGTCCACGTTGCCAATGCAGTCGATGCGCTGGCGTTCATGACCGGTTTCTATGACCGACTGGGGATCGCCCAGCACGCATCCAGCACATAACGCAAATCATTCGGAATCCGAAGGAAAAGGAGGCACGTCATGGCAGATGCAACTGAGCTCGTCGAACAGGCGCCCGTTCAGGATCGCGATCTGCTGCTCCGGCTGAGCCTCTATTTCGATGCCTTCGAGCAGCGGCTCCGCCAAGGCGAAGGGTGGTTCATTTTCAATGCCGAAGGCAAACGCGGCAAACGGATCTCGACGTTCATCGAGCGCAGGCTGGACGATGTTGGCGCCGATGTCGATGCATGCATGATGCCGTGGCGCGATTTTTCGCTATCGGCCTATGTCACCGAGGTCGGATTGCCGGAGCTGGCTCCCAAGGTGCATTCCGAGGAGGGCAACGAGCGGCTTCGCCGGGAGTTCGAGTTCGCCCGCGAAGTGACGGACCAGGTCTGGCAACGATGCGAACTGGCGGAATTGCTGATCGTGACCGACTTGTTGCCCAGACAAACCCACGAAGCCGCGTTTCTCGATCGCACGGTGGCGCAGCGGTATGCCACCCGCAAGGCGACCATTCTGCTGACCCCGGAAATGCCGTCGGAATTGGAAGCCGATCTGCGTACGATCGACCCGACGCAATCGACCTGGAACCGGCTCTTTTCCCGGATGTACGAGACGAGCCTGGTCGCCTTGTAGAGTCCGGAGTGCTGGGTCCGGAGCCCGGGGATGGGTAAAGGGGGTTCGGTCCGGTTTCCGCTGCCCGCGACTGCGGTTCGATCCACGGTCGGAAGTACCGATCGTTCCCCGGAGTGCTGGGTCAGGACACTCGCCGGACCGAGGTTTCGGCCAGCTCGATGAGGAGCTCGCGAGTTTCCAGATCGGGAACGACATCGAGGCGGTTTCTGGCCCGGTCGATGTAGTCATTGGCGCGATCGACCGCTTGCTCCACGGCGCCTGACTGGCGGATTCGGTCGAGGACGTTTTCCACGAATGCCGCATCCTGGCGCGACCGGTCGACGATCGATTGAATATCCTGCCATTGGCGGCTGCCGGTTTCGAGCATCTGCAGGTAATAGATAACTGGCAAGGTGATCGTCGATTGCAGGAGGTCATGTCCGGCTGGTTTACCCAGGGTTTCCGAACCGCCGGTGAGATCGAGCACATCGTCCATGATCTGGAAGGCCAGACCGAGATCGTCCCCGTATCCCCGGAGAGCCGAAATGGCGTCTTCCGGTGCGCCGCCGATGATCGCGCCGGTTTCCGCGGCGCATCCGAAGAGCGATGCGGTTTTCCCATAGATACGGGCTAGATATTGCCGTTCGGTCTGCTCGGGATTGTGGGCGTCCATCATCTCCATCAACTGGCCGTCGCAGATATCACCGAGCGAATTCGAGAAGACGGACACGACGCGCGGGCTATTGGTCGACGCGGCGAGGATGGCCGATTGGGCAAAGAGGTAATCACCGACCAGAATGACCGCGGCGGTATCGACCCGCGAGTTCAACGTTGGTTTGCCGCGCCGGAATGCCGAATGATCGACGGCGTCATCGTGGACCAGCGACGCGGTATGCAAGAGCTCGACGCCAGCGGCTGCCGCTACGAGCGTATCGAACGCTTCCTCATAGTTCCAGCCCCGGCCAGCCAGCAGGACCAGCATCGGCCGGAGACGTTTACCCCCTGAACGCACGATCTCTTCGAGAATGCTAGAGATTTGTGGATAGGGAACCCGAGCCGCTTCGACGACCCGGTCGGAAACTCGTTGCAAGTCGCCGCGCATCGTCGCGAAGACATCGGTTCGTTGGAGCACGATGATTGCCGTTCCTGACCAGCCTCACTGAGGGCGCTCCCAGTGAAGCGCCGGCGTTCTCCTGATTATCAAAGGATCGTTGCGGAGGTGTCAATTCATTGCATCCGTGCGGGCGCGCTTTTGTTTTCCGCAATGGCGGGTCGTCGCATCACGATCCAGCGCCGCGCTCGTGGAAAATGCGCATTCAGGCGCTTCCACCGTGCCGGATCGAACCGAACATATGGATTTTATGGCGCCCGTCATTGATTGCGGCGGGCGCATATGCAAGCGGGTCCGGAAACACATGTCGCCTTGGGCAGGAGCGCGGATGTAGAATTGCCCATCGCTTCCGTCTCATCGGCCGCGCATGCATTCATCTCGGAACGAACCACTTTGTACGACCGCACCGCACGAACGAACTACGGTCCGTATCGAATCGCGCGCCGGCGTCGCCGCTGGGAAGGCGTCAGTTGGTGGTTGAGCTCGATTCTCGTCATCGCGCTGATCGCATGGGCATTCACGTGGTGGTTCGGGATCCGGGGGGGTGACGGGGCCGCTACGGCTGGTCGCGTGGTGACATTCCAGGTAACCAGCGCGGAAAACGGACAGCCGTTGCCCGGAGCGCAGATCAGCTTCCCCGGCGGATCGGCATCGACCGGAGCCGATGGATCGGTCGCAATCGAATTTCCAAATGAATCGGTCGAGCTCGAGATTTCGGCGCCCGGTTTCGAAGCGGTTCATGGGACCGCGGGAGTCGATGTCGACAAGCTGCAGCAGGTCGCGCTTCGACCGGCCACCCCGAGTTCGACCACCGGGCAGCCAACGGGCGCCCTCACCGAACCGGTCGCCGCGGCGGTCGCGCCGCGACAGCTCGCCAACGCTCCCGCCAATGCGATTGCCTCGCCGACCGCGGTCCCAACGACCACCAGTGCCGATGCGCTGACGATTGGCGGAGTGATCGCGGATGCTGGCGGTCAGCCAATCTGGGATGCCACGGTCCTCTCCGGTGAGCATTTTGTCCGAACCGACCAGGATGGGAGTTTTCAGCTGGCGAATGTTCCCGTTGGAAGCGATGTGCGCATTTGGGCATCCGGCTATGCGGACCAGACGATTCCGGCTTCGGAAACGATGGATGTGCGGATGGAGCGGCTGGATATCAAAGCCGCCTACCTGACCGGGGGACATCTCAACGACGAAGCCGCGGTCCAGCGCATCATCGATCTGGCGCAGACGACGGAGATCAACGCGGTCGTCATCGATATGAAGGAATGGAATGTCTATTACGACACCGATGTGCAGTTCTTCATCGATGCGGACGATGTCGCCCCGGCGTTCGATCCGGTGAGTTTGGTCCAGCGTTTCGCGGATGCCGGGCTCTATACCATCGCGCGGATCGTTGTGTTCAATGATCCGGTGGTGGCCGAGAACCGGCCGGATTTGGCCATCAAAACCACCGATGGACAACTCTGGCGCGGATACAACGGCAACGCCTGGGTCAATCCCTACGAACAGGAACTCTGGCAACCGAATATCGATCTCGGGATCGAAGCGGCCGGAATGGGATTCGACGAGGTGCAGTTCGATTATGTGCGATTCCCATCGGATGGAGATCTGTCGATCGCGGAATTCGGCGTCGAGCATACCTATAGCGAAGACGAGCGGGTCGGCACGATCGTCGACTTTCTGTCCATGGCGCGCGATCAGTTGACCGCCCAAGGGGTCAAAACCGGCGCCGATGTGTTCGCCATCATTGCGATCTTTTCCGACGATCAGGGGATCGGCCAGCGATTTGCCGATTTCACCAGGGTCGTGGATTACATCTCGCCGATGGCATATCCATCGCATTTCACCTCCGGTCCGCTGGGCATGACGGAGGAACCGAACACCCAGCCATATGAAACGCTCAAGATCACCATGGCCTCCGCCGCGGAGAAGGTGCCGGGCATGGTGTTGAAGATCCGGCCCTGGTTACAGGATTTCACGATGGGCGATCCGCCGTATGGCCCCGAACAGGTGGGCGACGAGATCCGCGCCACCGTGGAGGGCGGCGCCAGCGGATGGATGCTCTGGAATCCTGATAGCGAGTTCACGGTCGGAGCGCTCGCTCCCAAGCCGTAGTCCCGGGTGGCTCCGGATCGGTCTGGTCCGGGCAGCACCGCGAATTCCCTCGTGTGTCGAATTCGAGTCGAATGCTTTGCCAGCGTGCCGGCCGGAGGTTCCGCATTGGCGAGCTGATTCCGGCACACGATCGATCTCGTCTGGATCAGGTCATTCCCGGGTCCCCGAACCGGCGTCTGGTACAATCGGCTTACGATTCGTAATTCGAATGTTGATACGAATCGTAGCAACTTCCCGATGCCCCATGTATAATATCTTCAGTCATGGCGTGCACTGGCTGAATTGTTCTGAACGACTGGAGTTCTGCTTTCTCGGTCTTCCCGTTCCTCACCCAGCAGCCATGTCAGTCGAAGAGGAGGACGAAATCGATGGTAGTTGTGGTTCGCCGGACCGCTCCGCGCAACCCCCAGCGTCTCCAGCAGGAGATGGAAGAAGTTTTTCGGGCGTTGTTTCCGGCCCGGCCCCGCTACCCGGCGCAAACCCGGGAAGGCTGGCGCCCGCCGATCGAGGTCTATGAGACCGAGCGTTCGCTCGTCATCCTGGCCGAGATTGCCGGGGTGAACGAAAGCGATCTGAACATCATTGCGGACAGTGAGCTGGTCACCATTCGAGGCAGTCGCACCGATCCGCAATCGGGAATGAAACGTCGCTTCCGCGAGATTGGGATTCCCTACGGGGAATTCGCGGCCGATATCTATCTGCCGTTTCCAGTCGATCTGGAATCGGCCGTTGCCGACTACACCAACGGCCTCTTGCGTATCGAGCTTCCGCGTGCCCGTTCGCGCACGATCGTGCCGCGACGGGGCGATGTCCCTGCCGTGGTGGAGGGTCAGGAGTAGAGCGTGGGTAAGTCGAAGAACGAAAAGAAACCGAAAAAAGACAAGGACAAGAATGTGAAAGACCGAGCCGTGATGGATGCGGTCCCGGAAGTGATCGAATTGGGCCCAGCGGGCTCCAGCGGAACGCCTGTCGATTCGCAGGAAATCGTGCTGCCAATCCTTCCACTGCGGGGTACCGTTGTATTCCCCCAAACTGTCGTCCCGCTGGCTGCCGCCCAGGCGCGCTCGCTACGACTGATCGATGAGGTCATGTCGGGTGATCGATCCGTTGGCGTGGTTCTGCAGCACGATGCCGAGCAGGAAGGCGCCGGACCGGGCGAGGTACATCAGATCGGTGTCATCGGCACCATTCTGCAGATGATGCGCGTTCCCGATGGCAGCGTCCGGCTCGCCATTCAGGGCAATGAGCGGATGCAGGTCATCGACTGGGTGGCTGAAGAGCCCTATCTGGTTGCCAAGGTGCGCCGCTTGCCCGAGGATCAGACCGATTCGGCCGAGGTGCAAGCGCTCAGCCGCAATACCCTGGAGCTGTTCCAGCGGCTGGTGGAGCTCGTTCCGCATCTGCCGGACGAGCTGGTGACCGCCGCGCTCAATATCGACGATCCCCAGCACCTGGCCTATATGGTCGCCAGCAATCTTCGCATGGAGCCGGAAGAGCGCCAGAAGCTGCTCGAGATCGACACCCTGCAGGACAAACTAGCCTATCTGAACCAGTTCATCACCAAGGAACTCGATGTTCTGGAGCTCGGCAAGCGACTGCAATCCGAGGTGCAGGAAGAGCTGGGCAAATCGCAGCGGGAGTATTACCTGCGCGAGCAGATGAAGGCGATCCGTCGCGAACTCGGTGAGGAGAGCGAAACCGAAGCCGAGATCACCGAGCTTCGGCAGAAAGTCGAAGACGCCGGGATGCCGGAAGAAGCCGAACGCGAGGCGAATCGCGAGCTCGACCGGTTGAGCAAGCTGCCGCCGGCCGCCGCCGAATATGGCGTCATCAAAACCTATCTCGATTGGTTGACCGCGCTCCCATGGAACAAGAGCACTGAGGGCGAAATCGATATTGCCAGCGCGCGGCACATCCTGGACGAGGATCATTACGATCTCGAAAAGGTCAAAGACCGCATCCTGGAATATCTGGCGGTGCGCAAGCTCAAGCAGGACCAACTGGCCGCCTTCCGCGCCGAGCACGAGGGTGAGGACGATGCTATCGAGGACGCGGGTCTTTCCCTGAACCGGGAGCCGATCCTCTGCTTCGTTGGGCCTCCGGGCGTCGGCAAGACCAGCCTGGCGCAGTCGATTGCACGGGCGCTCGGTCGCGAGCTGACCCGTATGTCCCTCGGTGGCGTGCGCGACGAGGCCGAGATCCGCGGTCACCGGCGCACCTACGTGGGCGCCATGCCGGGCCGCATCATTCAGGCGATTCGGCGTGCGGGCACCAACGATCCAGTTTTCGTACTGGACGAAGTCGACAAACTCGGCGCCGACTGGCGCGGCGATCCGTCGTCCGCTTTGCTGGAAGTGCTGGATCCGGAGCAGAACAACACATTCCGCGATCACTATCTCGATGTGGCGTTCGATCTGTCGAAGGTCATGTTCATCGCTACGGCAAACATGCTCGATCAGATTCCGGCGCCGCTGCGCGACCGGATGGAGATCATCACGCTTGCCGGTTATACCGATCTGGACAAGCTGAATATCGCGCGCCGGTATCTCGTGCCGAAGCAGATGAAAGCCAATGGGCTGGGCAACCTTGAAATCGCGTGGACCGATGAAGCGCTGTTGCAGATCATCCAGCATTACACCCGCGAAGCTGGGGTCCGCTCCCTGGAGCGGGAGATTGGTTCGGTTGCTCGCAAGATCGCGACCAAAGTTGCCGAAGGCAAGGAAGCGCCAGCCGACGTGATGATCGAACAGGTGCGCGATGCGCTGGGCCGGCCCCGCTTCTTCTATGAGGAACTCGCCGCGCGCACCAGCCAGCCGGGTGTCGCCATCGGAGTTGGCGTGTCGGGCGTTGGCGGGGACATCATGTTCCTGGAAGCGACTCGCATGCCGGGCAAGGGATCGTTGCAGGTCACTGGCCAGTTGGGTGATGTCATGAAGGAATCGGCGCATGCGGCGCTGTCGTTCGTGCGCTCCCGGGCCGCCGATCTGAAGATCGATCCGGAGTTCTTCCAGAATTCGGATATCCACATCCACGTTCCAGCCGGCGCGGTGCCGAAGGACGGACCATCCGCGGGGGTGGCTATGACCACGTCGATCATTTCGTTGCTGACCGGCACCCCGGTGCTGGACGATGTGGCGATGACTGGAGAAATCACCTTGCGCGGGCAAGTGCTCCCGGTTGGTGGCATCAAGGAGAAATCGCTGGCCGCCAGCCGCGCTGGCCTGACTCGGTTCGTCTTGCCGTATCGCAACGAAGTCGATCTGGATGATGTTCCGGACGAGTTGAAGGAAAAGATGACCTTCATCCCGGTCAAGACGATGGACGATGTGCTCGAGGCGGTGATGCCGCCAAAGTTCAACAAGAACCGCAAACCGCTCTTGACCGGCGGAAAGCCAGCCAAGACCACCCGGTCGGAGGAGCTGGCCGCCGCCAAGAACTAATGCCATTCGAGACGCCGGAGGTGTTCAACCTCTGGCGTCTTTGCGCAGGGGCCGCGGTTCGATCTCGATATCGGTCGACTCCAGCCAGTCGGGATCGGACCGCAATCCGATCTCTTCGATCAGACCGTCCTCCCGGAACCGAAAGGTGAAGGCGACCTTGATCTGCTGAGCCGGCGCCCAGGCCGCTCCCGGCGACCCATCGAACCAGACGATACGTGCCACCTGCGCTTTTCCATCGAAGAATCCAGCAATCTCCGTTGCCCCGTGCAATTCTGGCTGGACCCCAAGGCGTCTGGCGGTGGCATCGGCGTGCAGCCGGGCATTCGGGGCCAGCAACGACAGCAATACGCTCAGATCCCCGGTTCGCGCCGCGGTCATGAAGGCATCGACGATATCCCGGTGGGCACCGAAGGCACCAGGATCGATGCCGCTTTCGGCCGCGACTTTCGTCCGGGCACGGCTGGCCAGTTTGCGGGTGGCCGCAGGGGTGCGTTCGATCATCGCTCCGATCTCGTCGAATGGCACCCGAAAGAGATCGTGGAGAATGAACGCGACCGCTTCGAGCGGCGAGAGGCGCTCGAGCGCATGAGCGAGCGCCTCGGATACCGCCTCCTCGAAGATCACCCCGGATTCGATCGACCCCGATTCCTGCGGCGCAATGGCGGCGATGGATTCGAGTGGTTCTTCTCGGCGCCGCGTGCGGGTGCGAACCTGATCGAGTGAAATTCGAGAGACCGCCACGGTCAGCCAGGCGCCGAGATTGTCGATTTCGGCATTGTTCGCGCGCACGAGCCGGAACCAGGCTTCCTGCACGGCATCGTCGGCTTCGACCGCGGAACCGAGAATGCGGGTTGCGATTGCTCGCAGGCGCGGTCGCTCCAGCTCGAATCGATCGACCACCTGTTGCCCGGCCGTCATTCGGTCACATATCCCTTCTACATATCGTCGTATTCATGAACCCTGGCCAAGGGTGCTTTTCGGAACACGGATCGTATTCGATCATCGTACAGGAAGGAATCAGCGCATCATGTCATTTCCCGCGATCATCGTCGTGCCGGCCTCGGACCAATCAGCGGTCAAGGCGACCTACTCGACGCTGCTCGGAATCGAGCCCTATGTCGATTCTCCCTATTACATTGGTTTCCATACCGATCAGGGGGAGATTGGTATCGACCCAAGCAATCCCGGTGGTGGCCCCTTGCCCTATTGGGACGTCGCCGATCTGAATGGAATGATCGAATCGCTCGTCGCCACCGGCGCAACGGTCACCAAAGCCCCGACAGAAGTGGGGGGCGGGTTGACCATTGCCGTTCTGGCAGATCCGAATGGGAATCCGATCGGTCTGCGCCAGGAAGCCTCCTGAAGCCACGGGCAATGGGGACGGGCGGCCAACTGGCCGCCCGTCCCCACTTCGATCGAGCGGTTCCCACGGGAGATGCCCAGGGCTACACCCCCACAACGGCCGGAGTGTTGACGATTGCAGCCGCGACCAACGCTTCGAATGGTTTGAGCTGGTCCGGGATGGATGTGAAGAGCATTTCCGGGTGCCATTGCACCCCCAGCACGAACGAACAGGAGGGGAGCGAGACTGCCTCGATCACCCCGTCGCTGGTGGTGCCTTCTATCTGGAGAGCGGCCGCTGGGGTTGCCAGCGCCTGATGATGGAATGAGTTCACCGGCAGCACCGTCGATCCGAACACCGTTGCCGACAGGCTGGCGTTCGCCAGGGTGACCATGTGACTCGCTTGGTTTCTGGCAATGCCCGACTCATCCTGTCTGTGGAGCAACGGCCG